>NZ_JBFTLP010000004.1:0-367905 GCF_056396505.1 Arthrobacter sp. 05T410 | reverse complement strand
GGACCTACGCTCGGGGCGGCGTATTCGCCGAAAACGCAGAGAGGACGGCCTATGACGTCCGCGCGATGCGTGGGCCGATCAGCGCCCAGCACTACCGGGATGCCGGAATCGAGGTGCCCGAAGTTTATGGCGACCCTGTGTGGCTACTACCATCGATCATTGATGAACCTGTCAGGAAGCGCTACGAGCTCGGCGTCATCCCGCACATCGGAGATGTGTCCGGCCACCACCCCGACGCTCCGGCGCACGCGGATAGCCTGTGTTATCTCGTCAATTCTGCCGACGCGAGCAGCGTGCTAGTCATCAATACGTGGCATGAGCCGACATGGCGCGGACTGCTCGCCAAGCTGCGGCTCATTCGCTCATGCAAGAGGATTGCGTCACAGAGCTTCCATGGCGTAGTAATCGCGGAAGCATACGGTATTCCAGCGCTCAACTTTGGCTATCAGTCTGGTGCGCAGAATGGGGTCATTAAGGTCGTGCTGTCGGAGCCGTGCACCACCGATCCGCGGGTGTGGGAATTCTATGCCGGAGGGCGAAGACCATTTTTCTGGGCGTACTCACAGCAGCGCAATCAGTGCACAGATTGGGGTGCCGTTATTGAGGCAGTGGACAGCTGTTGGATTCCTTTCGAGTACGACGCGGGCGCCTTCCTGGCAGCATTTCCCCTGCCGCTCGCATATGACCCTACCCAAGAGTCGGCACCGTCCCTCCGACACGTCGAGACTMTGGAATTCTGACTTGAGCGACGACGCTCTACAAAACTTAGGATCTGGTTGTCGGTGCCGGCCGAAAATGACCTGCGGTGTACTCAACTCATCCTTGTTCGGCACATCTTCTCAGAACCTTTCAAAGGCCTAAATCCTTGGGCGGGCCGCGATCACCTCCGAGTCCGTACTCGACAACGGAACTGCCCTGATAAGCAACAGTTCCTCCAAGCACGGCGCTTCGGGGAGGGGGTCCAACCCGGAGAGACCTCACCGATCCGATTTCCAAACGCTTGAGATGCACAAGGTCCGCGAGTGAAGGCAGCGACCGAACCTGCGGCAATCGATAGAAGCTAAGCAGCCGCAGGCTGCAGACAGATCATGCAGGCCGCGGACTGGTTGACGGCGAGGTAGGTCAAAGTTCGAGCAAGCATTGACCACGTCGATTGATTTCCGGGCCCCACCGGATGTCCAACCACTGCAGTTGCGGCAGCGACGACAACAAGCTCCTCAGGGATTCTTATCACCCACAGCGTCAGACGACGAACACCGAGAGCCACTCCGCGTCCGATAGGTCGAGCGAGGCATGGTCGGTCCAGATGTTGTGCTCCGAGCGCCGCCAAGAGTAACAGGTGAATTCGCCCTCGGCCTGGGGAATCTCCCGAACAAGTTCGTCGGCGACGAACTCTCCGCTGGGGGTCATGGCCTCATCCATTGCGTCGGAATCGTCCAGCTCACGGACGACGCTGCGGGCATCCGGTGCGTTAGCGGACTGCAGCGCCTCCAGGGACCGGTCCCGTGATTCCTTGACGTCGGAACGCACTTCGTCGTAATCGGTTGCCACTTGAGTCTTCTCTTTTCGAGTGTTCTTGTCTGACGAGACTGCAACTTACACCACGGCTGCGGCGTTCCCCCCGTCACGGGGACATGTAGGCCACTTTGGGGGACCCGCCAATTGGTCCCGAAGCCTATCCTGTGACCGCGGCGGAATCGCACATCAGCGCTGTCTCGGCAGTCCATTTTGGTGGGCCCGCTGAACCAATCAGCACCCTCAAACGACGTGCCCCACAGCATTAGCGCGTTCGATCAATCGCCACTCGATTGTCCAGATGACGGCTGGACAGTCGGTCCGGTGGAACCGTTCCTGGAAGGCCTCTAAGACCGCAGAGCGGCTTGCATCAGTTCCTCAACGAATGCCGTTCCGAGCCGATATCCATCAGCCTTTTCTTTAAGAAACTTCAGCGTTGCCTCTCGCATACCGCTTGCCGTTCGTGCGCTTCGCCAGTCCTGCCGCCCAACAAGCTCGGCAGCCAACTCAGAAAACTGCGATGAGAATATGCGTTCGTACTCGTAAGCAGTCCTCTTCGCCACCCTGCCGGCTTCATTTATGGCAGTGCGAAAGCCCCAACTATCCACCAGATCGTCAGAGACAGTCCCCGCTATCGACTCGGCGATTGCGCGGCGCTTTCGAACGGATGCACCCCTGAACTCGCTTGACGCGGCAAGCTTGGCTTCGAACTTCCGCAACTGCTTGTTGTTAACCTTCTGTCGCTCTTCCAGCTCTTCGGTGGATTCCTGGACACTTCCGCCTTGGCTTCGGAGAGCTTGTCCCAGAGCTCGTCGTGCCAGTCCGCACACGCGGTCCATTCGAAAATGAGCCCATGCGCCGGCCACCGTAAGGTCAGCACCTCAATCTCACCAACGTGAGAACTGGCTTTGGTTAGGACGCGCGCGACCTTGCGGGGAAGTTCATCAGTCTCCTCGTCAGTCATCACGCTTCGAAGCAGTTCTGCGTAGAACCTAGTTTCGCTAAGCGAGACAAAGGGTGCCTGGGCGGCTGCAGCTATGGCCAGGGCTGCATCGAGTGCAACAGTGGCTGCGCTCAGCTCCACGTCGGCTTCCTTGTTGAATTCGGCATCGGCAACGAACAACAAACCCCGGTCGGCCGCTGCTACAGGAATCTGTTCAGCCAGGGTGGCTAGCTCCGCCGAATTGTAGGTGGTCATGATGAGGACAATATGGGAGAGGTCGGACTGGAAGTCTGGCCCGAGGCCGCGCGTGTGTTATCACCTTTGGGGCAGACGTTACTTCAGGCCTCTGCGTGCGTGCCTCGCCGGACGTCCCAGGTTCGGCCCATCCCAACGCTGCGACGAGATCCCCTTCGTTGGGGAGTGCTTGTTGTGCGGTGGCAATTTGTCGTAGGTGTAGGCGGCGACGGCCATGGGTGATGTGGAGCGTCCGAGGCTGTACCGTACGCTGCGGTCGTTCGTGGTGCCGCAGATGAGGATTCCTATGGTTTCGTTATGGTGGCCGCGCCGGAGCACGTCGTCGACGAGCGCGACGTAGAAGTTGAGCTTGCCGGCCAGACGGTTCCCACCCTTGCCACCAGTTGAACGGCGCACCGCAAGATCGAAAACATAACCAGAACCCTGGCGGTACCTGCCCAAGAGCACGTAAACCTGCCGGCGGGAAGCACCCAGCTCCGCGGCGGCCCTGTCAGCGTCCGCAATCCCTGTGGTGCCCCGTGCCGCCAACGACCCGATCACTGCGGCCCGGCTCCGAGCCTGTTCCCATGCGGCATCCGGCATCGTCAGCTGTCCCTGTGCAACAATGCGAACTGGATCGGCGTCCATGCCTGCCTCCTTTGGGAACAGGAGTACCGAATAGAAGCGACATTAGTGCAGCGGAGTAGCGACCGGCCGGTGTTCACAAGTCGTCGTTTGCGCTACCCCCTAAACGTCTGCGCTACCCCCTAAACCCGGGAAGGTTTGCGACATCTCGCCATTCTTAGCATGAAGAACATCCATCACAGCAGGAGGCGATGGTCGCTCGAACGCCAATTTGGTTGCGCTCTCGGAGGGAATGCGCGACTATCAGGGCAGCCGACCTGTGACGGAGGAAGAGTGATGGACAACCCGTTCTTGCGCAACTTGGACCATGATCCAGAGTTGGCGGCGACGCTAACCTCTCGGTTAGACGCACTTCGCGCTTTGGATCGTTCACGCGTTGAGATGGCAGAGGAAGAATTCGCCCGAATTCGGCTACGAAGGCCGTCCTTCAACCGAGGTAGCGAAGTCAGCGAGACCGTAGCATTCATCCGACGTGGCTCCTCGATTACAGATTTCTTTGAAGGTCAAGCGATCGCCGAACGCGAGCTAATCGAAATCGTTACACAGAACGCAAAGCTTGCCTGGGAGGTTGTGAAGACCTTGGAGAGAGGCCATCGTGTTGGAGAGAGGCCATCGTGACTAATCCACTGATAGTGTCGAGCATCGATCTGCTTCCACTGAACAGCGGACCGTTCACTGTCCCATCGAACTCTTCCAACTCAACGACCGAGCAATCGGCGGCTGGAACGTTCGGTGGCTCAGCACATCTAGCCTGCGCCATCCGCGTCGATAACCCGGGAGACAACGACCACGCCTTTGGTGGTGTGGAGTCGACTTGGTACTTTCTCACGAAGTCTCCGAGTTCAGGGCCGCTCCGGCTGGGCGTCCAATTCGGTGCGATCAGCCTTCGTGTGTCGGGCAGAAGAAACAACGAGTGGGGCTGGTCGTCGCACGAAGTATACGCATCGCTGTCTGCCGTTGCGCGTTCGCTCAACGCGGATGCTGGTGAACTACCAGTAGTTGGTAGTGCAGATGCATCGCTAATTTCGTTCTGGAATGTCGATCTTGGACCACAGAACGAGGCCCGCGTCCGGGTCTCGAGGCCATTCGAAGAGTTCAAGCTCAGTCAGAACAGTTGGGACAAGACTATCGTCGCCTTTCCGCCGGCGCTCTCCTTCAGCTATCCGTCCCAATCTACGGCGGAGGGTGACTTCGTCGCATTCGTAGTTGGTTTCCGGCTGAGTATTTATGCTCCTGGCATTAATGACTACGATTTCCACCTCGCGACAGAATCAATGGCGAGCATCGCGTGGGTGACTGTTGAATCGGAGTCGTAGATAGATTCGTTGATCTAGGCGACTCTGCGCAGTGCTGATCGGTGTCCGAAGACAAGTTCATCGCCTCGCTCGGCCCAGCGTGGTCGATTCAGCGAAGCTCGCTTACGCAGAACACCTTCGCGACCAGAAGGACCGGTCCATCTCCGAGATCGTCAAAGCCACGGGCATCACCCGCTCCAGCCCCTACCGTTACCTGGCGCCCCGTCCACCGGAGACGCTGACCGCCGAGAACCAGCAGAACGCCTGAAAGTCCCTAGCGTCAGCGCCGGTTTGTGCACGCCACTTCACACAAAATGACGATTGGTGCACGCGACTTCGAACAAATCGACCGTTTGTGCAGACAACTCCGAGCACTTCCGTGTCAGGGCGGTCCACGATGCCAGTGATGGCATTCGCACGCAGCGACTGTCGGTCCGTGGTTAGAATGCAAGAAGAGTCGTATGGTGACTTGGTGACGTCGACTCTGAAGGGACCCAACGAGTGCCTCGACACCTGAGCCGGAATTGTATGCAACGGTGACAACGTCTACCCGCAAGGTCTCACCACCTTCAGTATCACGCCGATAGAGGTCGTTTTTTGGACAGGCCGACCAAATGCAGTGGATGTATCGTAGACCCATGCGGGGCGGGAGTCTACGCACTGACTCTCGAAGCTGCGCACCCAGCGGTATTCGAGGGACCCATAAGAACACTTGGGTAGCGCTATGGCTGCTGGACGTACAGTAGACTGCCGTACACTACACGGCGTGGAGCTTTCCTGGGCCAACACAGACCTGTCACGACTTGATTTCGACCCATGTTCCCACTCGGACACTGCCGCCAAGGAATTGACCCCTGACTAATTAAGCGCATTGTCGGGCTGACCGGGATCGAACCGCCTGCGGGTTGCGAATGCGGTGGCCTCCCATCGCAGTCGCGGTCGACTCCCTCGACCTCACGCTGCTGTCCAACAACATGCTTATCGACCTGCGCCAGCGCCTCAGCCAGGAAGTCCAAAGCAGCCCGGCAGGGACGGAGCCCGTCTGCTGACACGTGCCAGCGAGAGAGGCTCTGATACCGGGGCCGGGCCAGCGAGAGTGGATCTCGCCATCGATGACCCCACCGCCCGGCTCAGGGCCCCTTGGCGCGTGAAGGAACAGGTTCGCGCATTGCCAGGCACCGACACGCTCGACCCAGCCTCAGCGAAAAACGAACTTGCCGTACAGCCCGAAGCCGCTACGTCATCCTTCGCGCGCCGCGAACCGTCGATCGAAGGGCAGGAATTTTGTTGGCACCAAGACTTGCTTAGCTTCCGGGATCGCAACGAGAGCGGCCGCGCATGCCGCTTCCTAATAGGCGTCGTGAAGCTTGTGCCGTACCGACAAGAGAGGGGCGCTCATGGTGTGTCGACCGATACCTGTGAGTGAGGGTCGTGGTTCGTGCGCGTCACGCACAACGGGAAATTATAAGCGAAGACGAGACCCGGAAGCCTCGTCTTCGACGTGAACATAGGATTCGAACCCTTCTACCTTCTAGCGAAATCAGTTAAACGGGCATCTCGGTGTAACCCAAGCTGTAGACCGTCGCTCTGACGAACCACTCGGCAGCCTAACCAATAGCTACTCACGCGCAACCTTCATAGCAATTTTTCCCCTATCATGTCAAGCGAAATTATCGGTTAGCCCGCGAATTCTCGCTTTGACTGCGGCTGGGCCGACCTGGTCCGACCCGCGCGCGGGAACGTCGACTTTGATCGCCGCCGGCTCCATCACGTTCTCCGTGATGAGCCACAAGGGCTGGGCGGGCAACGGCGAGTTGAGGGGGGCGAAGGTGACGCCGACGTTGAACGCCGCGCCGTTGAACTCCGCCGCCAGGTGGTTATGGCGCACGATCACGCGGCGGCTCATGGTTCCGCTCGTGAGGGCCGTGATCGGTTCCGGAAGGGCGGCTTCCGAGGCGGCGGCATCGTTTGGGGTCTCGTGGTGGTTGGTGCAGAGAGCCCTGGATTCCGCGGCAATGACGCTGCCGGACGTGGACATGCTCGCGCCGCGGATGCTGGGCATTGATGAACACCGCTACCGGTCCGTGCGGTTCTTCCGCGACCCCGAAACGAAGGCCTGGAAATGGTACGAGCCGCGGATGACCACGATCGTCGATCTGGACAGCGGCTAGGTCCTGGGGATCGTGGACGGCCGCGACAGCGAAGGCGTCGGAAACTGGCTCTTCGCCCGGCCGCTGGAGTGGCGTCTGGGCGTACAGGTCGTCGCCATCGATCCGTCCGCGGCATTCCGCAAAACCTTACGGATGTGGCTTCCGCGCACCGCCGTCTCGGTTGATGCGTTTCATCTGGTCAAGCTCGGCAACGATATACTCACCGAGGTCCGGCAGCGTGTGACGCAGCAGGTCCATGGAAGGCGGCGACGCTCCATCGACCCGGTCTGGGCCAACCGGCGCCTGCTCTTGCGTGCAGGGGACACGCACTCGGATCGTGGACGCGCCCGACTCAGCACAGTCTTCAGTACCGAAAATCCGACCGGCAGACTCCATGCCGCCTGGCTGGTCAAGGAACAGCTCCGGGCTCTGCTTTCCACCGGATCCTTAGCGGACGCGGCCGCTGCGAAAGACCGCATGCAGTCCCTGGTCCAACAGGCCGGCAAGCCGGAAAGCCCGACACTGGCCGGAAACTGGTGGCCGAGCTGACCCGGAGGATTGCAAGAGCTTCTCGAACTACCGGCTGCGCATGCTGCTCTCAGCCGGCGGCCGCCGGCCGTACCGGGAAAACCGCCCAACCACGCCTAAATGCGAAGCCGGATTTGTGGTCCTTGACGGTCGGGCGCACAGCGTTGTGCAATGGGTTTTGGACCTGACGCATATCCCGGACCGGATACCGAGGATACCAAGGCCGTCATGGCGCTAGGAGCCAGGATGGGACAGAGAAGCGCGCAACTGCAACCGTCGCCGAGTCGGGACCCGGTGAGGAAGGACACGCCAGGATCCGTGACTTCCGGCACGGATCGCAATGGCCGGGAGAACGCCTGGTTTCCCGGACGGCGAGCGGCCGTCAAAGGCCCCGACAGCGCCGTACCCCTCAATGCCGGCATCGGCCACCGATTCAGCAGGCTGAGCATCATGGCTCCCGGCGGGACGGCTGAGCGCCCCGGCCGTGACAGCCCCGCCGATGACAGCACTGCCGAGCGGGAAGCCGCGGCGGTCGAACACGGTTTTGGGGCGACGCCGGTCCGCGGCAGCGAGGACGTTGGTGCCAGGGTGACGCCTGCAGAAGCGCCGACCGCGGCGCGGAAGGGCCTGCGGACCGGCGGGCAGCCGCTGGATGAGCGTACGCAGGCGCTGATGGAGGGCCGGTTCCACCGCGGTTTCGACCGGATCCGCATCCACAGCAATCAGAATGCTGCGGACTCCGCCGCAGCCCTGGGGGCCAGGGCCTTCACGCTCGGGACCGATATTGTGTTCGCACGCGGCGCGTATGCACCCGGGAGCGCATCGGGCCGGGCCCTGCTGGCCCATGAACTCACCCATGTTATGCAGCAGGAACGCGCGCCTGCGGCCGGCCGAATCCAGCGGGCACCGGCGCCGCCTGTAGCTGCCGCCGTCCTCGCCGCGGGAGACCGGATTTCGCTCACCGTGCAGGCGTCCGCGGATGCACGGGCGGAACCGATGTATTCACGCAGCTACGTCATTGACTCCCTGGGCGCCATCGACATCGATGATGGGCAGAACAAATTCAGCATTCCGCTGGCCGGGCTCTCCCCACCAGCAGCAGCCGAGAGGATCGCCGCGCGGTTTGTCAGCGAACAATTGCTGGCCCATCCGCGGATCGGACTGACTCCGCCGGGAGGCGCACCGGAGGTCTTCGCCCAGATCCAGCCCAGCGAACTGGACCGGACTTACGGGAACTTCCTGAACTACCTGCACGGAATCACCGAACCGGCGGATGCCGTACTCCGGTACCACAAATGGCTCGATGAGCATCAGGGCACGACCGAGCTGAGGGCCATCACCCCGCCCGAGCTGTGGGCGCAGTCGCTCAACCGGCCCCAGCAGCCCAGCGACCCGCGGTCGGAAAAGACGGACGAGTTCCTGCGGTTCATCAAGGGCAGGCACGCCGAGGCTGCAGGCCTGACCGACCCCAAGGAGAAGTCACGCACCGCCGAGACCCTGCGGCAGTTCCTGGACTGGTATAACCGGACCAAGGACACGCCGGCGTTCCTGACGGCCGATCTGGCGAAGATCTATGCGGATCTGTGGGTGGGCAAGCTCAGGAAGGATATCGAGGAGTCGTCCCGGAAGCAGCTCGCTGCGCAAAAAGAAGCAACACAGAATTCCCCCCAATTGCAGCAGAAGCGGGCAGAGCACTTCGACTCCTTCTATGCCCTGGCACGCGGGCTTTGGGGCTACTCCTCAAGGACCTTCCCCTACGTTATACCTGTCGATTCCAAGGGCGAGGACATCCTGGTCACCGGTGATCCGCAGCTGCAACTGGTCCTGAATTCCCTGGCGGGGGAACTCGTCAGCTGGGCTGCGGGGCACATGTTCGATGCCGCTTTCCTGACGACTTCACCTAAGTCCGTCCTAGTGGATCTGCTGCATTCGGGCTATTCGAAGGCCATCGCCGCCGCCCAGCGGCAGCCGCTCGAACATGAACACATCGACCGCAATGAGCTCCTGCCGGGCAGCGTGCTCGCCTCGTTCGGCGCGACTGTGGGCAAGGGGCTGCTAGTAATCGGCCTCGTAGGGCTGTTTGTCGGCGCGGAAGTGATCACGTTGGGCCAGGCGACCTGGCTGCTGGCCGGCGTCGCCGCCGTCGGCGGCGTGGGCTCGTATCTAGGCCGCCGCGAGGAGATCGAAAAATCCGGCTATGACGTGCCCATCCCCGTCACGATTGTGCATTCCGCTGGGGACATCGTAGGCGTCAGCCAATTGGTCGAAGGCATCAACGGCCGGCGCCTTGGCACCGATGCCAAACTGGGCAGCGAGGCGCGCTCATCGCAGCTCGGCGAGGGGGCCGGAAACGTGACAACCCTGCTGCTCGGCAGCCGCGCCTACCGTGCGGGGGAAATCGCCGGAACCAAAGTGCGGCTGCCGGGCAAAACGCCGTCGGGCCCCAACGCCTACGCTGGCGTCCGGCTGCCCAGGGAAACGGTGCCTCCCGTGCCGCGGCCCATCGTCAATCCCGGACCGTTGGAGGCATCGGTGCGCAGCGGACTGCCTGAAAATGTCCGGATCGGCTTCGACCGCTGGATGGGGGAAATCCGTGCCGACAGCGGCAACCCGGAAACCGTATTGAAGTCCATGACTGCGGAACGGGCACAGAAAGTAGCCGAACACTTTACCAAGAAACAGGCGACCGAGACGGCACGCGGGGAGGAGGCCGAGCGGCTGCGGGCCCGCGCAGGCGACAACCCGCTGCGCCCCACCCTGAAAAACGTCCGACGGGAAGGAAACATCACCATACACTATGAATCAGTGCCGCCGGACCCGGCCGAAATCGCTGCGGCCCAACGGATCGCCGCCCGAACGGGCGAGGAAGTCCACGTCTTCGGTGATTCGGCCAGCAACGTCACTTATCCCGGTATCGACGGCACCATCGGCGTGCCCGCGCGGCCGCTGTCCATCAAGGCACACAGCGCCGAGGCCAACACCGGCTCAGCGCGATTCGCGGCACAGGAGGCGCTGACCAAGGCCAATAACCATGGATACACTCAGGTGGAAGTCGAGATCTCGATCCCGGGAAAGTCAGTCGAGGAAGTAAAAGCCGGCTGGAACATCGGTCCCACGAGGCCTGGGGACCACCCGCTCGGCCCCTACTACCAAGGCACGACGGTCTCCAAGATCACCATCCAATGCGCCGACGGAGTCTGGGTGGTCCCCAAACCGGTGCTCACCGGCGTTGCACCGGCCCGCGGCCCGGAAGAGAGGACGGAGCATTGACGGTCCAAGTCAGTTTCGCCTGCGGAATCAGCCGCGACGACGTCGCATCCGTCGTCGAGCGCGGGCTGGCCGGCCATGGTTACCGCGTCATCCAGCGGCTGCGCCATGTTCCCGGCGGCAGCTGGGGCGAACTCGATACGGCGCTCGCGCAGGCTCCGGGGGCGAGTTCAGTGACCTGGTTCCACCCCGACGCGGCGAACGGACAGGACGCAGTGTCGGTACTGGCGCATCGGCAGAGCGGCTCCGGATCAATGGACATGGGCCTGCCGCGGGCCCTCTCGGCGATCGGCGGCGGCTTTGCGGCTGCTGTGGATTCCCGCCGGTTCAGTGATCAGTATCGACTGAATGTTTACTACGCCGGAGGGCTGATCGAAGCGATCGACTGCTCCTTTGACGCCGGGACCCTGCCCGCCGGGACCCTGCTGCGCGGCGGTCCGTGCGACGACGAATCGATTTATGCCGCCTTTGAGAGGCTCTACGGTGAGGTGACCGGCGGGCTGCCGCATGAACTGCGCGCCGGTCCGGAAACCGAGACGGAGTCCTGGCTCATCAGGCCTGCCGGCGGGCCGGGCACCCGGAGTCCGGCTGATGAAACTGTTTCCCGGATTGCCATTGCCGGAGTCGAGGAGCAAATCTTCCAAGTTGCGGCGGCATCCCTGCCGGCAGCCGAGCGCGACGGATGGCAGTGGCTGGGGGCCCGGACACCCGTCGCACAGATTCCGTATGTCCTGCTGCGCAGCTCGGGGATGCTCGACCAGACGTTGGTGGGCCGGCTGGCCTCAAAATGTGAGGCCTCTACGGCGGCTCTGCAATGGCAAGCGGCCGACCCCCGCGGGACGGCCTTGGCGTCCTTCACCTGGCTGGCTGCCGAGCCGGACGGCACCGGCTCCCGGGGTGAAGACCGGGGCGCGGTGGCCTTTGCCGAGCGTTGGGCGGCTTTGACAGTGACCATGGGCGAATCCCCGGGAATACTGCGCTGGCCGGAATCCACGCCGGGCAACTGGCTTCGCCAGACCTAGCGGGAGTTTCGTCACTTACGGTCTTCTACACCCGGAGAAAATCAGGCCGAATCCATAATTTTCTGTGCTGACCCGCGTGTTTGCGTGTGTCGGCGGTGGGTGTTCGGCGCCGGATTGTGTTTGACCTAAAGTGTGAAGTTCACAGGTCCCGTCCGCGTCGTCGTTAACCCGGCGGGAGGCAGCCCAACGCACCGGGATTGGTCTTACGGACCTCCAGGTAGTGATCCAACGGGACAGACTGCCCACTATTGGCAATTATTCGCTGATGCTGGCGGCCACGGCACGGCCGTCGAACACCCGAGCTCGGACGCCCTCGATGAACCCGACCTTTTCTGCCGACGAACCGGGCCCGGACGGAATACTTCACCATCCGTACGGGGCCGTCGAGGACCGGTCCAGCCTGGGTTCAGCACCAGCCAGGATCAAATTCCACGGCAGACAGCCGCGCCAGTAGGGGCTGCCCGGCGGCGAGTTCTGCCCGATGGTGCGGATCCGGTCATCGATCCGCCGACGATCGTCCTAGGCTTTCCGACAAAGGTAGCCGCCTATGGGAGCGTGCTCGTCGCGCGGCCCAGGGGAGGGTCAAAGAACGGGAACTGACTGCGAAATAACGCTGTAGTAACGCCACCGGGCTAGGTTTCCGTAATCAACAGGTATGCCTTCGGATTCTTGAGGGCATTCGCTTTGCTTTAGTTATCCAATTCAGAACACGAGGGGGCGACATGAGCGAAGAGGCGTTGAAGCCGGAGGACTGCATCCACAATTAAGTTGAGGGAGTAGGTTGACTTCATGGCCCGACATTGGAGGACCCGCTTTCGGTCTCTTCAGTTCCTCACGCAAGGCGCGTGTTGGGCTCATTCACTTATCACATGCGGCGATTGCTTGGAGTTCCCCGCGATGGGGCGCAAATAGCGCTGCTGGGTGATGAAAACCATACCGTGACCCGCTCGTGGCGCGTCCAAGGACTCGCCGACCCCAGGAACCAACGCACCGCGTTTGACCTACCTAAGCTGGGAAGCCGTGACTCTCTCGATGTAGAAATCCTGCCGCATCAGGATCATCCCCTTGATTCGTGGATGTCGGCCCATCAGGGGTCCTCCCGCGCTAGCCAGCCCAAATGGTTTCTGCTCGCTAAAGGCCACTCACGCGCAGTTATGTCGATTGAAGTCCACCAGTCGCCTATCTCCGCGGAGTGGTCGCGATATATCACTCTCCACCTCGGGGATGAGCGTCAGGCAAGCCCCAGCGGAAAGAACGTGTTCACCGCCCAAGCCGTTGGAAACTTGGACTCAGCCTTTGCGGATATGCCTAAGGCTGTCTATGCCGAGCTCGGCAGTCAGATCCGGGCACTCACGGATGTCCGTTTTAAACTTCTGACCATCGTCCCCACAGTCAGCGGTCTAGCTCTCACCCTTCTCCTCACTGCCCCCCGCGGGGATAGACCACCCCTCTTGGTCTTCCTTGCCTCAATCGTGGGATTCGGTATTACAGTCGGAATCCGGATTTACGATATCCGCAACTCCCAGCTCTACGACGATCTGATCAGCAGAGCCCGGGCACTCGAAGCTTCCCTGGGAGTCGAACGGGGTCCCTACATGCGTAGAGGAAAAACCATCTGGCCCTTCGAGCATGATTTCGCACTGTCGATCGTCTACACTCTGGTCCTTGCCGCGTGGTTGCTCGGCGCAGTTGCCGCCCTCTGGTTAGGAAAATGAAGAACGCCAGACCTCATGTTGCCTGCGCATGTGAGTGGTAGGCCAGCGTTGATCTGACGGCGCCTCGACTCTGACGGGCCGCGGGATGCGTGGCGCGGCCGGGGCAGAACCAAGACCAGTGTCCGGTTCGAGTAGTGGGCATGACGTCGGGGGGCGCGGCCGCGGAGCCGCTGGTACACATCAAGGACTTCCGGATGGACTTCGGGGACACGACGGTCATCAAAGACCTCTCCTTCGATGTCCGGGCCGGGGAAACCTTCGGGCACCGTCGGTCCCGGGCAGGACGGTGTGGCGGTCTTTCCCCCCTCGGCAGTATCCGTGTTCCTCACCGAAGAACACGGCAGCCCGCGGAACTCATTCGCAGTGAGAATCACGGATCTTGAGCCGCACGGCGATCAGATCCGGGTCCATGCTGGTGGCCTCTCCGCCGACATCACTCCCGCGGCGTCAGCCGACCTCGGCCTCACGCCCGGAATGACCGTCTACTTCGCATCAAGGCCGCTGCCATCGCCATCTACCCGACGTAGGCAGCGGTGTAGGCGGCCGGGGAAGGGGCGGACAATCAAACGCTGAGAAAGGGCCTCCACCGGCAGGCTCCCCGTGGTCCTGTTCACCGCCGGCGGCGCCGCCACTCGGCCGACACCACGACAATGACGCAGGGTGGCGCTGACGGTGTGTTCGTCGGCTCGGGCATCTTCAAGTCCGGCAACCCAGCCCAGCGCGCCGCCGACGTTGCGAAGGCCACCACCTCTTCGATGACCCCGATGCAAAGCGCCTCAGCAGCCTGTCCAGCACCCCGGCAGCGCGACGCGAAACCCCGACGGACTCCCCAAACTCGCGCCTTTCGCCATCATCGTCGGAGCGGTCGGCTCCCCCGTGGCCATCGAACACCACGCAGTAGATTCGGTCGCCGGCTTCGCCTAATACGTCACTGCTGTAAATACTGTCAGCCAAGATCCCTGATAAATTTTCGTCATTTCACCGTGGCTCTTTCACAAGAAGTTCCATTCGAGCTCGTCCGTGGGCAAGACCAGGGCCGCCCCCACTCATCCGCACAATAGGCAACGCCCAGGGCTTTCCAACCCACGACGCCAGCCAATTCCCAGCGTGCTGGTTAACCGCATCATTTGCCGGAGGCCCCTACGTGCCGCGACCAAGGCTGGCTTCTCTCACGACCTGACCGCTTTGGGCAGCTCCTCAGTCATGTCCGCGGCACCGAAAGACCGCATGGAGGAGCGGGGGAAACCGAACGAGCAAGCTGGATAGAACGGGCGGTGACATGAGCAGACAACAATGGCAGACAAAGAACCCATCAGCCAAGCGAGCAGACCGCGCGAGGTAGGGCTACTGCGCCTACAGCATTGCCTCAAGCGGCGCCATCGGCGCGCAGTACGCCCATAGGCCATCGCCGAGACCTCGTACAGAGCATGGCGCCGGAGCGTCTCCCCACCACGGGAGCCATGATAGGAACCCGGTAGTGGCGGGCATTGGCACGAATGACAATCGGATACTGCGACTCGAGAAGAATGACGGCAGCGAGCCGGACATCTCGCACATACACGGCTACTGACCACGAAACGCAGCTGAACAGCATCCGGACAGGCGCGAGCAAGATGGACAAAGGACTCCGTGCGGACCCATTCAGATGTCTCCGCGAGTGCCCGGCGGAGTCATCCCAATCTTCAGCGGTGCCTTCTGGTACCCAATCATCGCTGGGCGGTCCCTGCACGCAACCCGGGCGCTCCGCGCCAGGCATTCCCCCAAGAATTCTTCCTCGGCGCTCCTTCGTCGCTTATTTCCTCGCAAGAATTCTCTCCTCCTGCCCGGTCCCCCGGGTTGCACTCCGGGCCCTCATACCCAGCGGTGATCTCCTCTACCAGAAGGCTCCACAAGAGCAGACGCCCAATCACACCAGCAACGCAAAACAGGAGGAGACCACCATGGAAACGCTTCACATCACCACCGCGGCCGACTTGATCAGCCTGATCGGGCACAGCCTGGGCTACTGGCCCCACGAGAGTCTGGTCTGCGTGACGCTGCAAAACAACCGCATGGGTGCCACACTGCGGCTGGACCTGCCCTCCAGCTCGGAACATGCAGAGTTCTACGCCCGGAGCGTCGCCGGCCACCTCGGTAGCGACACCGACGCGACAGCATCAGTGTTCGCCATCTTCGCGGACGCACCCTGGACAGCACAACGACGGCAATTCTTCCGCCCAATCATCCACGAAGTCGCGCAATGGCTGGCAGAGTCCGGTATGCCAATCCGTGTTGGCTGGATCGTAGGGCCTTCATCATTCGCCGAGTACCAGCCACACACAGCGTCCTACGGCCCAGAGGTCCCACTCGAGGCTGTCCAGTCGAGCTGCATCAACTCGGAACTGATCTTCCGTGGCAGCCAGGTACGAAGGAGTCTGTCGCTGGCACTTCCCCACCGTATGGCGACGCCTGCATTTGAAATCGACGTGGAGGCCAACAAGAATAGAGTCTCCTCGCGAAATGCCACCGTGCAGACGGCACAGGCTCGCGCGCTATGGGACCTCCTGCTTGAGGGCGGGAATGATCCGACGGCGGCTCAGCTAGCAGAGCTGCTGGCGATCCTGCAATTCCCTGGGCTCCGGGACAGGCTTATCGCCGACATGCCCGGGCTCGATCTCCCCATGGGACTTCTGCTGTTCGGCGAGTCCGAAAGCTCGCCCCGCTGGGACCGCATCGACGCGGCGGAACGACTCCTGCTGCGACTGTATTCCGTCGCTTCCCCGCAGCATGCGGCAGCACCGCTGACATTACTGGGCTGCATTGCGTGGTGGAAAGGCAGAGGATCCACAGCGGCTGACTTCATGGATCTCGTCTTGTCCTTCGATCCCGAGTACCGCCTCGCTCAGCTGATGAAAGAGATGCTCGGCTGCGGGCTCGTGTCGGGGTGGGCTCGGAGCAAAACCCAGGCCTACCGGCACCTGTGACCGGAGCTACGTCCAATCACTTGATTTCCCAGGAAGGTGAGTGCAGTGCACATCGTCATCTACAGCAAACCGAACTGCCAGCAATGCAGAATGACCTACCTCAGTCTCGACAAGGCAGGAGTCGGATACTCTACCGTGGACCTCACGAGCAACGACACAGCGCTGGAGTACGTGCAAGACCTGGGATACTCGCAAGCGCCCGTCGTGGTGGTGGACGATCATCACCACTGGTCCGGATTCAATCCGTTCGAAATCGAGCGGCTGGCCCAGGCGCTCCAGAATGACACCGGCAACCAGCCAACCCGGCGCAGCGATCCGTAGTTTCAATAGCTGCCGTCCGAACCCAAGACCGTCGACCCGCCGTCGACGGTCTTTCTTGTATCCAGCCAACTCGCAACTTCCCCATGCATCCGGCCCCGCACGGCCTTCCCCTACGGTCGAACCGCCAGACAGCGCCGCTCGCTGCAGACAGACTTACGACGCCCTCACCCAGCCCTCCTCGCTCGACCACAAAGCGCCTCACACCTCTGGCATCTTTGATGCGCCCGTAACGAATCACCTAACGCCAAGTCATGCGGACTCGCACCCTGAAGCCCATGGACGAGTGTGAACGACCAAGTGTGCCCGGAATGTCTTGCCAGCTTCTCGCCCGTCCGCCGAGGACAGACTTTCTGTACGCCCGTCTGCGCGAGTCGGCAGCGGCAGCGACGGTATCGAGCCGCGCGCCGGGGGCAGAGGCAAAATCTCCCGCTCGCCCGCGAATCACTTCCTCTCCGGCACGCCGTCCAGGACTGCGATTCGCTGTCCAAGCATCGTGCCGAAATCTCACGCCTCCGCGCTAGCTACGAGCGAAGACTGCAACGAGCTGCTGCCAATCACGACCATGAACTTGCAACCGCCTACGACCGACTGAGCGAAGTGGCTGTGACGGCCGATCGAGCCGTCTTCATCTCGAATGCATTCGCGGAGCGTGTCCGCACTCTCCAGAGCGAGAACTCGTCGCTGCGCCAACGCCAACGCCAGGACGTGAGTGATCTCCGAGTACTGGCCGCTCGGTTGGTGTCGATAGCGACGACGACGGCGGCCGCCCACCTTGGAGAACAGGTCACCGACGTCTTTGCTCGCCGGGGATGGAGCATTAGGAGGGCAGACTCATGACTGTTTCGATTGCCAGGCTGTCCGGTGAATCCGGGGTGAAGTACCTACTTAAGACGACCCTGCGGGCTGACGTTGCCACACGAAGTCTGACCGACTACTACACCCACTCCAGCAATCCGCAGGGCAGATGGCTGGGAACCGGACTGGCCGGCATCGGCGTCGAACCCGGCGCCACCGTCACGCCGTCGGCCGCGCAAGCGCTTTTTGAACGGGCAGAAAATCCAACGACCGGAGAGGCGCTGAGCAGGCACACGCAGCGAGATCCACATGCTTTGCGCGCGACGCCGCCCAGTCGACGCCCCACGGTCGCAGGTTTTGACCTCACATTCAGTGTCCCGAAGTCGATTTCAGTGCTGTGGGCCCTGGCTGGCAGCGGCGAGAAGGACAGGATCCTGCGGGCCCACCACGCGGCTCTCGACGCAACCATGGCTTGGCTGGAGCAAACTGCGATCCACACCCGCGCCGGTCACAACGGCGTCGCCCATCTCAGCGTCCGCGGCGCGATCGCGGCATCCTTCGACCATTGGGAGTCCCGAAACGGCGATCCTCAACTCCACACTCACGTCGTCATCGCCAACCGCGTCCAACGCATCTCCGACGGAACTTGGGCCACCTTGGACTCACGCACGCTCTACAAAGCCACGGTCGCGGCGAGCGAACACTACAACGGTCTCCTGTTTGACCAGCTCAAGCGCGACCTCGGCATTGACGCCGACGTCCGCCGGCCTGGGAAAGCCGAACACAACCCCAAACTCGAGCTCACCGGCGTCGAGGACGAATTGATCCGCGAGTTCTCAAGCCGATCCCGGCTGATCGACGTCGAAACTGACCGCCTTGTTCATGAATGGGCCCAGACCCACGGCCACGAACCGACGGCGTCCAACAAGATCCGGCTTCGTCAGCAGGCCACGCTCTCGACTCGCACGGCAAAACCCGACCGCATCGTTCCGCTCTCCATCAGGACCGAGGAATGGCGGAAGCGCTCGGCGGCCAAAGGCTTCGACGCCGAGCGGGTCCTCGCCGAAACTATCGACCGCTCGCGTACAGCCCCAGTGCACGAATCCGACCTGGGCCTCGCCTGGATCCAGACCACCGGCAGGCTCGTGGAGCAGGCTGTGGCCGGCAGGCGGGCGACCTGGAACCGGTGGAACCTGCTCGCCGAAGCGGAACGAATCTGCCTCGAACTCCGCTGCGTCAGCCCAGAGGACCGTCGACGCATCATGGACGCTGTCGCAACGTCCGCCGAAGCGCAATCCGTCCCCCTGAGCGAATTCCGCTACGGCCCCGCAGCCACCACCGCACCCGACATCGCCTTCAACGGGCACAGTGTCTTTGACTGGCCCGCTGGCCACCTCTATACCGACCTATCCACGCTGGCCAACGAGGCCCGCGTTATGGCAGCTCATCACTCTACTGATGCGCCCAAACCGGACCCGTCCGCAGGCGATGGACTCACCCGGTACACAAACTCGAGCGGGGTCGGACTGTGGCCGGACCAGCTCGACGCCGCAGCCATCATCCTGGCAAGCGGTCGGAGGCTGGACGCCGTCGTAGGGCCGGCCGGAACCGGCAAGACCACCACCATGGCCGCAGTGAAGAGTCTCTGGGAACAACACTATGGGCCTGGAAGCGTCATCGGCCTGGCCCCTGCCGCGGCCTCAGCCGACGTCCTCGGTCACGAACTCGATCTGGCAACCGACAACGTCACCAAATGGCTTTACGAATCCACCGGGCCCGGAGCCGCGCTGCGCGCCGAAAGATACTTCGAGTCCGAGCAACGATACCTGGATGCCCTTCCCAGGGCCGGGACTGACAGGGCGTCCACGCGCTACCTTCGAAGGCTGGCCCAGCAGCTCTGCGCCCTCGCCGCGACCCAATCCAGATGGCAGTTCCGGCCCGGCCAGCTCGTCATCATCGACGAAGCATCCATGGTCCCGACCCACCATCTCGCGGCCCTCGTCGACCAAGCGGAAGCGGCCGGCGCCAAGCTCGTTCTTGTCGGCGACCCCGCCCAGCTCGACGCGATCGATGCCGGCGGCATGCTCGGGTGGCTCGATCGCACTGGCAAGGCCGTGAAGCTGAAAACCATCTGGCGCTTCACGCAGCCTTGGGAACGTCAGAGCTCCCTGAAACTCAGATCGGGTGACCGCCAGGCCATTCAGGACTACAACAGCCGGGGACGGATCCGCTCCGGCACATACGACGCCATGGTCGATGCAGCCTACGACCGGTGGAACAGCGATGTCCAAGCCGGCCGGACGTCCATCCTGATCGCACCCGATAATGACACCGTGGCACTGCTCAACGAACGTGCCCAGGCTGACCAAGTCGCCACCGGCCGGGTCGACCCGGAATCGGCCATCCTGCTGAGCGATGGACTCCACGCCGGCCGCGGCGACAGAATCCTGACCAGGCGCAACGACCGCCGCCTCACGGACCACACCGGCGATTTCATCCGCAACGGCACACTCCTCACCATCACCGACCCGCCAAGCACCGACGGATCCGTCACAGGCACACGGCTGGACACCGGCGCCACCATCACCCTCACCAGCCGCTACCTCGCCGAGTCCGCCGAGCTCGGCTATGCCACGACAGCCCACCGCTCCCAGGGAATCACTGTCGATACCGGGCACACCCTCGTCTCCGAAGGACGACTGACCCGCGAACTCTTCTACGTCTCGATGACCCGCGGACGCCAATCCAACACCGCTTACGTCTGCGAACCAGACCCTCGCGACCACCACGCCATCGATCCCTCAACTCTGCCGGACTGGCAGCAGATCCTCAGTCAAGTCCTCGCGGCCGAAGGCGCCGAACACACGGCCCACGAAATCCGAGCCGCTGAGGCTGCCAAGGCCAACTCGCTGAGCCAGCTCTTGGCGGAGCGGGATTACCTCCTCCAAATCGCCGCGCACGACGACGTCACTAGGCTCATCACCGCCCACTTCCCTGCCGCCGTACAACCGTTTCGGGAATCGCCGGCGTGGGGCGTCGTTATTTCGGCGTGGAGGCAGGCTTCAGCGGTGGACCACTCAGCTGCGGAGCAAGCCCTCATCGACGCACTTCAGTCCCCGGCGGACGGCACGGACCCGGTGTCTGCCGTCCGGTCTCGGCTCCTCGCCGTCGCGCACCGAGGACGGCCATCGGACTCCGCCGCACCAGCCCCTTCGATATCTCACCGGGAAGACATCAGCCTCTTGCTGGAGGAAGTCGAGCATCGTATTAGCCAGCGAAACGGCAACATCGTTCGTGCCGCACTAACCGACGACACCAGGTGGAAGGATACTCTCCGGGCTTTGCTTCCCAGAAGGATCGCTCCGCAGACGTGGCATGGCCTCATCCGAGAGGTTGCCGGCTACCGAGACCGCTGGGATGTCGACAGCGAGACGCTTCCGCTCGGACCCAAGCCAGCCGCGGCCGACACAGGGCAGTCCACGGAACACTCGAGGGTCCACACCTTGGTCTCAACAGTGGCTGCTGGGTCGCCTGAGACGCACGACTCCACAACTGCCGGGATCTCAAATCGAACTTCCCGTGCTGCCGCCACTGTTCAACCAGTAGATCTTGGGAGCTAATATTGGACGGTCCTAGGGCGGTGCAAATGAACGCAAATCCATTCGTGAAGCCAAAAGTACTGACGGGCTGGCTGTTGTTTGCCAGTCTCGCCGCGGTCCTCTGCCTTGCGTTTAGCACCTCCGCGATCTTGACGTCGCCAGCGTCTCCCTACCTATGGCTGCAGGTTGTTCTATCCCTCGTCTTTGCAGGGGCAGTGGCCGCGACTTGGATCGTTCGGGAGCGGCGGGCGAAACGGTGGACCGCACTCGCAATCGAACAGTGGGAAAGGCTCGAGTCGATCAGGCGACAGTTGGGAACAACGACCGAAGTCACAATTCTGGCCATCGAGGCGGTGGAACCTACGGGCACGTGGGTCACACTGCGGTGGAACCAATTCGACCACGTTCAGCGGGCGTGGATGGAAGCTCTGCCCGATGAAATTTGGGAAGGCGCAGCCTTACTGATCTCGCCTGATCCGGCGCAGATCCTTGTCGGCAGCCCATGGCCACCGATCTACCACCTGAGCGCTCGAAATTACCATGGCTTCGCGCCAGCGGCTGCCCGATCAGACTACGAAAAGCTCCAACGCTAGGACGTTGAGACCATTCATACATATCACCGTTCCTCAACAAGCTACGACGAAGGTCCGGTCCGCTAGGCTACGCCGTGCACGTCTTTGCATCCCCGTCAGTGGCACGTTTCGAATGACGTGCACTGTCTAACGCAGCAACCGCACGTATTGCAAGGGTCGCTGCCGCACGCACCCTACGCTTAACCTGTGAGCACCCGCGCAGCCATCTACACCCGCATCTCCAAAGACCTCCAGCACGAAGGCCTCGGCGTTGCCCGTCAGCTTGCCGACTGCCGGAGGTACGCCGATGACCACGGCTACCAGATCGTTGTTGAGGCACGCCAGCGGGGACGTCGTGCGTGATCAGGATGTCAACAGGGCCGCAGGCAACCAGTTTCCGTGCCTCCTGTGCTGTGGGCTCCTCGTTAGGCCACCAGGTCTTGCCCGGACTCCTAATTTCGGAGTCGACACTGAACGCGCCCCCGAGGGCTCCGACGGTGAGCCTCTCTACGACGGTTCGGCCGCCTCTAGGCAAGATGAAGATATTGGGACGCCACTCGGCTAGCCCGTCGCTTCCAACTGGAAGCGCCAAGACGGTGTCCCAGTTGTCGTGGTTTCCCGGCGACACCGCAAGCTGAACGTCGTGGGTGACGAGTTCTTTTGAGAGTCTGGCTTCGTAGCGGCCACGGAGGGCACCTGGCCAGTCCAGGCCGAAGTCTCCCACATGTAGCATGGTGCCCACGCCCGCGGCCGCGGCTGAGCGAATGGCATCGAGGCCGAAGCCGACGTCCCCGTGCCAGTCTCCGAAGATAGCGAGGGGTCGATGGTCCTTCATCGCTCCAGCTTATTCGGCACGGCCGACCGGGGCGGTTACTCGTAAACTTCTGATGCAGCGCGGAGGGTTGACTCGTTAGATGAGTGTTCGAGGCGGTTGACCGGTGCCCACAGCACGTACGGGCAAAGTTCAACTTCTTCCTCCCGCAGGATGACTACCGTGCAGGAGTCCGACATCATTCTGTACGGCCACCACACCCGCGCCCGCGTCAAAGCCATCATGGACCGGAACCCGGTTTCGCTCTGGATCGACGAGAGCCTGCTCTGGACCATCAAGAGCGTTGAGGTGCCGGACCGGAACAACAACAAGTCCCGCGACGGCCTCACCGACGCCTAGGGGCCCACCGCACGAAAGCCCCGGCCCACCAGCCGGCGCTTTCTGCTGTCCGGGTCTACATTTTCACGTGTCTGGGTGTGGTTCGGCCGCCTTGCGCAGGTTAGGGTGACGGCAGAGTGACTCGTGGCATCTGGAGGGGGATAAATGCTGCTGGTAGCACTATTTGACGGTGAACGTGTCAACGCCACAAAGCACAGTATCGAGTCCTGGGCCGCGCTCAAGGACTCCAAGGAACGGGAACGGCTCGTCATGCCGCTGTGCGGGATCCGGCCGTCGCGAAGAGCCGGGGCGCCGACACCAGGTTCTTTGCCC
Organism: Arthrobacter sp. 05T410; assembly: GCF_056396505.1. Classification (NCBI taxonomy): domain Bacteria; kingdom Bacillati; phylum Actinomycetota; class Actinomycetes; order Micrococcales; family Micrococcaceae; genus Arthrobacter; species Arthrobacter sp. 05T410. Next base: position 344,858 of record NZ_JBFTLP010000004.1, on the reverse strand, counting down.
ATTACAGCGTGGCCGAATGCAACGTCGAGCATGGCGGCGAGACAAACCAGCACCTGGCGATGAAGGAGGCCTTGGCGGGGTGCATCGATGCCGTCCCGGGCTGGCACGCCGTCGTCGAATTCGCCCACCCTTCCCGGGAGTGGATCGTGGACGTCCTCGCCGAGTCGGATGACCTCCGTCAGCGGATTGCCTTCGAGGTCCAGCTGTCCTCCCAGTCCCCGGAGAAGTACTTCCGCCGCACCGACCGTTACTTCCGGAGCGGCATCTTCCCCGTCTGGCTGGTGCCCCGGCGCCTCGAGTACCACCTGATCGGGGTCCCGGTCATGGTCACAGGCTTCGGGAAGAGCTCAGCGATCCCCGCCGATGTCTCCGCCCTGCTGGCCTTAGAGATTAGCCAGGACTTCGTGAGGTCCACTGGCGACACCGAGACACTGGGCGAGACTGTGACAGCACTCCTGCATCACGGCCACCAGTGGAAGGGCGGGTCGCCGGAGAACCAGGTCGAAATGCACCGGCAGGCGGAGGCCATGCAACAGGCCGAACGGGACGTTGCGGCTAAACGGCTCGCCGACCTCGAAGAGGCGGTCATGGAGATGAACATGAGATGTGCCTCTCCCGAGATCGCCTTCGGCAAGCACTGTGTGGAGGCAGACTCCCAGGCCTTTGTCTGGGGCGCCCTGACCGGCTGCTGGAACTGCGAAGAGCCCATGCTGGTGTGGGATGCCCACAGTCCCAGCCCAGGGAAAAGGTGGGCGCGTGTGCCGGCGCTCCAGGTCAAGAATCCAGTGGGGCCGACGCGGTACGAGAACCACCCCGACGTCCATCAGATCGTCGACCGGTGGACGAAGGCAACGCAGGCGGACGTCCCCAAGGCACGCATCGAGTTGCGGGCCAGCAAGACCAAGGGCAGCCGGTACAGCGCCTTTGTCTGCCCCGCCTGTGATTCGCTCATTGGGCAGTTCTTCGTGTCCCGGATCCGGGACGAACACTGGTCGCTCATCGGCGGTCCGGTCATCGTCGAGAAGGAAGCAAAGCCCAGGCAACCGGCTCCCCCACGCCGCAAGCTGGAGCCGCCAAAGACGCCGGTTTCTATTGCCCCAGTCGCAGACCCCTCGCCGAGGGTCCTCGCCCCGAAGCAGACCTGGGCTGAGCTGCATTCCGAGGAGGGGATTGCCGAGGCGCGGCGGAAGTTCATGGGGACTGCCGGCAAGTCACGGTGACCCGCCAACGGTGAAGACGCCGCCGCGATTTCATATTTGTTCCGCAACCGGCACATTTATGAAATGAGGACCCGGCCGCCGGCCAGTTCGGCGTTGGCCAGCTCTCACACCTCATGCCGGCCCCGAGAGGTGCTGTCCGTCCCTCATCGTGCAGGTCCACCCATTCGTCCAGGGCCTCCGGGACGGGCGAATCCATCACGAGCGCCGCACGGTCGTAGAACCCGAAGCGCTCGGCGATCCGCATCATCTGGTTGGGCCGGTCCTCGTGCTCCAGGACGATCATCGCCCCGGCACAGTGCTTGGACGCCGCGGTGACCTCAACGTCTCCCTCTTCCGCGTCCAGCTCGAGCGTCTTGTGGCAATGGAAGGAGGCATCGGAGTGCAGCGCGTCGGCGATGTCCTGCGCCCGGTCCCGCGACAGGAACAGTGCCCGGTCGGTGCGGAACGGGCAGTTATCGCAAGGACGCTTCAAGACGAACGGGGCGGAGGCGCGGGCGGAAGTCTCGGTGCTCATGCACCCCATGTGTACGGACGCGCTGGTCCCTGGCGTCAGCTGGTCAGCGGCTCATCGCAGGATTTGCACTGGCGCCGTCCGCCCACAGGAGGAGCATAGGTGAGGGATCCCCTAACTGGACGGCGATGCCCCAAAAACTGCCGGTCGTGCAAGAATCGCGGCATGGATGAGGATGAGCGGCACATGAGGGATGAACTGATGATCCTCGATGCCCTGGTGCGGGCGATGGATCGGCGTGACGAGGTCTTCCAGATGATTGAGGATTCAGAGGACGTGGACGAAGCAAGGCGTCGGGTGGGTCAACTGTTGGGTGTTGGGGAGGTGGGCGCCCGGGCAGTCCTCGACCTGCAGGTCAGAAGACTCACCCGGGACCAGCGTCGGGCCCTCGCTTCCCGTGCAGCAGAACTCAGATCAAAGTTGCCCGGTGGGCGCTGAACTGGTCGTGTGCAACCGGTATGTCATTTTCCATGTGATTGCATTCAATTATGCTGAGGCAATGTAACATCCGTCATACGGGTATACGCCCGTGACGCTATTGGGGGAAGCGAACATGTTTGCAGCTGCTGGCTGGGGCGATCTAGCGCCTCTGCGGCCCGCGCTCCACGCCGGGCTCCCTCCATGCGCGTCCATTACCGCACCCACTCCGCACGCTTCGCTCGCATCGCATCGCACGTCGGTCAGGTGTCCTCTGAAAGGACTCTCATGAGCCAACCCCCTAACCTCGCCCCCTCCTATCCCCCGGCCTATGGCTACGGCCAGGCCCAGCAGAGCAGCAAATCCTTCCTCGTGACATGGCTGCTCTCCCTCCTCCTCGGCATCTTCGGTGCAGACCGGTTCTACCTGGGCAAAGTCGGAACCGGCATCCTCAAGCTGGTCACCCTCGGAGGCCTCGGCATCTGGGCCCTCGTCGACCTCATTCTGGTGCTCACCAACAACACCAGGGACAAGCAGGGGCTTCCGCTGGAAGGCTACGACAAGCACAAGAAGATCGCCCTGATTGTCACGGGTGTTTTCATTCTCCTGAGCATCGTCGTCAACTCCGCCCGCGCCGGCTCTGGCTCAACGTCCGCCGCCTCGGTTTCCCCGGTGACTGACTCCACGGCTGCTGCCGCGACTGCCGCTCCGGCAGTGACCGCAACGCAGGACCCCGCCGTCGCCAAGGCCGAGGCTGACGCCAAGGCTAAAGCTGATGCCGACGCGGCCGCAAAGGCCGCCAAGGCCGAAGCTGACGCCAAAGCCAAGGCCGAAGCTGACGCCGCCGCCAAGGCAAAAGCCGATGCCGACGCTGCTGCCAAGGCGGCTGCTAACGCTGGGACGATGAGTCAGCAGAACGCCAGGGACAAGGCCGCTGACTACCTCGAATACTCTGCCTTCTCGCGCACCGGCCTGATCAACCAGCTGGCGTTCGAGAAGTATTCAACAGCGGATGCGACCTGGGCCGTGGACCACATGACCGTCGACTGGAACGAACAGGCAGCCAAGAAAGCCAAGGATTACCTCGAATACTCGTCCTTCTCGCGTGCCGGACTCAAAGACCAGTTGGCCTACGAGGGCTTCACCCCGGCCCAGGCCGAATACGGTGTGAGCAAAACAGGCCTGTAAGGGCTTTCACCGTTCCAGCGGTCGGGTCAGCATCGACGCGGCCGCTGGAACCGAGCCATAGGGCAGCCCGAACCCAGGCCGCCGGATTCAGCCCAGGACGTGCACTTCTGGCGACGACGACGGTCAGGCCAATCGCCGGATCGTACCGGACGGCAGCTGGACGTGGATGGCAATGGCATCTGGATAGGTTCGGTGCCGACGGGTTCGTCGAGCAGGTCGTTGATCGAGGTCTGCCCCTTCAGCTGACCGGCCTGGTCCGTTTCCATGCCCCGACCTTATGTGTCCTGGGAGAAGTCTCGTCCGCGACACGACCGCAAAGGGCCCCGTACCGGGGAATCGGTACGGGGCCCTTTAGTTGTTCAGTTACTTGCCGTGACCTTTACCGTGGTCCCTGTTCCCGTGCCCAGAGGCGGCGGCTGCTGCCGGCGCCGGAGCGGCAGGTGCCGCATCCTCGCGCTGGCCAGCGTTGTCGTCCTTGTGTCCGGCATTGCGGTGCAGGGCGGCGTTGGCCTGGCTGGCGGCGCGGTGCTCGGCGGCATTCGCGTGCGCCCAGGCACTGTTGCCCGGTGCCGTAGAGGGCTTCGGGGTTTCGGCGTGCTCGCCCGTCTCGTCGTCGCCCGAGTCACCGGGCTCCTCCGGCTGGGTCGGTGCCGGAGCAGGGGCCGCGGGTGTGGCCTATGCCGAACCCAGCCAGCGGGAGCTGCATCCAATAGTCCAGAGTTCTCTGGACTATCTCCGGGCTCAGTCCCGGGCTGGCAGTGTGCCCTTGTCGATATAGCGGGAGCGACCCTTCGGCGGGGTGGTCACGGCAGCGCCGGGCGCCGGTGCTTCCGCGCCATGTTCTTTCAGGTGCCGGTACAGGGTGGCACGGGACCAGCCGACGGCGTCGGCTGCCTGCTGGGCGGTCTTGCCGGTGGCGAGCAGGTTCTTCGCCGCGGCGACTTTGTTTTCGACCTTGACCGGGTCGGCCGGCCGCTTGCCGAACTTCACCCCGCGGGCTTGGGCTGCGAGGACCCCGAAACGCACCCGCTCGTTGATGAGTTCACGCTCGTATTCCGCCAGGGTCGCGAACAGGCCGAGCTGAAGGCGGCCGGAAGGTGTGGATGGATCTACGCCGTCGACCAGGGAATGCAGGGCAATGCCCTTCTTGGTCATCTCATCGACGGTGTTCAGCACGTCGATCAGGGACCTCCCAAGTCGGTCGATCCGCCAGCAATAGACCTGGTCCCCGTCGCGGGCGTACTTGAGCAGTTCGGTCAGGCCGGGACGTTCCTTGGCGGTCTTCGCCCCAGACATGTGGTCGATGAAAATCTTGTCCTCGGCAACACCCGCCTCGATGAGGGCGGCAATCTGCATGCGTGCGTCCTGGTCGGTGGTGCTCACCCGCGCGTACCCCAGTTTCATGTCCCCATGATGTCACATAGACCCTTGAGGGTTCTATGAGACATTGCGGTGAGACTAACTTAGTGAGACACCTGGGGCCGCTAAAACCCCGGAAACACGGGGTTGTTGGAAGTGTGTTGAAAGGTATAGTTCCTGAGACTCCCGCGCGCGGGGTTCGGATGTCGCGATGAGCTGGGGCAGGCAAGTATGGATGCTTAGGCTGCTGGTTCAGGAGCATACTGGGGGCATGAGCGACCGCGACGACTTCCTGGCCTGGGTCAAGTCCGAACTGTACGAAGCGGAGCTGGCACTGCATAACGGTGATGCAGCCCCGCGTCGGGTGCTGTGGTCGCACCAGGAACCGGTGAGCATCCTGGGCGCGGGGCGGAACGCATACGGCCGGCAAGAGGTGGATGAAGCCTTCACCTGGCTTGAACAGATGTTCTCCGACTGTACGTCCTACAGCTTTGAACTGCAGGCCTATGACGTGGCTGGCGATATGGCCTACACGGCCGGCCTCGAGCACATCTCCACCTCGATGAACGGCGAGCCTCGCACCTTCACTCTCCGGGCCACACAGGTGTACCGCCGTGAAAACGGCCAATGGAAGGCAGCCCATCGCCATGCCGACACGCTGAACCCGGCTTCGTAGACGCGCCGTACATATCCGGTCGCTGCCCTCCTGCAGGGCGGTTGGTTCCGCGGAACGGCCGGAACCCGGTAGACCCGACGGGGCGTTTCAGGTAAGCCGGAACTCGCACCACAGCGGGTAGTGGTCAGAGATCCGCCAGGACACCTCGTTGCGGGTCAGGTCCCGGAAGACGTGCGGGATGAAGTCAAAGGTCCCGGCCCGCTGCCCGTAACTGAGACCCTGCAGCAGGGAGGTGCCGTCGTGTTTGGAGAACCAGGCGAGCTGGTCGTAGAAGTGTCTGGTCTTGTCATCGTCGAAGATCGTCCGCGGCACCGCGTTCAGCTCGGTCGGCGGCCAGAGGCCCGTGGAGATGAACGCTTCGTAGAGCGGGTCGCCGATCCGGTCCAGATTGAAGTCACCGAGCACAATGAGGTTCGAGTTCCAGTCATTGGGCCGGACCGCCCAATCATGCATCCACCCGGCGAACGCCGTGATCTCCGGAAGGCGCTCCCCAGGGTTCTTGCCCCAGAGAATATGGACGGAGGCGAGGGTGAACTCCACCCCGGCCCTGGCGAAGCTGGCGGTGTACGGGGTGCGGGCGAACTGGCGCTGCGGGTTATCCCCGATCGGGGGCAGCACGATCTCCCCGACCAGGCCCGAGGGCTGGACCCGGGTGCTGTCGTAGAGAAAGGCGATACGTTCGCCGTTGCCGGCGGCCCCTTCGGTAGCGTCAGAGATGATGACCTGCCAGTGCGGGCCGAGGCTGGCGAGGAGCCGCTTGAGGGCCGCCGGGTTGCGGCGGGACTCCTGGACGGCGACGACGTCGAACCGGGCGATCACCTCGGCCAGGCAGGCGATGGCGTGCCAGTCCCGCTTGGGCGAGTCCTTTGGCCCGGCGGCCCACTTGGCGGTCAGGTCCCCTAAAGCCCGGATGTTCCAGGTCCCGACCAGGAGGTTCGACGCCGTCCTGGCCGGGATGGCGGCGGCCAGTGCGGACTGCAGCCGGTCCAGGTCTTCGGTTACGGCTGCCGGCGGCTGCTCAGTCATGGCTCCATGCAAGCAGACGGGCGGCGGGAAGCAAGCAGGCGCACCGGACTGGATTCGCCCCTTGTTCAGCCGCACTTGAAATCCGGGATGGTAAGCATGCTTAGGATAGGGTCATGGGCCGAATCGAACGGCTGCCAATACCAGAGGAGGAAACACCATGGGAGTAGGCGACAAGATTGAGAACGCTGCCGAGAAAGCCGGCGGCAAGGCCAAGGAAGCTGCCGGGAACGCCACGGGCGACGACAGCCTGAAGGCCGAAGGCCGGGCCGACCAGACCAAGGGTGATTTGAAGCAGGCCGGCGAGAAGGTCAAGGACGCCTTCAAGAAGGACTGACTCGAACACAAACGTAGGGCGCATCTCTGACAAAGAGGTGTGCCCTACGTTTGCGTTTGAACGCTCAGGTCCCCGGAACGGGTACTTTCGGCTTTGAGTTGCGCGCAATAGGCTCGACGCCAGCCCGTTGAGCTGTGACGGGTGACTACAGCTGCCGGCCCCGCTGATCCCAGTCCGCTCGGCGGGCCTCTTCCTCGTCCCAGAATGGTGCGTCGTTTCTCCGGACCCGGAGCAGACGCGCGAATTGGATCACGCTAACTGCGAGCCGGGCCAGGTAGATCCAGAAAGACATGGCGTCGAATCCCTTTTCCGGCCAGAGCTTGTTGAGGGCGAGCAATGCACTGACCACGATCTGTCCACCTGCGGACCAGGCTCCAAACTTCCAGGAGCCTCGAGTCATCCGCGGCTCCATTCGCTTGCGCCCCTCACTGGTCGGCATGAGTCAGATCTCCGGATGCTCCGGGCCTTTGCCCCGTTCTCGCCAATAGTCGTCTTTCTGCTCCCGCAGAAACCTCACGAAGTACACCATCGCGGTCACCAACACGACGACCTGAAAGGCTATGAGGACCCATGCGAGCCACTGCCACTGTTCAGTGCGCAGCGCCGGGATCAGCCCCCGTATAAGGGAGACGGCAGCCCCTACGCCCACGGCGACCAGAACCAGTGGCGGGAGCGGGGTTCGCCGTCGTTGCGGAGTGCTCATGGCTCACCCCACCGATTCTTCGTTTTCGTTATTCATAGCGTTTGGCGGCACGTCGTGCCTTCCGATTTTCCTGCCACGCGTACAAGGGAACGAAGACCAGCAAGAAAGCTGTTCCCATCCCGGCGACAGCTCCAAGAAATTCATAAGTGATCGTCAACAGCGGGGACGAGCCGTTGTCTAAGCCCCGGAGGATCAGTGCAGAGGCGAAAGCAACAACGGTCACGATGAGAGCGATCAGGGTCGCTTTCCGCAGACGAGCTATGGCTAGCGAGGCTCCTGTCATTGAAGGTCCGATCTGTTGGTCGCGGAACTGACGGATACGAAATGGCACGATTAGAGGCCGCCCGCCGGCTATCTCTTTCCCATGATTACTCCAGCCGCTCTTCGATGAGCGTCAAGCCAGGCTCCCCGGTGGCGAAGTGGAGCTGACCTCTATCAGTTGCGAGGGCCACGATCCCCCAGTTCTTCTTCAGCTCGCGAGGCCGCTTCGGGGGCGGCTCGATCTGGCCCTGGCTCACGACGTCCGAGAACACAGTGATCTTGCCTTCGGGCTCACCCTTGTCGATGTAGTCGGGCTGGAACTTGAACGTGCCGGTGCCGATTTCGGCGAAACCCGGCAACCACCGGCCGCGGAGGGAGTCGGGATGCGAGTCCGCATACCGGAGTGCGCATTCGATGACTCCGCGCTCAGCGTCGCGAGCCAGCCGCTCTTTCCGTTCCGGGGCCGACTTGCGGACGAGCAGGAACGACCCGAGGCCCATAATGACACCAGTTAATGCGGTGGATCCCCACCAGCCCAGGGCATCGCGAAGTACGTCTGAAACAAACAGGGCGACGAAGAGCAGCCAGACCTGTGAAGTGACAGCGGCCTTTTCCCACCTCCCCCGGGGCGATGGCTTGAGCATCTCAACATCCACGATCGGTGGCCATTACCCTTTCCGGCGCCGCAGCCAGATGACGATCCAGGCACCGGCAATAGTCACGAAGAGAATTCCTGACACGACAAGCCCCCAGATGGGGTCCCCTCCGCCCGGATTTGGCAAGGCTGCCTCAACCATGACGACTCCTCTGTGTTGATCGTTCGTTGCCGCACCGCTAGCACGAGCCGTGGACGGTGCGGCAAAGAAGTATGGTGCTCTCCTTGGTCTTCGATTTGTGGCATCAGCCTCAATAACGAGGCTCTTCTCCCTCGCCCCGTGCCAGGAGCTTGCACACGGCGATCACCAGCGCCAGGGCCAGCAATACGATGCCGCCCAGCACGCGTGGCGGGGTCAGATCCAGCAAACTCACTATGGCGAGTGCGACGAGAAAGCCGACTTGCCACCAAGACGCCCGGGCAATGGCTGTGACAGCTCGCCCCATGACGTCACCTCCTAACTACTCCCAGAGGAGACCCGGACCGCATATCGGAACATTGTGCCTCCAGCTTGGAAGTGAGTGATGACGCTCACTTTATGCACAGGTTTTGTCCACTGACTAGGGAAAATTGCTTGACAATTCTGGGAGTGCTCCGTGACAGCTGAGTCAAGGATCGGCGGCCCCCGAGTAGAGGCCACAGTCCCGGTCAGGTTTCCCTCTATCCGGTCAACCCATTAGGTAGTAGCCTCTCAATTGCGCCGACAACGGCCCAAAATTGGGGGAACACATGAGCGAGTCGAACGACCTGCACACCGGAACGCTGAACGGCCCGACGGAGTCGGAAGCAGTCGCCTTCCACGAGGGACGGAAGTACCGCCGCAATTCCATCATCATCGGTGTCATCGGCTTGTTCCTGTTCGGTGTCGCCATGGGGGTCGTGGCGATCATGATGGCCCGGAAAGCCGAAGTGGCCGGGACCAAAGCCACCGCTGGAAAAGTCCTGGGCGTCCTGGACATCATCGGCGGCATTTTAGTGATCACGATCTTCGCCAGCAACAGGTGACAGGTATCCCGGGGGAACCCAAGCGTCAATGAGCCTGCCTGGCCTGTATTAGACCTGGGACGTGTGGCGGTAGGAAACCATCGCAAACATGCTGCCCACCAGGAGCCCGGTGACCGCCCCGACGATCGAAGGGATGGCTGACATCGGAAGAGTGCTGAAGAACAAATAGGCCAGCGCGCCCGAGCTGATGAACGCCACGATGCCGGTGACGAGGGCGCGGGCCTCGCGGGTCGCTGTGTCGGTGACGTGGAATCTGGCCAGGAGGACGGCGCCGGCAACCATCAGTCCCAGGATTGCCATAACAATCGCTTCGAGGACCAGGAAGAACAGGCCCCAGGCGAGAGCATAGGCGCTGATTTCGTGGCCCCACGCGTGGCTGAGAAGGTGAACTACGGCTCCGGCCGCGCCCAGGGCGGCGCCGAGGTAGACCAGGCGGGCTGATATGTTTCCGGTGCGCCACCACCCCGGCCGGGTGCTTTCCGCCATCAGTCGGCACCGCCAGCCGAAGATGTACTGGCATCGGCTGGCCGCGGCAGTCTGTCTGCTTCCTCTTTGGCGGCCTGAATGATCGCGAGGAAGTCCGCCCGCTGAAGGTACTCCTCACCGGGCCTCCGGATGACCCGGCCCAGGTACGGGTCGCGCTGCTCCATCTCCCTAAGTTGGTTCCGCAGCGTGGTGTAACCGGCCCTTTGCCCCGCCCGTGCCTTAACCGTAGACCAGTTGATCAGCACGATCACCGGAATCCCGGCGGGCCCCATGGCTGCCACGAGGGAATTGGTGAACCACGACTGCGGCACCCCCGATACGCTCAGGATGAACGTCATGCCAAGGACGATCAAGGCAACGGTGGTGCACCTGTAGCGCAGCCTCAGCAGCTCGCAGCGATCTCTCCAGGCTCCAGCAGGAACTCTGGAACGCCCAGCGCAAGTTGCAGCAGCGGATGGCCAAGGCCACCGCGGCCGCCGGCCGGGGCAAGATCACGGCGGCGTCCAACCGGGGAAGCTTCGCCGCTTACGGCCACTCCGAGCCGACCATCCGGCTCTACTGAGCCAGGACCGGATCGAAAAGTCCCCGTACCGAGGCCGGTGCGGGGACTTTTCGTTGCCAGTGCCGGAGTTGTGGTCAGGCAGTGCGCTTTTCTTTGGCCAGCCCAAGGCCCATGACGATCAGCACCGGCGTGGCCAGCACGAGGGCGAATACGAACAGGGCCCCGCCGATGTACGGCACCGAAAGCCCGATGAGCCCCAGTAGCAGGGCTAAGCCAGCGAAGCTCAGGGACGTCACGGGAGCGCCTTGGGTCCGGTTTCGCTGGTGGGCCAGGAGGACGATGCCGGCCGCGATGTTGCCCAGTGCTGCCACCAGGGCGAGGAACCCCATGAAGGCTGCGCCTCCTCCGAGGCCGAAACCGGCGATGGACGGGAGGATCAGCCAGACGCCGAGGACGATTTCAACGATGCCGGCCGCGACCCGGTACCCGGAAGACTTGGGCCTCGGCGGACCGGCCTGCGGCCACTGCCCGGCCGGTGCATACTGCTGCGGCGGGTAGGGGGCGTACTGGGGCAGGTGCTGTCCGTAACCCGGCGGGTTCTGCGGCTGCGGAGGGCCGTACGACGGGTAGGTGCCCTGCCCTTGCTGGGGCCAGTTGGCGTGCGGGTGCTCGGGTGCCGGCGGTACCGGCGGGACGTTCTCGGTCAAAGGTTCCCCCATGGTGTGTAGTGGTATCGGAGACAGATTACATGTGCCCGGTCATTGCCCCGGACTGGCGGCTATCGCGGATCGCTGACGAACATGCGGCGATAGTCCGCGGGCTCCGTCGCGTGTTCGTGCCGCTCCCACCCCAGGGAGCCCCAGAACTCATCGGCACCTTCGGAGTTCGCCACCAGCGGCGTGCCGGCGTACCGGTTCGCTGAACGGCTTATAGATCACTCGGCCTGACCTTTCCTGCGGGAGGGGAGGACCAAGTCGCTAGTAGGACGTGGTCGTGCTTTCGGCGGCCAGAAGCACATCGAAGCTCTCAAGGCCGTAGTCCGGCCGGGTTAGCACGGCGACGATGCGGTTGGATGCTTCCTTGGCCCCGACCTGGATCTGGAGGCCGGGCACCCCATTGATCTTCAGGTCGACGCGTCGCTGCCCGTCTTCGATTAGTGCCCGGACGCGGTCGGGGTGGACACGGGACGTCGGATCTCCGGTCGTCTCCAGGATGAATGCGTTGACCTTCTCTGCCATGGATTGCAGGCACTGTCTGTCAGTTCTCATGTTCACTGCGACCGTGTTCCACGTCATTGCGGTCGCCGCGAGGGTGCAGACGATGACTAGGATGCCGAAGTTCCGGAGCGGCTCGATGAAGATCATAAGTGGCAGGCACAGGAGCCAGGTCAGGAAACCGGTGCCAAAGAAGATATACCCGGCGTCCTTGAACGGTTTTCCGGTCCAGCGGCCGATCCCGGCAATGTAGTGTTCGGTGCTCGTGGTCGCCATCACTGGGCTTCCTTCAGTTCAAGGAGCGCCTCGGCGTGGGCAACGGCCTCGCGGGCTACTTTCAGGTCATCGCGCAGCCCGGCGTCGGGAACGACGGCATCTGCACCCTCTGTCGTCCCGGCCAGGTCCTGGATGGCCCTGCCAAGTTTCTCGCGTTCCGCCGCGACGGTGCGGGATGCCTTCATCCGCGCCTTGCTGAGCTCGAGCTGGCGGATTGGCGCGTCGAGTTCATCTATGCGGGCGCCTACCGCGCCCAGGCGCACGCGGATACGCTCGCAGCGCCTCCTGAACACCGTCTGCATGTTCGCGGCTACGCCATGCAGTTCCTGAAGTCCGGCCTGGGCCGTGGCGGCCTTCTCACCCTTCAGCTTCTCAATCTGCGCCAACCGCTCAGTCCACTGCTGATGGCCGTAGTCATTGTCTTCCAGCGCCTCAGTGACGACTCCTTGGGCAAGGCCCAGTGCGTCGCGGCGGTCTTTCAAGCTGTTGGCGGCCGTATCGAGCCGCTGCAGGAATTCTGCGTAGTTGTCCATGTTGTTTCCCCAAAAGAATCTCAACGGCCGGTGTGGCCGGAGTCAGTTTATGGCCCGGTGACCCCGGATCATGCGTAGGCGCCGCCGGGTCTTAGCGTTCGCCGGTGAGGAAGCGGCGGTCGGCCGGGACGGTGAGGACGCCGTCGGTCATTCGAACGTCGTCGGTCAGTCTGTTTTCCTGGGCTGGCTAACTCTCCCGCCAAGATCTCTGGAGGCCTTGGCTGTGCGCGGCTACGCGGCTCTCGCTTCATCAGATGCTTGGAATTGGCGCCAGATCCCTAGAGCCCTTCGGCCTGACGGAGATTGGGCCGTGTCACGTCTCACCGGATCGCTAGGGTGGTGGGATGACAGATTCGCGGCCGCTGGCCATCTTCGGTGACTGGCATGGCGACGTGGGCTTCGCTATCGATGCGATTCGCTCCGCCGCCCTGGCGAACGTTCGAACGATGGTGCATGTCGGGGATCTGGGTCTTGACTGGCCCGGGGCGTTCCGTGGGCGCTTTGAGGCCCGTCTCACGAAGCACCTCACGGCCCGGGGAATCACCCTGCTGGCGTCCCCGGGCAACCACGATAACTGGCGAACGATACTTCAATTACCTGTGGAAGCAGATGGCCTCGCGACCTGGCGGCCCAATATCCGGATCCTCCCCCGCGGCGGCCGCACCCGGATTGCAGGACTCACCGTCGGCGGACTGGGAGGAGCGTTCAGTGTGGACTTCGCGCATCGCACCGAGGGCAAATCCTGGTGGGCGGACGAGGAGCCCACAACTGAAGAGGCTCAGCAACTGGTCGCCGGCGGCCCGGTGGACATCCTGATCACCCACGACGCACCGAACGGCGTACCGATGCGAGGCGACTTCCACCTATCCCGCGAGATCGAGGAGCGCGCTGGGCGCACCCGCCTCCTGCTCCGCGAAGTCATCGACGCACTTGAGCCTGCCAACGTCTTCTGCGGTCACTGGCATCAGCGCACGATCCACGCAATCGATCATCCTTCAGGGAGGACGACCCGAGTCGACGTACTCGCGGACGAGAACTCCCGCGCAGGGAACGCCGTCTTGGTGTGGCCGGACGATCCCCTCCGTATTGAACCACTGATCATCCGAGGTGCGCAGTCACCGGTCCCAGTGGTGTGGTCGTTCTCCCGGGCCGCAATCTTGAGGAGCTCGGGATGTTGGCCTGGACGTCGAACCGAACAGGGCACCCCTGCCCGAGGGCCAGGCCCCGCGATCTGGAAACGTCGCGGGCAGGCGTCCTGTGCTTCATGGACCGATGTTTGGCGCCGGACGACGCATGGCGGCATCTGCCCTGCGCCCTCCGCCCTGAACCCCGCTCGCCTGCTACCTCGCTCAGAGCTACATTGAAGGATATTGATCTGATGGAGGCAATCTTGATGGATGAAGGGGCCGCCGAACTGGCGCAACGAGAAGTCGTGGCAGCGCTCACCGACGCTATCGAGGCCATGAATACGGACGTCTCTCCGCAACTCGCACGAGCGGTCGCTGCAACCGTCCGCTTTAAGAAGGAGATCGCCCGTGATTATGGGCTCCTCTCTGAAGTGGAAGTCCGCCGGGCGCTGGACCTGAACGCCGAGAATGAGCTTCCAAATTTATTCTCCGTCCCCTATCGAAAGCAGAAGCTTTACCCGGGTTTCCAACTCGAGCCGGCGGACGGAACCGGCCACCAAAGAGTCAGGCCTATCATCGGTCGGATAAAGGATCTCGCTCGCGAGAGGAGCTGGAGCGACGAGGACGTGGTTTTCTCGCTCACCAGTCCGACGACCTATCTCGGTGACGGCCGCTGCTTCGCCGCACACCTGCTCGACGGCTATGACACGGAATCCCTGTTCAGAGCTTTCGAGGAGAAGATGTCTGTCGTGTGGTAAAGCCCTATCCATTCGCTATCCGGCTTCGGTGGGAGGCGGAACGACGGGTACGTGGGGGGCCTTTGAGCAATGCAGTGCACGCGGCGGGCTCCGTGGTCGCCTCGCGCCAGCCCCGCCCTGTGGCCGGCCCGGCTGCGCCTGATGACCTGAAGGCCTCCTAGAAAGCCGGGGCCTACTCCGGGCACCCGGTGACCGTGCTGGGCGCCATCGACGGCGTGGAACTGATCCGCCTCCACACGGATGGCATCCGGCACCCGCAGCGGAGCCGACAGCGTCGGCGCCTGTCCACGGCGCCGAGGAGCAGAGCGAGTACGCCGTGACTGCCCAAACCATCTAGGGCAGCAAAAGGCCCCGGTCCGTTCAAGCGGATCGGGGGCTTTTTGCTGTTCAGACGTGCCGATTCTCCCGGGAGAACCCGATGCCCATGACGACGAGAACGGGGGTCGCCAGGAGGACGGTGACGAAGAGGATTGCCCCGCCGGTAAAGGGAATCGCCAGGAGAGCTGTAAGCAGGGCGAAGCCAGCGAAGGTTATGGTCGTAATCGGTGCGCCGCGCGTTGTCCCGCGCTGCATGGCGAGCAGCACGATGCCAGCCGTGATGTTGCCCAGGCCTGCCAGGAGCAGAAGGAGCCCGCAAATTGAATTGGCGGCGAACCCAACGGACGACCCCATTAGCAGGAAGAAGCCGAGCACGATGCCGACGATGCCCGCAGCTAGCCGGTAGCCGGAGGACTTCGGTTTTGGCGGCGTCTGGCCCCACTGCGGGGCGGACTGCTGAGGCGGATAGGGCGCGTACTGCGGCTGTCCGTACTGCTGCTGCCCGTAGCCGGGCGGCGTGTATGGCTGCGGCGGTCCGTACGGCGGCTCGTTACCCGGCGTGGGACCGTAAGGACCGTGCGACGGGTAGTTGCCTTGCCCGGGTTGGGGCCAGTTGGCGTACGGGTGCTCGGGTGCAGGCGGTACCGGCGGGACGTTCTCGGTCAATGTTCCCCCATCAATAAGGTAGTGAGCGATTCGAAGCCAGATTGCAGCCAGCGAACTCCCAGAACAGAAGACGCACCGGGGCCGACGTGAAGATGACGTCCTTCCTGGCCGTGCAGGACGGTTCGGGCTCCAGCACAGTCGCCTTAAAGACGCCAGTTTGCCCAGACTGTCAGCGTCCGGTCCCGATGCTCATCAGACGTGAAGCTGACCGCGAGCCAGCCACCCCCGCCGGGTTAATGGCGACGACAGTGAACGCGGTGGCCTTGACGACTAGCTCCACCAAATGAAGTCGGAAGCCGTGAGGACACCCCCGACTGCCGGTTCCCGCCGTGGCGGCGCGCCGCGCACAGGATGATCGACGGGAGCGAGCCCTCCGGGATTTTCCTCCGATGCCAAGTGAGCCCTTACGGTTAGCCTTCCGGGCTCGGCGAAGAGGTTTCCACGCCCGCGCACGTGTGCTGGACCGACTCCAGCGTCACCTACCTACCACTTGTCGACGCCCTAGGTCCTTCATTTGCGGGGCGTCCTTTGAACGTCGAGGGGTCCGGATGAAATCCGCGGCTCCTATGAACGTACGACAGACTCTTCCCAAGGATGAACACAATAGGCGGCATGGATTTCGGTCTTGTCCAGAGATCGGGGCGTCCTTTGAACGTCGAGGGGTCCGGATGAAATCCGCGGCTCCTATGAACGTACGACGGGCACTTCCCGACTGATCAAGACGAAATCGGCGTGCGGTGACAGTGGCGTGGCGTGTATTCGGTTTTGTGTTTCCCGCCGGACGAGCCGTTGGGTGGAGTCCTTACCGATCACGCTGGCGGTCCCCGCTTCATCCCGAACTCTTTGGCCGGGCCTGAAGCCTCTCAACGTGAGACATTACATGCAAGATGACAAAAGCAAAACACGGCAAATCCGGAGTCCACCACGGACGGAGGATTCGTAGTTTTCGGCCGTGCCGCGTCCCCGTCCCTGAGGTCAAACAAGGCCATGTCCTCGAGGACGAACGCAGAAAAGGGCGCCCGGGGTGCAAATGCGCCAAACAACTGTTGACCGACCAGTGGCGACCAGGTGGCGACCACCTGGTCGCCACATTTTTCCGCGCCAGCACTGGGAAGGAAGGCCCTTATATATATAGAACCGATCAAACCGATCAGTTAACTACTACTACATAGGAGGCCCCTCTCTTTCTCCCCTGAAGTCCTCTCCTTCTCCCTCTAGGGGTACATCCCCCCGGTCGGTTTGGTCGCCACATCCGTTTTCGGACCCCAACTTCCGCGCCAATAAAGGAATGCATGGCCATAAAATGTGGCACACCATGGTCGGTTCCCGGTCGGCACGTGTGGGTCATTTGGCCGCCACAAAGCCCAAACGACGAAAAACGGGTGAAGCGGCCATCGTGCACGAGCCGTCCCAGTGCGCAAGAGAAGCGAAAAACGTCCCTCGGAGAGGGGTTGGACCCCTGGCCGTACACTTGGGGGTCCATGGCCCAAGGCCTCTGCCCACGCAGGCTGGCAGCGGTCTTGCGGTCGCCTCCCCGGCACCTTGGCCGGCCCTGGTCTGGTCAACCAGAAACCCGCAGGCGCATATTCGGGAGAATCACACCATAAATCCGACGTTTTCTCTGCGTCGGCCGCTGCTGGTGATCACAGCTGCGGCGCCCATCAGGGCTGCCTGGCGGATAGGATCGCAGGCATGCGTAAATATCTTGCCGCCATTGGGGTAGCGGCGGTCCTCCTGACCGGCTGTTCAGCCCAGGCCAGCACCTCTTCAGCTCCGGCCCCGGCCAGCGCGGCCCCGGCCGTTGCGACGCCCAGCCCAACACCCACCCCGACTGCCGCTGCGGACGCCACCTCGGTTGCCACCGCGGTGAAGTCCAAGGTCAAGTCCATCACCAAGGTCACGACCGTTACCGAGGCACTGGACACGAACAAGCTCCTGGGCCGGCCCAACCAGTACACCTCGGTGGCTTGGATCACCGATTCCGGGGCGACGGCCGGTGAGACTGGCGTTGACGGCGGTGCCGCCGTCGAGGTGTTCGCCACCCCGGAAGACGCCAAGGCCCGGTCCGAGTACATCCTGGGGGTGCTGAAGAAAATGGGACCGGCTTTCGGGACCGAATGGCATCACCTGGACGGCGCGACCCTGCTTCGAGTTAGCGGCAAGCTCAGCCCGAGCGTGAACGCCCAGTACACCGCCGCCTTCGGCAAATAGTTCTCCGACCAACAACGAAGCCCGGCCACCCTGCATTGGGCGGCCGGGCTTCCTCATGCCGTGACGGCCCGGTCAGGACTCCTCGGTGAGGTCCACGACGTCGGAGCCGGCGTTCTTTTTCACGGACTCGACCCCGTGCATCGCGCTGGCTTTCGTCTTGTAGCTTTCCGAGGACGCGATCACCTCACCGTTCGCCGCCTTCAGCCGGAACCGGAATCCGCCGGACTTGTCTTTGTAGACCTCGTATTTGCCTGCCATGGGACGCTCCTTTGCATCGGTGAATCGGGCCGGGCGGCCGCTGGGTCACAGGCTACTACCTGCAGCCCGGGCCGGGATCGGGAATGTCGCGCCTATGGCGCCAGCAGCGCACAGACGTCCGTTACTTTGCCCGGGCCGGTCATTCCCCCGTTCGGGTACACCGGCCCGAGCTGAGTCCAAGTCACCTTGCCCACGGAGAGGAAAATGCCCGGAGTACCGTAACTGGCCTGAACCACCATCAGGTTTCTTCCGGTCGCCGTAAAGACCAGGTCAAAGGGCTCGAATTGAAGCGCCGTCTTCCTGCTCCCGTTGAGTGAGTAACTGACAGTCTTCGGTGTCGACGTTAGGGCCGTCAGGGTCATGGTGGAATCGACACCGGTTTCGGTCCAGAGCATGTAGGGCTTCGAATCGTGAAGGTGATGAAGCTGGAGTATGAATTTGTAAGAGCCCGAGGACACGGCCTCGACCTTGAATCCGGGGCAGTCGACTATGTCCGTTGACGTGCCCAATGGGATAGGTGGCTCGGCGGCGGCCGAGCCCGAGCCTGCGAGAAGGGCGAGCAGGAGGGTGATTGGTATAAGGGCGCGCTTCATGGGGGTGCTCCTTGGTAGCTTGCGAAAAAGTCCCCCCACGGGAACGGGAAAATCCCTGACGAACGTCCGCGCATCATAGGCCCGCATCGCGAAGCCGACAAGCGTAGTACCTACTCGCTTAGCGAAGCCGGCTCATTGCGGTCCGCCAACGGTGAGCCGCGCGAGGACATCCGCACACATGAAGCCCATGACATCCCTTCGTGATGAAGCCCAGAACCCCGAGACCCCTGCAGCGCGCCTGCACGAGCTGATCCACCTGCCCGGCAACCGGGCCGATGGCGACTCGGATGCCGGCTGGTGCCGGGAAGATGTCGCCGCGAACCCGTTCGCGTCCCTGGAGACCCTGCAGGAGCTCGCCGCCGACCAGGAGGACTCGATGGCCCGGTTCAACGCGGCCCGGAACCCGTCCCTGGACGACGGCACCCTGCAGCTGCTCGCCGACGACCGCCTGGATTTCATCGCCAACGCTGCCCGCCAGCGACTCGGAATGCCGCTGCGGGCCCGTCCCGGACTCCACATCCTCGGGGTGCCGCCCGTCGAACCGAGAACCGGGCGGACGAGCCGCTGATCGAATGGGCGGGTCGGCACCGCAATACCCGCAGCCCCCGTAGCTAGCATGAGATCGGACGTCCGTACATCACGTGCCACGGGCCCAAACGGGCGGCAACTTCAGCCCAGCGTCGGATAAGCAGAACCAAAACGAAAAGCATAAGGCAGACAGTGACAAAGCGTTCCAAGACTTTGGTGAGAGACCACTTGATCATCAGCGCGGTGGTGTTGCTCCCAACCCTGGCGATCATGGTGTTCAAGCCAACCGCGCAACCGATTGTGGAGGTCTTGTTGTTGCTGGCGGGACTCAGCGCGGGTGCGTTATTTCTGCGATTCGGAGTGCCCCGCGTCTGGATGGTGCACTTGGTCCTCTTGGCGTTCCTGGTCATCACGTTCGTCCTGGGCAACTACTTCGCAGGATGGTTCGGTGGCTTCATCGCCGGATCGAATCTTGGAGTGGTCTGGCGCGCGCTGGCGACGAAAGAGAAGGGCAAGTACCCCTGGACCGTTGACGGCAAGGGTTATGGCACTGTCACCGGAGCGCGGAAGGTAGCTATTGCCGCCTTGCATTCCCTGGACGGGAACAAGAAGTGGCGGCTCACCGTCGAACACGGCTCGGCTCGTTTCGACGCTTCGGGTAGCTCGGCCACGGGTCTGCTGTGCCACCGAACACCCGACGCCGACGTGGTCGGCTCGTGGGCGATCCTGGAGCGAACCGATAAGACAGGAACCGGGACGGTAGGCTTCCCGATGGGCGGACTCAACGGATCCATTCCCTCACAGTTCGTCATTGCGCTTGAAACTGCGGAGGCTGAGCTTGAGAGGTTCCTCCAGGATGTAGATGGCTCCCCGCTTGGTCCAGCGTGGAACACCGATGAGATCGCCGAAGACCTGCACTTTGGCTCCTAAACACTCGGGCATTCCGACCTTCTGGCGCTGGACGAATCTGAGGAGCGATTCACCCCGGTCACTGTCCGGTGACCGAAGCCCGGTCGTCCGCACACATGACCGGCATGGAAGCCTCTCAGCCCTCTGATACCCCGATCGCCGCCGGGCACGTCATCGACCGCCTTGCCCTGGCTCAGAACCCGGACACCGAACCGCAGGATCTCTGGCAGCTCATTGACGACCCGAACACCACGGTCGCCAACACCGCCCGAGACCGCCTGAACCTGGCCTTGCGCCGGCTCGAGGGCGTGCACATCCCGGTCATCGACCCGAAGACCGGACGGGTCATCAAGCCGTGAGCGGCGGATCATTCGACTACCTGTGCATGTCTTTCGACCTGGACGCCCTGCTGGACCGGCAGGAGCAGCTCGAGAGCATGGCAGCGAAGCTCCGCGAATGGGGCTATGACGGCGCCGCCGACGAAACCGACGCAGTCCGCACCGAGGTGCAGCTGCTCAAGACCTCCGTCCTGGACCGCGTTGAGCGGCTCCGCGCCGTCTGGAAAGCCGTCGAATGGACCGTCTCCTGCGACTGGGGACCAGGCTCAGTGGCCCGGGCCGTGCAGGAGCTCGCCCATACCAGGACCACAGAGACGACGGGTTCTGGCCTCACCCGGATGCAAGGCGTCTTCGTGCCGCTGCAGCGGCACTGGATTGCGACCGTCATGGACACACCTGAGGACGTCGCCTACCTGTACGAGCAGACCGGCCGGAAGCCCGACTTCACCGGCTTCTTCGACCGCGGACAGACGTCCATCCGGCTCGCCGGCGCCGTATTCCTGGAAGAACTCAACATCGCCAGCCGGCCCACCGGAAATTGGAAACTGCTGCTCAAGAACGAAATGAACGAAGACTTCTCCCACACCGATGACCTCGCCGCCCGGCTGGCCGTCGGCGACCTGCCCCGGAACGGAACCCCATGAGCCCGCGCGCCTACGACCTGATCGGTGACATCACCGCACCCGCCGAGATCTTCCCGCGACTCGACGCCCTGGGCTCAATGGTCGACAGCCTTCGGGAACGCGGACACCACGACGCCGCAGACGAGACCGCTGAGCTCCTGGAAGAATCGCGGGCCTTCGCCGCGACCATGCAGGCCCGGTCCTGCCGCCTGCGCCGGATCTGGAAGGCCGTCGAAGTGGCGTCCGAACCTGTCACGGACACGGCCGCCGCCACGCGGAATATCACCGTGGCGGCACTTGACTACCGCGCCGTCAGGGAACAGGGCACACGGCGGGTCTGATCGCCGTGAAGCCGCGGGCGCCGTTACGATCGGTGCCATGAGCACAACGCACGAAGGCTGGCCGCCACGCCCGAGCTGGGCCGACAAGGAAGCCAGCACCGGGTTCGCCAACGCCGACGATGATTCTTCTGAGAATGACACCGAGCGTCACTTCCTCCTGGAGGTCACGGTCGGTGAATCCACGGCCCGGGTCGATGAATACCACGTCCGGCAGGAAGGCGAAGAAGGCGCCGGGCTCATCGATAAGCTCGGCCCGTTCGTGAACTTCTCCCCCGAGGACCTGACCCCGGACATGGCCCGTGACACCCTGACCGCCCTGACGCAGCTGCTCGCGAAGTACGACGCCACCGCCTGACCGGGAAGCTTTACAGGCCCTGCCCCACACATAGGGTGCATGGAACCGTTCAGCATCATCAAGACCCCCGAAGAGCTCGCCGCGCTGCGCATCGACGCGATCGTCTGCCCGCCGCGGATCCCGTCGTCCGCACTGCGAAAGGTTTGGGCCGGGGTTGTGCCCAACGGAGGCCGCAGCGACGTGTATGTCGGCTTCGAATCCACCAGTAAGTGGGGCATCGATCAGGCGTGGAGCATTCTGACCATGCACTGCCCCGCCGACGCCGACGAAGTCTCGGTTCTGTGGGACCCGGCCGCGGCCGCTCCCGAGCCGCTGAAGCCCAGCTCGTGGCGGACCACCATTCCGGGCCGCCGGCCGCTCCGGAAGGCCCATACCTCGCTGGGCTATGCGAAGGCCGCGGTCACCCACGCGATGTACAACGGCGTCGCCCACGAGGACATGGTGCTCGAGGAGCTCAACCCGGCCACGGGAAAGTTTGAAACCCTGTTCGCGGTCCCGAAGGGGACGCCCAAGACCCAGATGCCCTGGTAGGAGACGCCATGCAACCGTTCCGCACTGTCCGCTCCGAAGCGGAGCTCGAAGCCGTCGCCACCGACTCCCTCGCCTCCGGCGCGTACTGCCTGAAGTCCATCCACGAGAAGACCGGCCCCAACACCTGGGTCGAACCAGGCTGTGAAGAAGAAGACACCACCGCGGCGCTCTGGGAAATGCGCACTGGTGCCTACGAGACGATCATCCTGGATGAGGACCGGGAAGTCTGGGTCCTCATCGATGCTGCGGCCCCGCAGCCGGACCGCCCGCCCCGCGACGAGGTCTCCCCCGACTACCTCACCCGGGCCCGTCTGGGTGACCGGAACACCGAATGGGTCACCCACGCAAGCCTGGCCGAAGCCCGCGCCGAGATCGAATCACTGATCGGCACCGGGACCGCCGCCGACAACATAGTCATCTACGCCCGCGAGGACAAGAACCGCATCGATTTCTACCCCGTCGAGCACATTGAGGCCGGCACCACGGCGAGGGCCTTGCCTTGGTAGGGCACATCGCTATTCTGTAGCCACAGCATCTTCGCTGCACCCATGACCGGAGGTTCAGCGATGCCTCAACATCCCGACGAAGTTATCCGCCACACCCGCGAGGATCTGATCCAGGCGCTGGCCGACGAGCTCGGCTCCACACCGGATGACGCCAGGATCCATGACGCGTTCGAACAGGTCATCGACGAGCTGGCCTTCGCCTCCTTCGACCCGGACGCGGTGTACGCACGGTACTTCCGCGACGGGCCGGTCGCCACGGATCTGGACCTGCTCGCTGTGAGGGGCTGGGCCAAGGGCCGGCTGCTGCTGTAACCGGCGGTGAGGTCTGCCGAGTTCTCCGCACACATGAGGGGCTGAACCGCCCCGATTGGAGATCCATGACTGACATCAAGCTGAAGCCCGTGACCCCCGACAAGCTGAACAGGCCCGCCTGGTTCCGCACCCGCACCGCCGAACTCGGACCGGACCAGAAGGCCGGTGAGGGTGCCGCGTCGCTGCTGACCGCCGACGTCTACCTCGACGGGGAACGCATCGGCTCCGTCACGGGCGCGCTCAAGCCCAACAGCGCCGTCCGCGAATGGGCCCCGGACCGCATCGGCACCGGCATCAAGCAGCACGGCACCACCCGGTTCCATGCCATCGACGCCCTCGTCCGCACCCACCTGACCGACCTGCAGCATTTCGGGGCGGCGTCCTGGAGGGCCGCGTAGGCCGCGATTAGTTTGCGCGCGTTCACGCAGCGGGCCGCGCGCAGGGCGTCGCCGTCCACTGGGAGGCCGTCGGGGTAGCCCTCAATAGCGGTGCGCCGCTTTCGCGGAAGGTGATCAGGATCTTCATGGCCCTTTATGTGTACGGCGGCACCCCCGGTCAGAGCCCGGGCCGGCATTCTCCCTGGCCGAGGACGGCCAGGCCGTTGAGGTCCCCGGCCTGGTAGGTGGACACCCCTGGAACACCTGTCGGGTTCATCAGCTGGCTCGGGTTCTGGACGTGGTCCAGGCCCACGATGTGGGCGAGTTCGTGTTCGATGGTTGCGCGGGCCTGCGCCCGACCCTCCCGGACGATCAAAGACTGCATGGCGGGCCCGTTCAGCTCCAGCTGGCCGCTGACGTAGGTGACCTCGGACCCCTCACGGCTGACCGCTTCGCTGCCGGCCATGCCCATGACGTTGGTTCTCGTGGCGTAGTTGGTGAAGCTGGGCTCCTCGGCGGTGGTCTCCCAGGCGATGAGCACCGGCGCCCACCGGTCCCCGTACCGCGCGGGCTGGTAGGACTTGTGCTGCGGCGCCGGAGCCTCCGTGGTGGCACCGTCGTCGATGAAGACCAGCCCGGTCGCGCGGGAGACCGCGGCGATGGCTTCCTTGATCAGCTGCGGTCCGGCGGCGGGCTGGTTGGCGGCGCGGGTGACGTAGTGGATGGGCCGGCATGGGTCATAGGCGGCCGGCTGCTTGTCCTTGCCGGTGAGCAGGAAAGCGTAGGAGTCGGACTTGGCGGTCACCGTCGCGGGACGTCCCAGCGGCGAAGAGGACTCTTCGCGGCCCGGGGTCGGGTGATCCGTGGCAGCGCGAGGTTTGGTCACCGCAGGAGCCGCCGGATGAGCCTGCACCGGTGTCTTGGGCATAGTGGGGTCCGGGACGCTGTGATAAATCAGGCCGTCGGTCTCGGCGGGTGCGTCGTCGGCGGCGGCGGGTTCTGCCGGGCCGCCCAGCAACGCCGACGGCTTCAGGTCACCGTGAAAGTACAGCAGGACACCGCACAGAAGCACGCCGGCGGCCAGAACGGCGACGGCCTTGAAAAGGCGGAGCGGCCACGGAGTCGGCGCGGACGGAAGTCCCACACGTCAGAGGAGGTGATCTGGTTGGCGTACAGGCCGGGAGGCGGCGGGGAGGCGTGCCAGTCCGCAGGCCAGGGCGGGGCCGGGTTGTCGGCCGTTTCTTCAAGCTTCCACAGCGGAATCCGCTTCGTTTCTACGGGCTCACTCATTTGCGCCTATTCCCCCAAATCGTCGGCTCCGGTGTCAGCGTAAGGGATTCCGGGGCGGCGCACCACGTCCAGGGCCGCTTTCACCCCGGATTCGTAGCTGTTGGCGGCGTCGCCGCGGGGCGCGCGACCCGGACCACCCAGACGGTGGCGGCGTATTCGCGGTGGATCCGCTGCCGGGCCTCGGCGAGCTCCTTCTCGGCAGCCATCCGCAGCTCGTGCGACGACCTGGGCGGCCGTCCATGAGGACGCGCACACTTGGAACGTCATCAACACTGGCGACGGTGCCGTCCTCTTCGATTTCGACACGGTCTGCTGGGCGCCGAGCGTCTGGGACCTCGCCCACCTGCTGAACCGGGGCGGCACGGCAGGGAACACCGGCTACACGGCTGAGGAGCTCGCGGCCTTGTTCCCTTTCACGGCTGCCGAGGTGTCCGCCGCGCTCCATCTGCGCCAGGTCGCCGCCGCAATCGCACGCGAACACCGGGAGCACGCCACGCCTGTCTCGGTGCCTGCCCCTGTACGGGCCGCGGCCTAGGCTGGACCCATGCCGCCAACACCGGCCCGGCTTGCCCCCGTACCCCTGGAGTGGTGGCAGAACGTAGCCTTGTTCAGCCCTGTCGCTGTGCTCGTGGCCGCCCTGATCGCAGCGCTGATCAACTGGCGGATCCTCAAGCAGCGCACTAGGTCCGACGCCGCTGCACTCGAACAGAAGCGGGAAGCTGACCGGAACGCACTCGACCAGAAGACGGCCGCCGATAGCCGGGCCGAGTGGTGGCGGCGCGCCCAATGGGCACTGGAACAGGCCCTGTCCGATGATGAAGACACCAAAACGCTGGGCCTGGCCACCCTGGACGTCCTGGCCCACAGCGAGCTGGCCCGAAAAGAGGAGTTGGAACTCTTCGACATCGCCTGGAAAACTGTCAACGGCTCTGCGGAGGTCGAAGCTGCAGTGGACCCCGGAATTCCGCAGCCTCTGAAGACCCGGGTTTATTTTCATACACCTGACGACACGATCATGGAGCTGGAGGTGGGAACATCGATCACTGGCGAAGACATGCAGGAACTGGGCGAATACCTCCGCCACCACGAGGGACAGCCCTGGTTCGGTCCCGTGGACTCTGATGAGAACATGGGCGACAATGAAGGCACGGACCCCGGCGAGCACGAGGAGGACAAGCGATGAGCACCAGCACATCGGAACCGAAGAACGACCATGCTCCTCGGCACGTCTCCGTGAAGGTTTCCGGCCCAACGACGCCATCCCAGCACCGTGTCCAGGTTGCCGCGGCCAGGCTGCGCGTAACGCTCGATGAGCGCCTTGGGCGGCCGACGCCGGCTCAGACGAAGGCCCTCGCCAAGGAAGATCTCTAGGGACTCTGACCCTCGTGACGGCGCCGGGTTCTTCCCCGACGGCGGGCCCGCGTCAGGCTAGTACAGGTCCGGCCACGAATCGCGGTCGAAGGGCAGCGGGGCCGGTTCGATGACCGGGTCCGCGTAGATCTCCGGCGGCCATGGCCCGTGGAATCCGTTGGTGATCATCCGGCCCGGCTCCCAGACCTCTCTCGGGTCCTCGTTTCCCACAATGGGCGCGGCAAAGCTGAACACAGTGCCTTCTGCTGGTTTGGCCAATGTTCCCCACGGATCGGTAGCGTGTCGCCACCGCGGCCCTACGGGACCGCCATTACCGCGCCGGCTGTCCCCGGCGCACTGGTTCATTAACGACGGCGTTGTGCCTTTGGTTCCGTCCCAATCTTCCACTTCTGGCGCAATCTATTGCCCGCAGTTAGAACCCGCACATAGGCTCAACCTTGTGAGTGGCGGGGACGGCAATCCGAATAGCGGAACCGACCAGCGACCCGTGAAGGAAATGAGCATGGCTACAGGTACGGTCAAGTGGTTCAACGCCGAAAAGGGCTTCGGATTCATCGCCCCCGACGACGGAAGCGCTGACGTGTTCGCACACTATTCGGCAATCGCCTCCAGCGGTTACAAGTCCCTGGACGAGAACCAGAAGGTTCAGTTCGACATCACTCAGGGTCCCAAGGGACCCCAGGCGGAGAACATCCAGCCGCTCTAAGCAATCCCGAGAGACTGGTCAGCCCACGCGGCCGGCCAGTCTCTCGCTGCGTAAAGGCCCTAATGGACAGGTGGCGGCACGCAGCGCCAGCGCCGCTGCCTTCTCGGCTTTCTGCCGGGCCTTCTGAGCGGCGGCCTTCTCCTCCCGGTCTTTGAGCCATTTCGCCTGGGCTTCGGCGTGCCGGCGGGTTGCTTCGGCCACAAGGGCCACCTGGTTCTCCGCCAGCCAGACCTTCACGCCGGCCTCATCGGTGAACGCCCCGTCATCCCGGGCTTCCTCGCTCATCGTGACGATGTGCGACCACAGCGGACCGCGCGGGATCCCGGCGTCGGCCAGGTACGGGCCTTTAGCAGGGTCGTGGTGACGGCCCCTTCGCTGCCGAGCCGGTCGGCTACGGCCAGCCAGTCCGGCAGGTAATCCCGGCCCCGGCGCGCCCCCTCACCCCTGCCGGCCTTGTCGGCTTCGACCAGCCGCGCCGGGTCTGCAGGGTCGGGCCGCCGTTGGCGTGGTCCAGGCGGCGCATCAGGCCCCGGACGGCGGAATCACTGATCTCCACGTCCCCGCCGGGCGTGTGGCGCATGTGCCGGTCGATCAGCGGCAGGATCTTCTCCACGTACCGCCCGGGCGCGCCGATCCGCTCCAGGAAGTCCCGTGCCGGTTCGACGCCGGTCTCGGCGTGACCGCCGGAGGTGATCCGACCGTTCTTGATCACGGTGGAGTGGGCCTTGCCGAAGTCATGGGTGATGGCAGCCGGGACCAGGATGGAGGTCTCTTCCTCATCGAGCCCGTCGCGGCGCGCGATGGCGGCCGCCTGGTCCCCGGCCTTCCGGGTGCCAGATCAGGTCTTGCGGGACGCCACGGGTCGCGGCCAAGCCCGGGAAGTGGTCTTCCCAGCCGGCGGCGTGCAGCGCCTGCAGGGCCTTGGAGATGTGGGTGCCCTCGACGGTGAGCTTGCGGAACTGCTTCCACACCCCGTCCTTGTGCAGCTGGTGGAACGTCGGCGCCATCTCCCGGCACAGCTCCGCCGTCTCCGGGGCGAATTCCATGCCGAAACGCCCGGCGAATTGGACGCCTCGAAGAACGCGCAAAGGGTCCTCTGCGAAGTGGTCGCTCGGGTGGCGCAGGATGCCGGCCTCGAGGTCGGCACGGCCTCCGAACGGGTCGATGAGCTCGCCGGTGGCGTTGTCCCGGCCCATCGCGTTCATGGTGAAGTCGCGCCGGCCGAAGGCGTCCTCGAAGCTCATCTCCGGGTCGGTTTGGACGACGAAGCCGCGGTGCCCGTCGCCGGTCTTGGAATCCCCCCGCGGCAGGGTGACATCGAAGTCCTGGCCGTTCAGGGTGGTGTTGAAGACCCCGAAGCTCTGGCCGAACTCCTGCACGTCACCGGGCAGCGCCTTCCAGACCTCCTTCTTGGAGAGCCCGTACACCTCGATGTCGACGTCCATGGAGTCCACGGTCCCGTTCCCGGCACGGGACAGTAGCCCGTCGCGGACGGCGCCGCCAACGATGAGCGGGCGGCCGCCGGCGGCCCGGAGGGAATCCAGCACCTCGCGGGTTTCCGGTGTAAGCTCGATCAGATCCGGGATGACTGCCCCGGCCGGACGCAGCGTGAGGTCACCTTCGGCATGGGCGTAGGCGGCGTACTCGCCGCCGGCAGGAATACCCCGGGGCTGGCGCGGTGGAATCGGGGCAGATGTTTTGGTCATGCCTGTCTGTGTGCGGCCGGCCCCCTTTCGGCGCTACCGCTTGGCCCAGTCCCCGCAGCCGTCTGTGTTGAAAGTCTGCCCCTCGGCGAGAGTCACTTGTGGGAACCCGCCCTTGACGAAGTAGTCGTAGGCGATGGAATCCTTGCCGTTGCTGCCTGTCCGGGTGATCTTCCAGGAGCAATCGCCGACAACGGCCTGGGTAGTCCGATACGTCCCGGGCTCGAGGTCTGTCCCGACGGTCCATGTCCCTTCCCCGAAGGTTTTCACCGGAGTTTCCTTGACCGCGACTTCCGCTTCCCGTTTGGCGACAGCGTCCTCGCGGGCCTTCAGCTTCGCGGCCGCCTCGGCTTCCAGCTGGGCGCTGGTGGTCGGAACCGGAGCTGAAACCGGAGCCGGCTGGGCCGAGGCTGATCGTGAGCCGCTGGCGCCAAATGCCATGGTGCCGAGCAAAGCGCAGCACAGACCCGCGATCGCCACCCAGCCGGCAACCCTCTGCGTGGGAAGTCCCGCCCAGGACGGCCGCCGGAAGACGATCGCATAAAGGGCTGTCAGGAGGGCCGTGAGCCCGGTGACGACCAGGATTCCCTCGCCCTGACCTTGGCCGGTCAGCGTCAGCAGGATGAGAACAAGAATGCTGGCCGTGATCCAGAAGGAAGGTCCGAAGGGGCCCCTCGGCGTCTTCGCAGGGGGCTGTGGCGGCCACTGGCCCGGAGGTGGCCCATAGTGCGGGGGCTGCCCCTGCCCGGGGCCGGGCTGGTACGGTCCGGGTCCGTACGGCTGCGGCCGATGCTGCGCATAGGGCGGCGGCGCCTGCTGGCCGTACTGAGGCGGAGTGTTCGGGTCGGTCATGTTTCCCCCACGGAAGGTCTGGGTCGCGGCTCGCGACGACGCCACATTAGCACCGGCCGCTGCTTCATCTGGTGAGTTACGACGCGCCCGCCGCACACATGAGCGGCACAGCGACCGACGAACTGAAAGATTTAACCCATGAGCAATGCCCCCGTCGTCACCGCCGAAGGGGTGGTGTCTATCCTCGAGAGGGTGGCGTCATCCTTCAGCAACTGCCTGGACGTGTCCTTGACCGCCGGGTTCGACGAGTTCGGTGAGCGCGTGGTCTTCACCGTCAACAACGCCGGCAAGCCGGCCGACGCGGGTGCCGAAGCGGCGTTCATGAAGATCCTGCGGGAACACCAGGACGTTGTCGCTGACCGACTTGCCGATGCCCGGGCCCTGTCCCGGCTCAGCGGCGAAGACGTCGAGGTCCACGTCTCGGACCTCTCCGACCACCCGGCCTGGGCAGCCTTGTCGCTGACCGCCGGCCCCACCCTGCCTGATGAGGAGGACGACTTCGATGACGACTTTGCTGACGAAGACCTCTAGCCCCGCCGCCCTGGCCACCGAAGTTTCGACCGGCCGGTTCCGCGAATGGACCGTCACCCTGGCGCCGACCCACAAGGTCCGCGATATGGCCAAGGACCGCCCGTTCACCGCCGACCTTGCCATCATCAGGATCAGCGCCACGGAGGAGGACGCACCTTTCACGGTGCTCCGCGTGGACCTGCTCGGCAACGGGAAGAAGAAGCGCCTGTCCCGCCAGTACCGCAACGATGTGGCCAACCCGAACTTCAGCATCCTGGCCGCCCCGGCCTGGGTCCGCGACCTGTTCGCGGACGTCACCGGCGTCCCCGAGCTGGTCAACGCCTATGCCGGCCCGGCCCTGGGTGCCGGGGGCTACGCCGAATACACCAGTCCGGATGTCCGGTTTCCAGCCCCTGATGAACTGCGGGTGATTGCATGATCCGCTCGCAACAGACAAATGCGTGACCGACATGCGGGCTTCCGCACCGCATAATGGTTTCCGGGCCAGCAGAGTCTGCCGACTAACGAATACCGACTCGGCGACGGAACGCCACGCTACAGAACCCGCTCCGAAGGCTACACGCCCGAGGAAACTGCCCCGGCTGCGGTGGGCGTGGAAGAAGCCGCCGAAGGCGCCGCACGGCATGGCCTAGACGAAACGGCGGCCGCCATCGACCGTCGGCTCACCAGTTCTTGGCCGGCAATGCCAACCAACTCGTCACGCCTATGCCGGCAGCGCACCCGGAAAAACTGGCGGCCGCCCGTGCCCTGGTCAAACTGCACCTGGGCAGCCAGCAGCAACGGAGGCTGAAGACGCAGGCTCTACGGGACAAGCGCCTGCCGGCGACAATACGCCGGCGCCGGTCTTACGGCACGCCCGCGACGTACTCGCCCTGCGGATCATCCTCATCGTCGGCCTCATTGCCCTGCCGACCTACATGGTAGCCACACACCGGGACGACCTGCTCAAGCTCGTCTTCGTCGGCATCGGGTGCATCGGGGTCGCGATGACCGGCGGGCACTACTTCACCTTCAGGGGACCCGGCGAGGGCGAAGGGCATCACGTTTCACGCCCCGCTAGGCTTGAGCCAGAGTCGCGTATCGATGAAACGTTTGGCGGACGAGGAGGAAACGACGATGGTTCCACCTGCGGGCCCCTCTGACGAGACCGACCACGATGAAGTTGGGCCTGATTATTCACGGGAAACCGTCGCCGCCCTATTCCGCGCCCTTGAAAGCGTCGAGGCCGACGTCTCACCCCAGCTTGTCCGGTGCAGGCGACGATCAACGCGGTCAAGCATGTCGGACGTGAGTTCGGGTTTCTGACAGAGACTGAAGTCCGGGATGTCGCCGGTCCTAAGAACTCGTCGGACGCGCATGATTTCGCTCTGCAGTACCGGGGCCAAGAGTTGTACCCTGGATTTCTGTTTGAGCCGTCATCCAGCGGTGTCGGGTCGATGAGAGTTCGCCCGCTTATGAAGGACTTGAAGAAGATCGCGGATGAGTACGACTGGAACGGCAGGGACATCGTCTTTTGGATGGCGTCTCCGACGACATGGTTCTCGGACGAGGGCCGCCCTGTCGATCACCTTGACGAGCCTGCCCGGGTCATCGCCGCCTTCAAAGACGCGGCCAGCGCACAATGGTGAGCCCAGCGTATTGCGCCGTCAAGCACCTGAGAACAGGACCCGATGACGGAAAAGCACCTGCAGTTCTACTCCGAATCGCTTGACATGACTTTCCCCGGCTGCCGACTCGACCGATCCGACTTTGTACGAGGCCTTGACGGCACTAACCGAGATCAGTTCTGTCCCTCCTCCCCTGCGGTAGACCTTGAGAGGGACTCAACCGGGGTTCGACGCTCCGAAATGAACGCTAAAGAATACTGGGCGGCTTCACCACAGGCTGGCGCCTATTTTTCGACGAGGCCGATATTGAGCCCGTCGTCAGGGTGGTAGGTCCAGGAGACGCTGAAATTGTCCCACGATTCGCGCTGGGTGCCGTCCAGTGCCCGCGTCTTGCCCATCTCGGCGCGGATGAAGTCGGGAACATGGATGTTGTTGAGGACGCAGTCGATCTTCTGCATGGGCAGGCCCGAATAGTCCTTTTCGCCCTGCCCGTCGAGGGACAGACTGCGGTCGCCGTCCCCGAGCTTCGTGCCGGGCTCACCGATGATGTCGCACCCGCCGGCTGCTTCCTTGAGCGGGCGGATCTTCGAGGCCGCGGCCTGGGCGGCGGCCTCGGCGCTGGCCTTGGTCTTGGTGTTGGCGTCGTTGATGACGCTGGTGGTGATGGCCGTGCCGGCGATTCCGAGGATGGCGCCGAGGAGGAAGCTGGCGCCCGCGATCAGGAGTGTCCTGTTGGCTGGCTTCCGGTCCGCGGCTGGCAGCGCCTGCGCCGGCGCGTGGTTCGGCATTTCGGGCATGGTCATGGATTCCCCCTGAGGTGCAAGTGATGGCCGCAGGATTGACCGGCCTCAGTGATATTACCCAGCGCCGGCGCATAACGGATTCTTCCCCGCTGTGCGGGGCGTTGTGTGTCCCGGAGAGGTTTCGCGCTCCTGCCTCAAACATGGGGGCCATGGAACACTCCGAGACGGAGACCAACACCTATGACCCCGCCGCCTTGTCCGACGCGACCGACCTTCTCGGCTACCTCGGCAGGTCCGGAGGCACCGTCCCCGGCGGCTTGACGACCGGAGTGGGCGGCGTCACGCCGTAACGGTGACGGCGGCGCCCCGGTCCGCACACATGAGGTGCATGTACTTCCTCACCCATCCCACCAGCTTCTCGTACGCGCTGATCGCCGCCGGCTTCATGTTCACCCTCGCGTCCATCGCCCTCACCTCGCTGAGCACGTTCAGAGATGACCGTGTCCCCGTGGGTGACACCGTCATGGCCGGCCTGGGCGTGACCGCCGGCGGCATCCTGATGGCTCTCGGTGTGACCCCGCTGCTCTGGGCTCCGGCCTCCTCCTTCTTCTCCGGTGCCGGACTCTGATGACGCCGCTGGACTACGTTGCCCTCATCGCCGGGTTCCTCCTCGGCCTCGCCGTCTCCCGCCTCGCCATCAAGGCGCTGCGCCTGCACCACGCGGTCACTGACATCCCTGCCGGCGCCAGCCTGCCGACCGCGGTTGATGCCTCCGAGCGCGGCGACCTGGCGAGCATCCCGAAGCAGAACTTCTGGCGCTGAATGGTGCCCTCGATTGGCCCTGGCGGCGTTACGCTGACGCCATGAAGAACCGGTCCCTGGCTTCGCTGCTGATGATCCTGCCGCTGATTCTCGTCGGCTGCACCCCGGCCCCGACAGTCTGCCCGGCCGTCGGCTTCGTCAACCTGGACGCCGTGCAGCTCGACCTGTCGGGTGTCTCCGGCGCCCTCGCCGTCTCCGCCTGCTTCGGAACCGACGACCGCTGCGACCCGGTGCCGGTCACCCGCGACAGCTCCGGCCGGTGGATGGTTCCGCAGAAGCCCCCGTTCGTCCAGCCCGCCAACGCTCCGGTCCCGATCTCCCGGATCCGCGTCGTCGCCACCAGGCCGGACAAGTCCATCACCGATCACCTCTACGGGATCGAGCACACGCCGCCGCGCGGCGGCTGCGACAACACCTACGACCTCATCCCGGTGAAGGTCACCTGATCCCCTCGGCCGGTCCCGCCCCGGCCGCGCGATAGCGCCCACCCCTGGCCGATCAAAAGCGCCCGTCCCTCGCGCCGCCGCAGGCGGTGCGGTGTGCCGGCGATAGCCGTTGTGCCGGTCGAGTTTGGTTGCGGCTGGACCGGGTGTGGGCATATTAAGAGGACTCGGGGCTTCGCCCCTCGCCCCTTCGCTTCCCGGTTTGCTTCCCGTGACGAGGGGCTGAATGTTTCCTCCGTGCCGACAAGCTTCATGTTTCCTCGCGGCTGCGCCGCGGGCACCCGCTGCGCAGCTGCAGCGCGCTGCGCGCGCGGACGCCTGCGTGGCCGGCCGGGGTGCTTTTCCCCGGCCGCGACCCTTCTCCTGGTTCGCTGCGCTCACTGCGTCACCGGTCCGCTGTGCGTGTCGGTGGCGTCTCGTGTTCCCTGGGACGCTGCGCGTCCCCGATACGTCCCGTCCCTCTTTCCGCTGGCTGGTCGTTCACTCGTTCCGTTGACTCGCGGCTGCGCCGCGGGATGCGGGGTTCTCACCGGCGGTGTCTTGTGTCTCTGGCAGTGGCGCCGGCGGCGGGCGGGGAACGTCTCGGTGGCGTGATGTGGGTCGGCTCGCTGGCGTCTCGGTGGGCTGGCAGGGCTTCGCCCTGGGGAAGCTAACTGGTCGCTGGGGCGTTCTGCTGGCTGTTCGCAAACTAGCGGCTGCGCCGCAGGGAGCTTCATGGTTCAGGTGGCGTGCAGGTGCACGGTCCGGTGGCTTTTCGGTGAGCATTATGCTCAGCATCCGTTGTGCCAAGACGTCGAGCTGGCTCGGTGTTTCCCGGCGCGCAGCGCCTGCCCTGGACAGCACCAACCCTCATGAAGAAGCCGCAGCTTCACCGGCGCGCAGCGCCTCCCCCAACCACGCACCCCCGGAAACCAGCAGGACCACCCGGCCACCCGCAGACCGCCCCCGGCAGGGAAAAGCAGCCCCGGCACTGGTGAGCCACACGCAGGGACCGCCGACGGCAGTAACGGCCCGCCGCAGGCGCACCCCCACCGACGCCCAACAAGCGGCGTCTCCACCCACGGGAAGGCCGCCGGCAGGCAGTGAAGGCCCGCCGCAGGCGACACCAGAGCCACACCAATCACATTGGTAACAACTTCCTGCGGTGCTGCTCGTTTTGGAATCCGGCCGCATACAGTACGGATGGACCGGCTAGAGATGTTGAGGCCGGCAAAATGACTGCCCTAATCCCACCGTGTGGAGAGGGGAGAAGAGGGCGCGGGGCCCAAAACCGGGTTTCCGGTGTTAAGGGGCGATTTCCCAGCCTCTTCCGGGCTGGCCGATTCCCCGAATCGCCCATCTGGGGTCTGTGGGGCCGCCACCCGGAAATCTGCGCATGTTCAGAGGTATGGACCAGCTGACTTACCGCCTTGCCCGTGCCGGCGGGATCGAAACAAACCCCACAACCTACACCCAGCGCGCCGGAACGTTCGCGTCCGCCGTCGCCAACACCGGAGCCGCGACGCTGCTCACCCGCCGGGACGCCACGGGCTGAACGGATACCTGATCCTGCCGGCCAACGCCGCCGGACAGAAGGCCGAAATCCACCTGGCCCACACCGTCGGAGCCCGCGCCGAACCGGCCGAACTGCCCGCCGGGCTGGGCGACACCGAAGAGATCGGCACGCTCGAGTTCCGCCCCTCCGTCGCACTGCGCGAAACCCAGGCCGGCATCGACCCGACCG
Organism: Arthrobacter sp. 05T410; assembly: GCF_056396505.1. Classification (NCBI taxonomy): domain Bacteria; kingdom Bacillati; phylum Actinomycetota; class Actinomycetes; order Micrococcales; family Micrococcaceae; genus Arthrobacter; species Arthrobacter sp. 05T410. The sequence continues at coordinate 309,950 of NZ_JBFTLP010000004.1, read as the reverse complement.
AGCTGCCGCGGCTGCTCGGGAACGCGATGGCCGACGGGACCTGGGTGTCCGTCACGATGCGCCGGCCCGCCAACAAGGAACGCCGCCGCTACACGACCTGGCTCGCGCACCGGCTCGGGACCGCGATGCCGACGCACCATTCAATGTCCCCGACCGCGATGGTCGTCTCCATCACCGCCGGCGCTGCCACCAGGGACGAAGTCCGCGCGCTGCTCTCCCAGGTGACCGCCGGCCTGCCCGGCTTCGACCTGGACACCACCGTCCGCTTCGCCCGCCCCCGGAACGCCGCGTTCTACGCCGGTGGCGCCGGGGCCGCCCTGTCCCTGGCCGCCGCGCTCGGACTGCCGCACCTGCCTGCCGACGTCGCCGCGCTGCTCCCGCACGCCGGAGCGTTCACCGGCTTGTTCTTCGCCGCGGCCGCCGTCTTCGGCCTGGCATTCCTCGCCGGGCTCTCCGGCCGCCTGCCCTCCCCCGACTCCCGGCTGCGGGACCGGCTCGACACCGGCCGCTTCCCGGCGCCGGCGTCCCGGCTGCTCGCCCCGGCCCGGCCGCGGAAGGAACAGATCGTGCGCGGCCACTCCAAGGATTCCCAGGGCAACCGGGTCCCGTACGAGCGCCTGGTCCGCGCCCACGACGGCGAATACCCGCTGCACGGCCGCGCGTTCCTGGTCGGCCCCTCCGTCGTCGTCGGCACGGTCTCCCCGCACGCCGGTGCGATCTCCGGCGTCGCCACCACCAGGGCCCGGTCCACCCCGCCGGCGATGCTGCAGCAGATCGGGCCGCTGCTGGGCATGACCGATGACGGCTCCGCCCACCTCTCCGCCGCCGCGATGCTGTTCGGCGTCGCGATCGTCGGCCGGCCGGGTTCGGGTAAGTCGCTGCTGGTCCGGTCGCTGTTCGGCTGGCACTGCCTGGAGCGCGTCCGGCCCTCCGGCCGGGCCGGCTACCCCGGCGCGCACAACACGCTGATCGCGTTCGAGTCCAAGGGCGATGGCGCCGCCAAGTACGTCGAGTGGGCGCACGCGCTCGGGGACCAGATCCTCGTCATCGACGCCGCCGACCCGTCCACCCCGGCGATCGACCTGTTCGCCGTCCCGGGCGACAACGCCGCGAAGGCGAACTTCTTCACCAACGCGATGAAGTACACGTTCGGCGAATCCGCCATCGGTGACCGGTCGCTGCCGACCATCGTCGCCGTCCTGACTGCCGCGCAGGCGATCGACGCCGCCGTCCTGGACTCGATCGATGACCGCGACGAGCTCGTCCTCCCGCACGGGAAGTCTCCGATCTTCTACGCCTTCCACCTGCTCGCCGGCCATTCGGACAAGACCGCCGTCACCCTCGCGCACGGGCTGCGGAACCTGGCGGTGAAGCTGCGGGAGCGCGGCACCCCGAACAGTGATTACGAGCTCGGCTACTCCGCCATCTCCTCCCTGTTCGAAGACAAGACGGAGTCGGTCCGCCGGACCTTCCTGGAGGCGCCGCGGAACAAGTTCGAACAGCTCCTGGTCCTGGAAGACTGGTGGACCCCGGGCCGGCGCAAGGTCACCTGGGAACAGGTCCTGAACGGCCACCGCTCCATCGTGATCAACACCGGGTCCTCCGCGACCGGCGTCATCCTGGACGAATCGCAGAAGCAGCAGCTGTCCTCGATGCTGATGTTCTCGCTGCAGAACGCGCTGATGCGTTACTGCTCCGGCTGGCTCGAGGCCGGCCGGTCCGTGTCCGTCTTCGCCGACGAGCTCTCCCTGCTCGCCGGCACCTCCCCGGAGATCGTCGGCTGGATCCGCGACCAGGGCCGGTCCTACGGCATCCGCGCCATCCTGGCCACCCAGCGGCCCGAGCAGCTCGCCCCGTCGCTGCGGAACAACTTCCTCACCTACTCGACGCTGGTCAGCTTCGCGCAGAACGACGTGACCACCGCCGCCGAGGTTGCCGCGAACGTCGGCGGGGACTGGTCCACCGAAGACATCCAGCACATCGAGCCGTTCCAGGTCGTCGTCCGGTCCGAGGTCGAACAGCGCCGCCAGCCGGCGTTCATCGTCAAACTTCCCAACTTCGAGGCCGACATGGCCAACTACCCGGCTGCCCAGGGCTACGCCCCGGCCGCCTCAGGAGGACCCGCATGGTAGCCGCCCGGCGCACCGTCACCGATTCCGCGCACGCCTCGGCCGTCCCGTCCGCGTGCACCAACAAAGACGTCACCACCCCGAACCGGCAGGACCCGTACTGGGGCCAGCTGTGGGAACCCGGATCCCAGGCGGTCTGGTTCACCAACGCGATGGCCCGGCGGCGCAGCGAACAGATCGGCGCCGTCAACAAGAAGCTCCTGCCGGACGAGGCCGAGGCGTCGCGCCTGCTCACCACCGCGCGCGGCCGGGCCGAACGGCTCGCGGCGTGGGGTGTGCTGGACTCCTGGCGGACCGCGTCCGCCGAACAGGTCGCCGCGTTCACCGGGTCCTCGCTGTTCCTGGACCCGACCTACTCCACACTCGCGTCCTCGTTCTCCCTCGGTCTCCTGGACCTGGGCACCTACTCCCACCCGATGTCCCGGTTCGGGATCGCCCGCAACACCGTGTACCGGCCGGCGAACTCGGACGCGTTCGACAAGCTGATCGCACCGACCCTGACATGGCCGGAGTGGGCCTCGGTCACCGGCGGGATGGCGTGGTCTTCCGGCGGCCAGTACGACCGGCACAACATCCTGGCCACCGAGCTCGCGCTGCGCGCCGCCGAGTACCTTCCGCTCGGCGCCGTCCTCGGCGAGAAGTTCGCGACCGTGGACCTGCTCGCCGGCACCGGCCTGGGCAAGACGGTGAAGAACCCGGACAACCGCCGCGCCGACGGCGTCATCGTCCGCGAGGACGGGCTGCGGATCGCCTTCGAACTGACCGCCTCCGCCTCCACCGGGTTCGAGAACAAGATCCGGCGCTGGGCGCAGCTGAACAACGACCGCCCGCTGGAGACCTCCGGGCTGACGGTGCTGTTCATCGCCGCCCCGCACCCGGACCGGTCCCGGCACACCTCCGCGGACCCGCGGCAGGAAATCTACAAGCGCATGTCCCAGGTGCTCCGGGACTTCCCTGGCACCGGCCCGGACTCCCCGGCCGCGCGGATCGGGATTGCGCACTGGGAGGAATACTTTCCGGCCGAGCACCGGCTCTCCAAAGAGTTCCTGAACCTGACCGCCGACTTCGCCCTCGGCGCCTGCACCGGCCCGGACCGGTGGGTCCAGCGCGACCTGCTCTCCGACTACGACTTCACCCCGTGGGAAAACTTCGACCCGATGGCCGTGGTCGACAACGTCCCGCTGCTCGCCGCGTCCCCGCACTGGATGCGCCAGGGAGAACACACCCACCTGATCGGCTCCCCGATGGGACGGGCGCGCACCGGCGTCCCGCACCCGGCACCGGTCCGGCCCGAGACGGTCAAAGGCCGCCCGCTCGGCGGCGCCGTCGGCAACGGCGGCCGCGCCAAACTCCCGCCCCGGCTCCGGATCGAAGGCTGACGGGTCAGCTGTTCCGGTAGGCCTCTTTGTCTTTGAGCGCCTGCACCAGATCAGGAAGCGTCCGGATGGAGACCTGGCTGTGGTCGATCGTCACGGTGAACCGGGACTCGCCGGCGTCAAATACCAAAAGCGCACCCCGGAAGGCCAACCCGTCTTCTACGAAGTCGAAGGTGACCCGGGTCTTCGGGGTGTCGTCGTAACTGTCGTAGTTGCCGCGGACGTTGGTGCATTCGGGCACGTCAGCGAGCCCCATCCCGACGCTCCACTGCTTCATCGCGGCGGGCAGATGCTCCMTGGCGGCGGCGACCTTCTGCTCTTGCTTCTCGGCCCTGACCCGCTTCTCGTCGGCGATGATCTTCTCTGCCTCAGCACGTATTCCCACTGGCCCTCCCGGAGCTCCGCGTCGTCACCTCTTTGTACGCGGTCCGGCGGCGCCGGTCAACGCGTAGACACGCACCCGTGGGGGCCGGGTCTACGCATGTTCAGGGGCATGAGCGAACAACGATTGCGCGACCGGATGGCCGATGACCGGGCCCGGAACAACAGGGAAATCCAGGACTGGATGAACGGTGATGGCGGCAAAGTCCTCGCCGTCATCCTCATCGCCCTCGTCCTCTGGGGCGTCGTCTCCAGCGTCTGGCAGTGACCATGAACGGCATCTACGGACGGGCCGCCACCGGCCTGGCAAACGACTCCTCCTTCGCCGCCAACGAGGCGGTCGCGAAGATCGGCGCCACCGGCGAACTGAAGACCGCGGCCATCCTGGACGGGTTCGCCTTGAAGGCCGCCGTCCTCCACGACCTGCGGATCCCGATCCCCGGGTTCAAGTCCAACATTGACCACATCGTCGTCTCCGGCAACCGCGTGCTGATCATCGACACGAAGGTCTGGAAGCCCGGCTTCTACTGGACCCTGTTCGGGGTCAACCGCCGCGGCGGCGACCGCGTCGACCACACCGCCAAAGACCAGGCCTACGTCCGCCAGGCGATCGTCACCTACCTGCGCGGCACCGACGCCCTGGTGACCGACCCGCATCTGGCCACCTGGTCCTCGCAGCAGGCGGCGGCCCCGGTCTTCTGGCTGCTGAAGGTTCCGGGCGCGAAGCTGCTGCACGGCGACGCGCTCCTCGGCTTCGTCAAACGCTTCATCGGCCGGACCCCGGCGGACCCGGTCATCACCCGCAAGCTCATGGAGCTGTGCGTGAAGAAGGCCGCCCCGGTACGGCCGGCCAGCTACGACCAGGGCTTCGGTTCCACCGGACGGCGTTTCGCCCCGGCCGGGCCGGACCCGTTCGCCTGAACCGCCCTGCCGTCGGGACGCCCGGCGCATAGAAAGCACGACACCACTTCGGAAGTGAAAGGCCACCATGGCTGCAGCACGTAGGAACCAGGGACCGGCGAAACCAGTGACGGGCATGGTCATGCTCGGCGCTCTCGCCGCGGCCGGGTACGCGATCTACCAAGGCTTCCCCGGGATCGCCGCGATCTGGGCCGGCCTCGTCGTCTCAGCCTGGATGTACCCGCCGGCGATGCTCACCGGGAAGAAGGACTCCCGCGGCTACCCGACCGCCGCGCACCCGGGCGAGCAGGCCGAGATGAACAAGTACCGGCTCTGGGCTGACCTGAAGTACAAGCTGCTGATCCCGAGCATGGACTGGCTGCCCGGGCTCAAGCCCCAGCTGTCCTGGCTCGCTGCCGTGTGGGCCGGCGCCGCCGCCTACCTGATCCCGGTCACGGACGTGAAGTACACCGCCGGGTACGGGCAGTGGATCGACGCGGCCGCAGCGTTCATCGCCGTCGCCCAGTACACCGCGTCCCGCCGCCGCACCGAGGTCGCCGACGACGAGAACCCCGGCGCGACCTTCGATGCGCTCATCTCCCTGGCGCAGAAGAACCTCGCCAAGGTCATCGGCCTGACCATCGGCGGCATCGTCCTCGCCGGCGTCGTCGGCACTGTCGTGACCGTCGCGCTGCCGCTGGCCACCAAGGCCGCACACCTGGAACCGATCCCCGAACCGGCCGTCTGGGCGCTGATGCTGACCGGCGGCCCGCTCGTGCTGCTCGCGAAGCCGTGGATCACCGAGGCGCTCGAGCACTGGCGCGTCGTCGTCGCCGCCCGCGAAGAATGGCGCGGCCGGTGGGAAATGCTCAAGCAGGATCCGGCACCGCGGCTGGTGGACCGGCAGGAAGTCGGTCCCGCCACCATCGACACCTTCGATGCCCCCGGCTCGATGGGCGCCATGGGTTACTGGTCGATGGGCCCGAAGATCGGCCCGACCCTGGGCACCGGCGCGAAGTTCGCCGTCCTGGACACCCCCAACCTGGACTCCAACAACCAGCCCATGCCCGGCACCAAGCACCCGCTCCGGTTCGACTTCGTCAACTGGCCTTCCGACCAGATGCCAGACGTCTCGGACCCGGAGACCCCGAAAGAGGTCGTCTTCCAGCTGGCCCGCTGCGCCCTGGCGTGGATGTCCGAATCGACCGGCTGCGCCCGCCCCATCCTTGATGACGTCCACCTGCTGACCGTCCCGGCCGGCCCCGCACCGGAACCGGCTGAAGGCGAAGAGCCCGCACCGGCTCCCGCCGCCGGCCGCGCCGCCTGGGCGATGACCTGGCACGCCCCCGAGGGACCGCCCGCGTCCTACCTCCGCAACGACGGCCGCAGCGCACTCTCTGCCGCGTTCAACTCCCACGTCCTCGTCGACCACCGCGCCATGAACGACGCCGGAGCCGCGTACGTCGGGGCGCTCACCGACCCGAACACGCAATGGGATCCGTCCTGCGGGCTCAACACCGCTGAGATGGAGCGCCTCATCACCGAGGACACCTGGAACGGCCGCTGGGCCGAAGCGGCACCGGCACACTCCACCAACCCGCCGGTCCCCCAGGTCCCGACCGCCGGTTCTGCACGCCTCAAAGGCGGCGCCGTCATCGAGTCGCTGTCCTTCGTCACCCGCCAGGGCATGACCCCCACGACTTCTTCAAGTTCGAGAACAAGCTGCCCACCGTCCTGAACGCCGCACCGTTCGTCGCCATGACCGGCTACATGGGCGCCGGCGGCCGCCCCGGGGACCGCCACCCGCAGGCCTTCACCGTGTATTGGTCCAAGGACCCGGTCCCGGCCAAGCCCGACGTCCTCGCCCCGGTGCCGGCCGACCGGCGCGCCGGAATCCACACGGCGTCCGAGGCTCCCAAATGGGTGCTCGCCGGGCTCGTCAACCAGGCGTTCCTCGCCTGCAAGATGCCGGACCGTCCCGAGGTCGTCTCGGTCTCCTGCCTGACCAAGCCCGAGTCCCGGCACCACATCTGGTGGATCGACCTGCGCCTGTACGGCGGCGTCACCCTCGCCGACGTGCGCACCGCCGCCAACCGGATCCGCCAGCACTGGGGTTCCGAATGGCTGCGCGTCGCCGAGGCACCGGACGGCTGCTCCATCATCGTCGGCGCCAAGCCCTCCCGGGTGAAGCTCGCCGAACCCCGCCACGAACGCTACCTGGCGGCGCTGAACTGGAACCAGGTCTTCCTGGACTCCGGGCTTTCCGGCATCGGCGGGCTCATGCCGACCCTGACCGACGTCGGGCACATGCCCCGGAACGAGCAGGTCTCCATCCTCGACTTCGACCTGCCGCCGGGTCTCGAGTTCAGCTCGTTCACCGGGGTCCGGACCAAGCTGGAGTCCAACTCCCAGAACACGTTCGTGGAGCCGCGCCGGGTCAAGAACAAGTCCAACAAGATCCAGCTGCTCTCCTGCGAGGTCAACCCGATGCCGGAGACCGCCGGCTACGACTGGAAATTCATCCAGGACACCAAGTTCATCCCTTTCGCCACCGGCGTGGAGGGTGAGCCGGTCGAGTACAACTTCCGCGTCGACCCGCACCTGCTCATTGCCGGCGCGTCCGGCGGCGGCAAGTCCGTGCTGATGCAGTCACTGATGTTCGGTGCCCTGATGCGCGGCTACGACCTCTACATCTCGGACCCGACCAAGGCCGGCGCCGACTTCAAGTTCGCCGAACCGTACGCCAAGGCGTTCACCTCCACCGTGTTCGAGGCGGCCGCCATGATGAAGGGCATCTACGCCGAAGTCATGCGCCGCAAGGGCCTCGTCGCCGCGGCCGGGGTCGGCAACTACCGCGACCTGCCCGAGGACGTCCGGCCCAGGCACATGGTGCTGGTCCTGGACGAGTTCACCTCCCTGATGGGACAGGACCCGGTCCCGCCGGCCTCGGATGATCCGGAGATGGATTCCGAGCGGGAAATGATCATCGCCACGAACGCGGCCCGCACCCAGATCGGTGTCTACACCGGCAAGGTCGCCCGCGAGGCCCGCTTCGTCGGCCTGACCCTGTTCCTGGCCACTCAGAAGCTGTCCGCGAAGATGCTCGACACCATCCCGGGCGCCGGCGACCTCAAGGTCAACCTCTCCCGCCTGCTCATGGGCAAGGCGACCTACGGTGACAAGCAGTCCGCGTTGCGCACACCGCAGGATGCCCCCGACCTCGGAGATGCCATCCCGCCGGGCCGCGGCCTGTTCGAAACCACCGCCGGCGCCGCCATGGCCATCCAGGCCTGGTACGACCCGGCCGAACAGGTCGTCCTGGCCCAGCAGCTCGCAGCACACGGACCCGCGATGCTGGCCGAGTCCGAGAAGCTGGATCTGGCACCGTTCATGCCGAAGATCCCGAACCAGCAGGGCATGGCGGAGTTCGCGCCGGCGGCCGAGAAGGTTGTGGACCTCGGCGAGCTGTCCCTGGACCTGGGCGATCTCGAATTCACTCTGGACGAAGACGAGGCCCCGGCCGCCGTCTCCCGGTTCACCGAGGAGATCCAGGACGCGGCCCTGTTCTACGACGTCGACGGAACCCTCTGCCCGTTCCAGCACAACGACTCGCTGGAGAAGATCATCGTCCCGTTCCACGGCACGCAGGCGTACAACAAGCGCCTCATCGAACGCCTTGCGGCGCTGCCGCTGGACCAGGCGTGGCTGACTGGCTGGTTCGAGGATGCCCCCGACTACCTTGGTGACCTGTTCCCGCGGGCCATCGACGTGCTCAACTCCGACACCGAGAACACCGGGCTGTGGAAGATCGACGCCGCCCTGGCCTGGCTCGCGGACCGGCCGCACCTGAAGCGGATCGTCTGGATGGATGATGAGCTGTTGACCGAGGATGACCTGCTCGGCGTCACCCACCGGGACATCGCGATGGAGGCGTTCGAAGCCGCCGGCATCGAGGCCCTCCTCGTGCTGACCGATTCGGACACCGGCATCACCGAAGCGGACGTGGACGCGATCGAAGACTTCCTCGCCGCCGGGCTTCCGCCCCCGCCACGGGACCCGAGGAGCCGGCCGAAGAAACACCGGTGGAAGAGACACCGGCCGATGACTGGTCGGACTGGACCCCGGAACCGGCCGCGGCGCAGGAGTTCGAGGACTGGTCCGACGTCGCAGCAGCCGTCCCGGCAGCGGTCAGCTGGGACACCCCGGCACCCGCCGCCGGCGCGTGGGATGAGGGTGCGCCGGAACCGGCTCTGGTCCCGGCAGCCGCCGGCACCGCCCTGGTCGACCCGTTCACGGAACCGGCACCGAAGCCGCGCCGGCGCCGGTTCAACCTCCCTGCCGACGAGGACCCATTCGGCTAGGCCCACCCCCGCAGTGTCACCCCCTGTTCCCCTGTCCGGTCGCTCCGGGCAGGGGGACAGCCGTTTCCGCACACATGAGTCCCATGACTATTCCACGCACCATCACTACCGAAGCCGAGTGGGAAGCCCTCCCGGTCGGCACGCTCGCCCGTGTCAGGTACCTCGAGCACGATGAGGGCGGCAACGAGGTGGACGAAGGCAAGTCCATGTCCATCCTCCGCGTCGACGGCGACGTCCGCGCCAACGCCGGTGACTGCATGCTCGCCGGCGGCCAATACTGGTCCGAGGTCTGGGTATGGGAACAGGGCGTCACCGTCATGGACCCCACCACGATCCCCGAAGCGGTCTGGCCCGGGGAACCGAAAGACACCCCCGCGGAAGCGGCCAAGTCGGCAATCGATCAGGCCATCAGGGACCACTCCGCAGCCGTCAAGAACCTCGACAAGATGCCGACTAAGGCGATCCTCGCCCTGCCCGACGGGTCGGGCCCCGGGCAATCACCGGCTCGCTTCATCATTGAAGCCCTGACAGCCCTCGGCTGGGCACCGCCCCCGGTCTACCCCGAAGGCGTGCAGGTCTGGACAATCTCGGGCATCCCCGACGCCGGCCGCTCCGACGGCACCCAGGCGTACTTGTCCCTGCCGACCCGCACCGGCAAGGACCGTTTCGACTACCAGGCCCGCTCCGACATCTGGCTGGAGAAGCCCACGGTCACCGTCAACTTCTAGCTGCCGGCCCGCCGGAGCTACTAGGCCCGGCGTGCGCTAAAGCTTCGACGAGAAAGCATTAGTGCACGCCCCGTCCATGTCTGTTGACACCATTCCCCACCGCTGTAGGGATTAGTGTCAAAGGGGTGGATCAGCGCCGGCGGCGGAAGTGGCCCCGGACGCGCTTCCCGCCGCGCATGTGCTCTGCCACCCACACGTCGCCGTGGGAATGGCTGGGCCGCGCGGCCGACGTTCCTGCCATGTCGATCACTGCCTGGGCAGGAGCAAGTGATGTGACCCGCCGGGCGTTCTCACCTTCGAAGGCCTTAGCCATGTAGTCAAGGGAGTCAGGTTCCGCTCCGAGGCTGAGGGCTTCATCCTGCCAGTGGGATACCGCAGCGGCGACCTGCTGCAGCCGGTCAACGGCCGCGTCCCTGGTCAGTCGGAAGGCATCCGTGAAATCCAGAAGCTCCCGGACATCCCTGTCGAAGAGTCCCCCGTTCGGGGTCAGCGGCGTTTCCGAGGTTCCTCCCGGCGCCGGGTTTACGTCGAATGACGGTGACAGGCGCCAGCCCTTGCTGGTCCGCAGGAGCCCGTGGTTACGCATGTGGTCATCGGTGTTGTTGACCATGGCAATGAGGGCGGCCCGGCTGAACAGCTCGTTGGCGTCACGAACGGGATCTGAAGAGATGTGGGCGACTTCCGCAGCGATCTTCACGTAGTCGGGATGTGAGTATGTATCCAGCTGCAGGGCTGTCCGTACGCTCATGTACGGGATGCGCCGGTCCCCCTCACGGTCGAACCGTCGTGTGAGGAAGATTTGGGAGAATTCCGTCAAGGGCATCAGCCGGGATTCGGCAACCCTGATGCCTGCCCGTTGCTGAAGCCTGATGGCCACCATTTCCCACAGCTGCACATTGCCGATGTCTGAGGTCTTCGGGAATTTTGCCAGCAGCATCGATCCGTCGTCGTCCCGCACCCAAGCCTTCGGCTGGGCACCGCCTGGGGAGGACCCTGCGCCCATGAGCAGGGAGTTCTCTTCCTTGACTTCGCCGGTCTCGGCGAAAATCCTGGCTTCCTCCGCCAATGCCGCGAGGTCACGGATCCCGGCGCCGCGGCCCCATGAGGACAGGAACCGGCCGTTCTCCCTGAAGCGGAGCGCGCCCTGCCTGGTCTCATCGTTGACCATCAGCAGGTAGCCGGCTTCTCCAGTGGGCGGGATGCGGCCGGCGCCCTGGGCGCGGGCCTGCTGGCGCAATTCTTCGAACAGGAGCTTCTTGCCCCAGTCATCCGGGGCGGCATCCTGGAAGGACCCGAACAGCTCCCGGCCTTGGGTGGGGTTCTGGGGGCCACGCCGCAGCGGAAGCTCAGGAGAGATCTCGAAGGCTTCCGCGGCAGACATCCAACTGTCGGCGTAGGTGAACGAGACGTGCTCGCGCGGGGAAAGTCCGTCTGTTTCAATATCCATCACGCCGGCCACAGTCTCGTTGACGAGGACTTCCACCCGCCGGATGTTACGGCCGGCCATCAGCCCTGCCTCGGGGCGCGCTGGCGGTTGAGCAGATGCGCACGGGCCCTGCCGAGGTCGGTATTCAGCGGGTCGACAGAGCTGATCAGGTCTTCTGCGACGCCAAGCACAGACGCCACGGTCATCAGGTGCTCGACCTTTCCACCTTCACCGGCTTCCAGGCGCATGAGCGTCGAACGTGACACGTCCGCCCGTTCAGCCACGAGGTCCTGCGACAGGCCAAGAATGATCCGGCGGCTTTTCAGGTTAGCCCCGAGCCGCTGCATTGCATCACTACTATTCATGTAGCTAGTGTAACTCATTAGCCCGTTTAATGCATCAAAATAGCTACATTGAGCTGCCCCAGCTGGCCACCGTGGCCGCAATCCACTGCCGGGCCACGGGACGAGCACAAATACTGCGATGAGAACTTCCGACCAACAGGCTCAGAGCAGGCGGACCGCAGACGACGAGGACGACGAGGACGACGTGGCCACTGCGCACTGCGCCGCACACAGAAGGGTATGAGCCTCCTTCAGCCCCGCACCCGGACCGGCCGCTTCTCCACCTTCGGGCACGCCGCCCCGAGCGTCTCGCTGCCAGCGGCACGCTACCCGTCCGAGCTGCCGCTCCGGCGTGACCGGTTCGCGTCCGTTGACAGGCCGGCGCCGCGGCTGCTGACCCGCCGTCACCTCACCCCGATCCGGGACGCGATCGAGTCGGCCGGAATCCACGATCTTCACGAAATCCGGGACCAGGCGCTCAAGCTCGCCGCCGAGATCCGGGACATCCAGACCCGCCTCCGGTAAGGCCGCGAACGGCCCGGGTTCACCCGCCGCCAGGAGGAGCTATTTGACGGCGTCGAGCTTGGCGCGAAGTGTCTGAACGTAGGTCTGCCCGCTGGTCTTGACCGCCTCGGCCGCGTTCAAGCATCCACGAAGTTCCACCCCGGGGCCGTAAGGATCGCAGACTGCGGCAAAAGCTCCGACCTTCATCGCGGCGTCGTCAAGTACAGCGTCCTCGATGCCGTGCTCCCGGACCAGGGTGTGAACTTTGGCGATGTTGACGGTGGTCCGGTTCAGGACGGCTGCACACTGGGAGGCCTCATCATCGAACTTCGTCGTGGTCGGAGGACAGATGGCGGCGACCACCAGTTCGGCAACGAACAGCGGATCATCCAGCGCCTTCTTGTCCGCCACCGACATGCCGGCAGCTGCGCCGGGACCCGCACAGCCGGACAGCGCCCCTACAAGGAGAGCTCCGACAAGGACCAGCGGCGCTACTGCTCTGTTCAACATGGGCTCAGAGTAACGGCCCGAACCCCTTCGACCGCAGTGGTCCCGTCCGGCGCGTCTCTACGCATGCTCTGGGACGGACCGGCACCGCCGAGGCGCCGGGGAATCTTCTTCACGCAGCCGCACACATTCGGTCCAGAAGACTTCCCCGACGAAAGGACGCCCGCCATGATGGGAGCCCACCACGCAGCCTGCGGCGCCGCCGCCTGGGTTGCCCTGACCACCAACATCCACGTGGACCTGACCGCCATCGCCGCGAAGGCACCGTTCCTGCCGCACGCCATGGATCTCGGCCTGGGCCTGTGGGACGTCAGCCCGATCGGCGTCGTGACCGGAGCCCTCGTCGTTGCCGGGGCCGCGATGGTCCCGGACGCCGACCACCACAACGCAACCATCGCCCATTCGCTGCCGCCGCTCTCCAACGTGATGTGCGCCGGGATCGGCAAGCTCGCCGGCGGCCACCGGCACGGCACCCACTCCATCGTGGGAATCGCCGCGTTCGTGTTCATCGCCTGGCTCGCCGGGCTCTGGACCATGCACGTCGACCATTTCGGCACCATCTACCCCGGCGCCGGCATCCTCTCCGTCCTGCTGGTCGCGTTCGCCGCGAAAGCCTTAAAGATCATCCCGGACTCGATGCGGAAATCCCCCTGGGCGGTCGGGCTCGCGATGGGTGTCTTCATCACCTTCTTCGCACCCCAGGAACAGGGCTGGTTCCCGGTCGCGATGGGCCTGGGCGTGATCGTCCACATTCTCGGGGACATGATGACCACCGAGGGCTGCAACCTGGCCTGGCCGTTCGCGATCAAGCCGCCGAAAGCGTTCAAGAACATTCCGTTCCTCAACGCCTGCTGGCACTCCAACGGCTACATGACCATCCCGGTCCTGGGCCACGCCGGATCCATGCGCGAATGGCTGCTGCTCATCCCGATCGGGGCGTACGCAATGTTCGGTGTCGGCGGCACCCTGGTCGCCATGGGCCAGTCCGGCCTGCACGAGCTGGTGGTCGCGACCGCGCTCGGGCGCTAGATCCCAGGGTTCTCCGAGGTGGCGTGGGCGTTCATGAGCGCCCGCGCCACATCCATGATGGCCTTCTTCGCATCCGACGGCAGGGCCCCTGCCCCGGCGATGGTGAGCTCACCGGAACCGGTGCTGTCCACCCCGAACCCGAGTGACCGGGCGCTGGCCAGGATGATTTCCGCTTCGCTGACGCCCAGCCCGACCGCCATGGCGCGGATCGTGTCCGGGTCCGGGAAGTTCTTCATCGGCCGGGCACCGTTGGCCATCTGCTGCAGCCGCCGGCCGGCGGGCTGGCCGCCGCAGTCCTCGGCGAGCTTGTCGAAGCTGCGCCCCATTTTGCGGTCGAGGATCAGCTGGGCCAGGTTCGGCCGGGCAACGGTCACAGGGGAATCTCCTTCAGGCGGTGGTGCCGTTTGGCACCCCTCACTGTATCGCCGCAGCCTCCGCGTACTGCTTCAGGCCGGAGGTCTGGCGTGTGATGTGCCATCCGGGCAGCACCTCGTCCAGGAACGCTTTCCGTTCCGGGGAGAGTCCGCGGCCGCGGCGCATGTCATCGATCCAGCGGGAGAGACGGCGCTCCGAGTGCTCTGCGGCGGCGCCGGAGGGCATCCTGCCGCGGTGCGTGCGAAACGTGGCGATCTCTCTGGCGGTCCGCTCCCAGGTCTGCTGGACGGTTTCATCCCAGCCGGGCACTTGCTCATCGAGCAGCGCCTTCCGGTGGGGGACCATTTCGCCGTTGCGCATCTGGTGCCTGTGGCGTTCCAGCCATTTGCTGAGCGCGAGAACGGCGCCGTCGCGTGAACGGGATGAGTGCCACACCCCGTAGGCATCGCGGTAGACCTTCAGGTCCTGAACCCTCGATTCGAAAGGACCGTGCATGTTCCCGTCCCAGCGCGGGATCCTCGCGTCCAGGACAGCCCGGCAGGCTCCCGGTAAAGGCTTCGTGCGCTGATACTGGAGCCAGCCGTAGAGCCTCCCCTCAGCCCTTCCGCCCCGGTGGGCCCGCGGAAGGCGGCCGCGGGTTGCCACATGGTTTTCCACCTCGTCCAGGCGCGCCAGCCAGGCAGCGGAGCGCTGCGGGGTTTTCCCGGTGGCGGCGGCCAGCTCGTCGGCGTCGGGAAGCCTCATGCGGCTGCCCTCCGGGTGCGCGCCTCAAGGAAGCGGCCGTCAGCGCGCCAGCCGGGAAGATGTTTTTCCAGATACGCCTCACGCTCCGGTGTCAGGTTGCCGCCCTGACGAAAGTCAGCGAGCCATCGGGAATGCCGGCGCTCCGAGTCCTCAGGACTGGAATAGGCGGGCAACCGGCCGCGGCGGGACCGGAACGTCGCGATCTCCTGGACGGTTCTCTCCCAGGTCTCTTGGACGGTTTCGTCCCAGCCGGGCACTTGCTCATCGAGCAGGGCTTCCGGTGCGGGGCCATGCCGCCGGCGCGCCACAGGATCCTCTGGGACCTCAGCCAATGCCACAGCTTCACGACCTGTTCGTCCCGAGACCTGGACGACGGCCACGACCCGTAGGCGTCGCGATGGATCTTGAGGTCCTGGACCCGGGACTCGAACGTGCCATAGGTATTCCGACGTCGCTTGTCCCAGTCGGGAACCCGGACGTCAAGGATGTGCTTCATCGGCTCCGGCGCAGGCGACAGTCGCTGGTACTTGAGCCATTCGTAAAGACTCTTCTCAGCCTTTCGGCCAATATGGGCCGCCGGAAGGCGACCATGAGCTGCGAAATGAGCCTCCACCTCGGCCAGCCGCGCCAGCCAGGCGGCGGCCCGCTCCGGAAACTTGCCGGTGGCGGCGGCTAGCTCGTCGGCGGAGGGAAGAGGCATCACAGGGTCGGTCATTCGCCCCATGTGTGCGGAACGCCCGGTAGTGCTCCCCACCCGCCGGCCGACCACACCGAGGCTCAGCGAATACCTGTGACCGACCTGATCCAGGCCAGGTTCTGGGCCGCCGAAGTGAAGTACATGTTGTAGAGGCTGCTCGGGGTCGTCCCCCGTGCCTCAAGCCCGTTATGCACCCCAACGAGAGTCCGCACACCGTTCCGGACGACAGTGACTGGCGCCCCGCTGTCCCCATTATCGGTCGCACTCGGATACGAGTGGTCACAAAGCCTCCAAGGTCGTGTGGCCGACGGGCAGATCCCCGTACGGACCACGACGGATGTCATATGCCTCAGCTGCGTCACGTCGCAGGGAAACCCTCCGGTGTACGGGTCCCCCTGGCATCCGTATCCGGCGATGACGATCTGTGCTCCCAGGCCAGGATCAGTCCTCGAGATCGGCATGACGGGTGAATGGGCGTTGGTCTTCAGCCTGACCACGGCGATGTCGTCTCCGGTGTAGGTCGCCGCGTTGTACCCGGGTGCGGAGCTCGAGCTTGATGCCTGGATGGTGTACGTGTCAGCACTGATTCCGTAATTGAACATTGCGTGGATGTAGAGCGGTGCCTTTCCCTGTTTGTCCCGGACGCAATGGGCAGCGGTGATCACGACGTTGGATGCGATCAGGCTTCCTGTGCATGGCAGCTGCCGGGTGGGGAAGGTGACGATCAGGAGCACGGTGGAGGCGTACGACCCAGGATTGGACGTGCTTCCCCGATAGATGGCTTGGGCAGGTGACGCGAGCCCGACCGCCGCCAGCAAGATGACCGTCACGGATGCGGCCAGCTGACGGATTCTGCGGACCCTGGATGTTCGAGGGGTGTGGTCAGTGGTGTTCATGACTGCTCCTAGGGTCCGTGCCGAGAACGCCGCCTCTTCAGGCATCGAATTTGTGCTCCGCCCCAGCCGTCATCGTCGGCCCGTTGCACTTTGGCGGGAAGGGTCGAAGTCCTCTAGCAGCGGGGCCGTATTCACGTTGTCGCCGGAGCCTGTTCCTGCCGCACACATGGGGAGTACAGGAAAGGAGCACCACCCATGACCGCCACCGCTCTCCCCGCCCGTGTCCAGCCCGGCAATCCCGCCGGAGGCCAGTTCGCCGCCACCGCCCACGCCCCTGCCGATGTCGTCCTGCCCGCAGCCCAGGTCCCCGACTTCGACTCCGCCTTCGAGGCCGCCCGCGGCCATGACCTGACCCGCGCACTCCTCGCCCTGCCCAAGGCGCCGGTCCGCGAAATCATCCGCGCGTCCCGCACCACGGACCTGCTCCGGGACTCCTACCCGGACTACTGGGCCGACGGCGAGGCACCCCAGACCCGCACCGACGCGATCCGGAACCTTGAGGCCGCGTTCCCGCGCCTGCCGCAGGCGGACCGGGACCGGTACGTCGAGCTCATCCGCTTCGCCGTCCACACCGAGATGAAGTCCTACACGGACCCCGGCTACATCCTGAACCCGGACCACCCCTACGAGGTCCTGATCAACACCGCCGACTACAACGACGAGGACGAGCTCCTGGAGACCGGCCACGACGAGAACCGCCAGGCCTGGGCGACCCTTGCTGACACCGCCGCGCTGCACGCGATCACGGCCGACCAGAACTACCCGGCCTTGCAGAACGCCTGATCTCCGATGCCCGGGACCGGGTCGGCTTCGGCCGGCCCGGTCTTTTGCGTCGTGAACGGCCCGTGGGCGGCAAGCCGACCGCGCCGGAGTGTCGGTGCCCGGCGTTAATGTCCGGACATGAAGACGACGAACGGTGCAGCCGCACACATGAGCTCCATGAGAACCCTGACTTTGCCGCGCCCGCTCACCGACGCCCCGATCATCCTCTGGGACGCTGACGGTAACGCCTTCGACTGGAGCGGCGCCTTGGACGACAAGCTCCTCGAAATCGACCCCGGCTACCGGATCGTGCCCATGGAGGAGCGCACCCACTACGACTACATGTTTGACAACCCGCACGACCGGGAGACCTTGGACGCGGCCATGAACGCCGAAGGCCTGTACCTGAACCTGGAGCCGCTGCCGTACGCCGTCGAGGCCCATGGCCGAGATGGCCGCCGAAGGCCTGGACAACTGGTTCTGCTCCAAGCCGTACCTGACGCACCCGACCTGCACGTCCGAGAAGCTCGCCTCCATCGCCCGGCACTTCGGGCCCGAGATGGCGGCCAAGACCATCCTCACGCACGACAAGACCCTCGTCTTCGGTCACTTGCTGCTCGATGACAAGCCGACCGTGACCGGCGCTGCCGTGCCCGCGTGGAAGCAGATCTACTACGGCCAGCCGTACAACGCCCCCGGCACCGGCGCCCTGGACATCCCCCGCATCACCGACTGGCGGAACTGGCGCGACGCCGTCTACCCGGCCCTGGAGGAGATGGGCTTCAACCTCAAAAAGATGGCGTTCAGCTAGGGCCAGTCCCAAGAGCCGGCGTCAACGCCACCGCAGCCGCTGCCTACGGCGGTTTGCGGAGCGAAGGCCGCACCCGGGGCTTCCCATTTCGCCCCAGGGAGCGGCCTGCGCCACCGGGAAGCCGGGGTCGGATCATCCGGCCCCGGCTTCTTTCTGCCCTGCTACCAGGCGCGCTCGGAGCGCTCGGGGCCTGAATCAACTCCGACGACCACATCTTCACCGGCTGCCAACAACGCCGCCATGTCGGCGACGATAGGGGCGTCAACCTGATAGCCCCGCTCTTTGATGGCCGCATCCAGGTCCGCGCTGATCGAGTCCACGTCGTCCCCGCTGCGGTCCCCAAGGGACTTGATCGCGGCATTGATCATGGCTTCCTTATGTTTCGGCACGTTCAGCTCAATTGAGACGGACACGCCGCCCTCGCCGTCAGGGGCTACGTCGGTAGTCAGATACTTCTGTTCTTTGGCGAGCATCTTCTGCTCTTTGCGCGCGTCCTCGTCAGTGAACAGACCCCTCTCGCGGAGGGCCCGAAAATACCCGGGATGCCCCTCTCCAACGGCCCAGGCTACGAACCCACGCTTCTCCATGAACTTGCGCCATTCCGGGCCAAGGGCGGGCTCAGGGAAGGGCACGGTGGCCTGGGCATCAGCCTGTCGCTGCTGAGACTTGCCGCGGCTGTCTTGTGAATTTTCCATGGCACGGAGTCTAGCGGTGAGAGTTCCCCCGGGGTCCGCACACATGGGGTCCGAGAGCATGACGTCAACGTCATCTCACCGGGTTTTGTTAGCAAGGTCCATTCGGGCCCGGTGCTGAAGCGAAGGTCGCCGCCGGGGGGTTTATTCCTTTCGACTCCCTGCCATGGTGGGTCCTGCGTCGCTCCGGAAAGCGGGTCGGTTATCCGGCCCGCTTTCTGTCTGTCGGGCACTTTCAGGGCCACGTCCGTACACATGAGGGGTACGGGGAGCACCCCGGAACCGCCGAGTAAAAGGACCTGCCATGGGCTACACGCACCGCCTGGAAAACTCCACCGCCACCCCCGCCGTCATCTCCGACGCCTGCTCCATCATTGACGCATCCGGGATCGCCATCCACGGACCCGACGGGACCGGTTCCCCGGAGCTCACGGTCGAGGACGGGATCTGGCTCAACGGCTCCGAGGCCCTCGACGAGGACTACGAGACGTTCCACCTCCCCGGCACGAACGGCACCGACGACACCGGCCTGGACAACTTCTGCAAGACCGGCCGCCGCCCTTACGACACCGTCATCGCCGCCATTCTGGTCTCGGCGCTGGTCCGCAACGGCCAGGCCTTCACCAGTGATGGGCAGTGGTCTGACTGGGCCGCCGGGGTCGAACTGTTCGAACGCGCAATCCGCCCGCTCACCGCGGATGAACGGATCGCCGTGGAAATGTGCGCCGAGGGCCTCGTCGCCCCAGCCGCGGTCCCCGCACCCGCCGGGACGGCACGTCGATGACACCCAAGGACACCAGCCGCACACAGGAGGGCATGAGCAACCAGAACCGCGTGTCGCCCGGCGTCCCGTCCGGCGGAGAATTCGCAGCCCACACCTTTCCAGAAGCCACCGGCGTCACCCTCGTCGAACCGGCCGCCCGCCCTGTCCTCATCGCCCCGGGCGAGGACGAGAACTTCAACGAGCTCGCCGACGGCGACGTCATCGAGAGCATCGACGTTCGCCGCTCCCATATCGACGACGGCTCCGGGTACACCGTGACCGCGGGCAAGACCCTGAACCTCCGGGACATGATGGGTGCGAGCGACCTCTCCGCCTCCGACGGCAGCCTCGACACCTACCTGGAACGCCACGGCGCCCAGATCGAGGACTTCATCCGGGACCGCTACGAGGCGGACCTGGACAACCAGGACTGGGAGGAGGTCCGCGTCGAATGCAGCGCCTCGCTGCCGGCCGGGAACCTCACCGAAGGTGCTGTCGCCGACGCTGCCTGGGACGGGACCAAGATCACCGCCCTGCATAACGAGTCCGACCCCGGAACCTTCGGGTCCGAATTCCTGGGCCGGCTCATCCGCGAACAGATCGCCGAGTCCGCCTCCGTCGAGGACGCCGTTTGGAGGGCATCAAAAAGCCCCGGACCGACTGGGTGACGGGCCGGGGCCTCGGGGTGGTGCCGGTCAGCCGATTTTCGTCCAGTACCCGCAGCGCTGGGATTCGAAGCCTTCTCCGGCGTGGACGGTGACGGTAACCCCGGCAGGGGCGTAGCCGATGAAGTTGTTGGCGATGATGTCCCCGCCACCGGTGGTCCGCGCCCAATAGCAGTCCTTCGCTCCGGGCTTGGTCCGGTAGGTGCCCGGCTCCATGAATTTCCCGACCTCGTACGCCCCTGGGCCGACGGTAATGAGGGTCTGGACGTCCCGCAGGATGGCCGCGTGCGGGGTGTCAGGGCAGAGCGCGAGGGCGGCCTTGGCCTCCGCCTTCTGCGTATCCACCCGGTCCCAGGACCCGTCGGTGTAATCCGCATCCAGCTTGATGCACAGTCCCAGCACGTGATCGAACGTCTCCATCGGCGGGTCGAATACCCCGCTGCCGTTTGCTGCCACGATGTCCACGATCTTTTGCTCACTGGGCAGTATTGCCGGCTTCTCCAAGGAATGTTCGCCGTTGTAGTTGACTATGCAGTGGTCTGGTCCGGCATAGCTTTTGCTGGCCCACACCTCTTTGAGTGAGTGGAATGTGACTGACTCGTCGAAGCCCAGGTTGGGGGCACAATCGATCTGGTAGCGGGTGCCGTTTTTAGCCGGGTCCGCGCCGTTCATCACGGCAGTTCCCGCCGCCCCGGTGAGGCCGAGGTTGATCTGGATGTCCATGGTGCTCGTGACGGTGCCGGCGGTCGGGCTGGTGGAGACGACGACGAGGGACTTATCAGGGGTCGTGGAGATCGATTTCAAGCCGTCCATATCGTAGGGGTAGCCGTAGAATTCCGCATCCATAAGAATCTTGTATGCCTCGGCGAACGTCTTCCCGGTCACTTCCGGAACCGGCCGGGACGCGTGCGTTCGGGTGGGTGTTGGACTTGGCGTCGGACTAGCAGTGGCAGTGTCGGTCGGGGTAGCGGGGATCGTCTCGGACGATACCTCCCTCGCGGATCCGGCTTCCGGAGCCCCGCTCCCGCACGCGCAGAGCCCCGCGATGAGTGTGACCGCCAGAGCGGTAAGGATGTAGCGTTTCATGTCCCTCAAATTCATGAGCTATGAGTGCAGTGGCCTCTTCCGCGGTAGTGGCACGGGTGCGGATAAGCCCAACCATATGAGTGAGGCGGTCGACGGGGAAGGGTAGTCTCCACCTATGAAGATCAGCCAACTACTCGGCGGCCCACTGCACGGGCAACACAGAGACCTCGACTCCACCGAGCTTCCACTAGCGGTGCAAGGGGGAACCTACCGGCTGTCCGGGCCAGAGGGCGGCCCGGCCATCGCCCTCTTCTGGCCGGACCGGGAGGCGCCGCGAGGTCCGGGCAACCCGATTGCTGTGGGTGAGCCGTTTCCTCTGGACGCTAGCAACGTCGGTGACTGCAGCGGTGAGAAGCTCGACGGCAGCGGGATCTTCACCGCCTACTGCGCTCTCGACGAAGGCCATGACGGCCGGCATGTCGCGTCAGACGGAGAGACGGTCGTGGAGGTTTGGGACTGACTCCCTCCGCAGACCAAGGAGGCCCCGGTCCGCTGCTGCGGATCGGGGCCTCTTCGCCGGAATTAGGAGACACCTAAGGTTCCGGCAATATGCGGGCGCCTAGCGTTTCAAGTCCACCAGCTCTTGCAGCATCTGGTCGGAGGTGGTGATGATGCGGGCGTTGGCCTGGAAGCCGCGCTGGGCGACGATCAGGTTGGTGAACTCCTGGGACAAGTCCACGTTGGACATTTCCAGGGACCCGGCCGAAATGGAGCGGTAGCCGCCGGAGCCTGCGGTGCCGAGGACCGCGGCGCCCGAGTTAGCGGAGACCCGGTATTCGGAGTTGCCGGCCTTTTCCAGGCCGCCCGGGTTGGTGAATTTGGCCGTCGCGACCTGCCCGACGGGCTGCTTGGTGCCGTTGCTGAACGAGCCCATGATGGTGCCGTCGTTGGCGATCGAGAAGGACTCGAGCGTGCCGGCGGCAAATCCGTTCTTGCCGTCACGGAGGTCATGCGTGTCACATCAGGACCAGAGTTTGCGCGTATGCCGAGCCATCCGATGCGTGCGGACAACTTCGTTCGACTGCCCGCCGGTAAACTCATGGGCAGAAACCACGGAGGAACCACCATGACTGAAACTGCCACCGACCGGCTACATGCCGCCTGCGACGAGCTCGCTGACCAGGAAGACCACATCCGGAACCTCCACCAACCCTGCGAGTGCGGGAAGCTCTCCTTCAGGCCGCGTCCGTAGCTGACAGCCTCTGACTCGGCATCCCGAAGCCGGCGGTTAATTTGGGCCTCTTCCATAAAAAGGGTGCACACGACAAAGGACGGGCCTAAGCCCGCCCCTGTCTGGCGTCGCCTACTGGCCGCGCCGTTAGTTCCATATGTCAGGTGCTATTCCAAGTGGATGGGAGCCCGGTCGGCACTGCATGCTTCAACAACCTGGTTCTGCTGCATGAAGTACGCCGTGCCGTTGTCCTGAGTTTGGCTAGCCTCGTAGGCGGTGGCGTACTCCAAAGAATCCTTCATCTCAACGAGCACGTCCCCATGCGCTTTGGCGGCGGCAAAGCCGATGTTGGACGGCAGCTCGCTGAAGGTTGCACGTACGTCCGCCTGGCTGATGGCGCCTTCCTTCTGCATCTTTACAGCATCCTCAAGCTCGTGTACCGCCGACTCGTAAAGCTTGCAGGCATCAGCGTTCTGCGATGGAACGATCATGACTGCGATAACCACCAGCACAAGGGCGCCGGTAACCCCCAGGACGATCTTGCCGCCCATGCCTATCCCCTTCTTCGGGGGCTGCCCCTGTGGCATCGGCGGTTGATTGTAGGGAGGGTACGGCGGCGGCGGACTGGTGTTGCCAGTAGTCATTAATTCCCCCATTGTGTGCGGATTTTGGTTGGTTGCCCGGAAGATCATAACCGACTTCTCAGACGTCTCCGCCCGACCCACAGCGCCCTACCGTGTGGTGTCCCGAGTGTGACCGGTGGCCATCAGACCTAGGCCCGTGCCACGACGTATCCTGCGGCCTTTGCAGGCTTGTGCCGTGTACTGTCATACCGGCGTTAGTGCAGGGGTCAGCATGTCCCATACTGTCCTGGAGGTCATGCAGGGTGGAGCCAGCGTCCAGCGCGATAGTGGCTAACGTGTGCCGCAGAATGTGCGGACTGATCTGCCCCTCAATCCCCGCCAGCTTTGCCATCCGTTGTACGGTGCGGAATGCCGGCATCCTCAATCAGCGATTGCCGTTCATAGGCAAGGCCCAAGTAGTAGCGCTTTGTAGCGTTTGGCAGGATCCAAATCGGCGGCCATCTGGAAATAGCCAGTGGCTCCCTGAACACTAGTCTCGATGACTGATGACCGGCTGAGACGGCCGCCGGGCAGCGCGTGTAGCCGTTGCCGCCCGACATGTTGCGGCGGCCCCCAAAGGGGGCGCCCGGGCCTCACCGCAACTCCCGGTTTTCTCATTGCCCCCGAGCCGCCGTCGACGGTCGCCATAGGAAACTGGCGGCGGAAGGCGGCCACGGCGAAGCTTAGAGTTTGTGTGGCGACTTTGTTGCCGTCACGGATCAGGCGGCGGGAACTCTCGCGTCCGGCATCGTGCTGCTGACCAAGCAACGCGCACGTTTCCACGGTTCGAGCTGGATGCGAACTTGCTGCGAACCGCCGACGTTGGGGCTCCCCTAAAGAATCGCAGGATCAGCTGGATGACTGCTGGACCCACCGCCCGGCGTTCCATCGCGTAGGCTGCGGCTCGCCAGGAGTCGGGCGATATGATCGCTGAATGCCACCGCTACCCTGGTCCACGAACCAGCTCAAGAAGCTTGGAATCCGCATCCGGGACGGAGAGACGGTGCCAGACTCTTTACCGGGGTACAACGAG
Source organism: Arthrobacter sp. 05T410 (assembly GCF_056396505.1). Classification (NCBI taxonomy): domain Bacteria; kingdom Bacillati; phylum Actinomycetota; class Actinomycetes; order Micrococcales; family Micrococcaceae; genus Arthrobacter; species Arthrobacter sp. 05T410. Next base: position 285,947 of record NZ_JBFTLP010000004.1, on the reverse strand, counting down.
GTCATGTTCTACTTCAACGATGTGGCAGCGGAGACACAAGCGAGAATCGCTGCGTTGGACTGGAGTTCCCTTCTTGAGGACCGAGTGCCGGAGGTGACATCGCGTCCGAAGACGATAGACACGCTCCGTCAAAAGCTCCAGCGTGACAGGGCGACGCCTCTTCCAAGTGTCCAGGACATAGCCGGCGTGCGTTTCGAGGCCGAGATGACACTTGATGAACAGGACGCAGTGGCCCACGCGATTGCAGGCGCTTTCGAGCATGATAGAGAAGGCTGTGAGCGAGACCTCCGTAACAACGCTCACAGCGGCTATCGCGCCGTACATTTGTGGCTGCGGCTCCCCGCTCGCGTGGAAGTCCAAATCAGGACACATCTACAGGGCCAATGGGCCAACACCTATGAGGCAGCGGCGGATGTTCTCGGCCGTGAAATCCGGTATGGTGAACTGCCCGGAGACCGTGCAGGACGTCGTCTCGTTGAATCCCTCCAAGAAGTATCTACAGTAGAGATCCGCGATCTGGAGGAAGGCCGCAACAGGATCCGACGGATGACTCAGCGACTAAGAGAGAGCGACCTGTCGACGCCGGTCGAGCTAGAGACGATCGAGGCCCAGATGGACTCCATGGAGGCTGTGGTTCAACAGATGCTCGGTGAGATCAAGGATCGTTTTGATAAGATGCGAGTTAAGAGAAAGGGGTGAACACATGCCTGGATACGTAATCGAGTACAACCGGATAACCGGCGATCGCGTGGTTATGGAGTTTCCCGGATCGAACGGGCACCGCGAAGCCCTTCTGGAACGGCTGAAGCTTGAGCAGGCGCGGCCGAGTACAGATTGGGAAATCGTCTCACTCAACAGCGATTCTCTAGACACCGTGAAAAAGACCCATTCGCGTTACTTCACTGGTCACACGGTTCCAGCTTTGAGCGCTTAACTCATTTCAAGTTCGCGCATCGGCCCACGATTCCTCGTCCGCGAGGCGTGGGCCGAAATATTCTGAAAGTCTTATGTCGCGCGCCCAAGCTGCGGTCAGGTCACTTCGGTGATTCTCGGCGACCGAAGTCGGTGCATGGGGATATGAGAGCGGCTCACGTCGGCCGTCACTGTGTGTGTTCCGCGGAACCTCAATCAATTTCGTCACTGATTTGGCGCAATCTGCTTATATCCTCCGACGACCAGCCGAGTGGACTGTACATCTGCGGACCGGCGGCCACTCCGCTGAAGTCCAGCCGCCAGAAGTCCTCCAAGATGCGGAAGCAATAGTCTTCACCCCGGCGTCCGCTCGGGAGCCAGGCCGGAGCCGCGGCCGGCTGCTATCTCGTCGATCAGGTTGACCAGTTCGTCTGTGCTTAGCCGCTTCGGGCCTTCGTTGTGCTCGGCCATGGCCATCTTTCTCTCGTGTCCGCTTGTCGACGTTCATCATCTCAACAGCGGGCAAATCGGACGGCCAGGCCGTGACACTAAGCGCGCCTGTCGCCGTAGGCATGTGTCGTGGCGATAACGTCATGGCATGAGCACGTTCAGGATTCCCGCCGACAAGCAGATCGACCCGTCCAAACTGAAGGCGTGGATCCAGATGAACGCGCTCCAGAGGGCGGTCCACTCTCCCGGGCCCGCGTTCGTCTACATCAAGGACATCGAACCCGAGACCGCAGGGCCGGTGGTTGATCCAGTCCGGCTCCAGTCGCTGATCGAGGAGAAGGCTGTCAGGAAAGGCGACCCGACCGCCGGCATTCCGTTCATCCACCTGGACGACCTAATGGATGGTTGTCGGGGGACCAGGCTGGAGCCGGATGAAGTCATCCATGCCGCGGCGATGGAGCGCCACAAGCAGGAGCAGCTGCGCCAACAAAAGTAGCGGACTAAGTGCCCCGCGCAGTATCCCGGCCAGACCGTGAGGGCCGGCGGCACTTACCCGTTGCCCGTAGGCTCGGGGGACCCGCCCCTCGAGGGGCGGCTGAGCTGCAGACCCAGCCGAACCTCGAGGGGCGGGCTGAAGACGTGCACGGAATTGCCAATGCAGATCCGGCAGCGTCTTCTATAAACCGTGCCAGAGCACCCGTCGGTGATGGCGGCCATCCCGTCGGCGACCACCGCGACTCTAACATCTGAGCTACGGAGGCGAACGGTGCACTGGGCGCCTTCGAGCGGGAGACGAGGTTCGAACTCGCGACATTCACTTTGGAAGAGTGACGCTCTACCAGCTGAGCTACTCCCGCATTGGTACTTCGGCGACGGGTCTCGAACCCGCGACGGCAGACTGGCAGACTGCTGTGTTTCCTTCTACACCACGCCAACAGTGCAGGGGTTAGGACCTTAGCGGTGCCCGACACCTGCCCAGGATCACGTTCCTGTGGACGACCGCATGCCTGGGCAGGTTTTCCCTCATCGGTATTGGGGCGCCGTTTCTCCGCACCGGCACAGCACGTCTGCTCTTTAGCCTCATCGCAGCAACGAGAAGGGACGCTACTCCCTTAGTGGCTACTCCCAGGATCGAACTGGGGGCCTCGCGATTTTCAGTCGCGCGCTCTACCAACTGAGCTAAGAAGCCGCGGACACGGGCCTCGGTTGAGGGCCCTGGCGGATCTGTTGCCTGCCCGCCGGCCGACGGCTTCCAGCGTGCCGAAACCTGGGCGCTATGCTCGATGGATCGTCGATTAATGGGGAAGACATGGACAAAATTGAGAAGGCCGTCTGGACAGGAATGGCTGCCCTGTTCGCAGTGGTAGCGGGCTCGTTCCTGAAGAGCGCATGGGATGACGCCGAGAAACAGGCCGAGGAGGCCGCCAACCCGCGGCAGCCGTGGACTGACAAGAACCGCTGGGAAGACTAACAACCCACTCAAGCGACTCCCGTCGGGATGACAGGATTTGAACCTGCGACCCCCTGACCCCCAGTCAGGTGCGCTACCAAGCTGCGCTACATCCCGTTGGCCGGCACAGACCGCGATCCGTGCCGGGTACTGCTCGAGGCGCCAGGTCAGGCCCTTGCCGAGGCGGATGGTGACCTTACCCCGGCTGTTCACTGTGACGGGCCCTGCCTTGCGTGACGCCGAGATCCCCGACTTGGAAACGTTCTGGCGCGTCTTCTTGCCGAGCTTGATGGTCTTGCGGAAACTGAGGCCCACGGGCTGCCCCTTGATAGTTGGTACTGCTAAGTCAACCTCACATGTGCGGCTGGAGGGAGATTTGAACCCACGGCCCGGTTGCCCGGGCGACTGTTTTCGAGGCAGTTGCTCGACCGCTATGCCCTCCCGCCATTGTGTCTGCATCTCTGCAGAGTCGGAGTAACAGGATTTGAACCTCCGACCTCATCGTCCCGAACCACGCGTGCTACCAAACTGCCGTGGTTCGAGACGGCCGTGTGGACGCGTCATGGAGTCCGTTGTGGGCGTTTGCGGCTGGCCGACCGACGACCCTGCAGCTCTGCACAAAGCCCCCGGCAGCATTCTTGAAGTACACGCTTTTTCGTACATGTGCCATCAGTAATCAACTAAAGCGCTACACGGTCAGCCCAAGCCTTCACGCGAAATAGTGATTGAGCTGGCCATCAGGAAGGCCAACGAAACAATAGTGATTCGCTGGCCCCTGACGGGCTATTCGGCTGCCCACAGGCCTACTCAGCATCCAATAGCTTCGTGTGTGCGGTATGGTGAGCGCCGCTCCCCGCCGCAGTTCGTGGGCCGGTATAAGCTCAATCTGGCGCGGACCCGGCCGGGGTCTACACGGGAGAGGGGGATGCATCGTGGGCATTTGGGACAGACTGAAACAGGTCATCAGCGGGGTGGCGGCGAAGACTTCCGAATGGCCGCCTGAGCAAAGCCCTGAGCCACCGGCACAGGCTGTCCCCCAAGGACCGGCTGCCGGTGAGCCCGACCCCATGCAGGGCTACTCTGAGATCTGGGCGAGCGAACTCATCGACGGCGACACCTGCAAGAACTGCGCCTCCCACGACGGCCACGAGTACACATCGATGGCGGACGCCCGGGTCGACTATCCGGAGGGCGAATACCCTGCCGGCGGCTACAAGCGCTGCACGAGCGAGTCGGGCTGCCGCGGAACCCTCGTGATGATCCACAGCGCCTGAGACAGCCAGGCCTACCCGCGTGGCCAGGCGGCATCGCCAGGCGCACTGAAGCTTGAGAGCATCGCCGGGGATGCCGGAGCTTCGCGCGGGGCGGAGAGCTGAGAGGCCCTGTTCGAAGAAAGGACGCCGACATCGCCGGATGGGAAGTGTAAGTCCCTCGTCTCCCCGTGGCCCCACTATCCGGTTTTATCGCCTCGATACGGGACCTACCCCGGCACCCCCGAAAGATGTCCGGTCCGACGGCTTTCAGTCTGTAGGATCACGAAGTGCCAACCGCCTCGTCGGCATTTCCGGCCCGCGGTCGCAACTACTCACACTCCTGGAGAAGCATGCTTTTGAACGTTCCCCCGGTAACGCGAAGTTCCACGTCGCCGAGCCCTGCAGAGACACACATAAGCGGCCAGGGACTGGCGTCGCTGGTGCTGGGTACCTTTGCTGTTGCCGTTTCATTTATCCCGGTTTTGGGCCTGCCGGCTCTGGTCCTGGGGCCGCTTGCCATCATTCTGGCCTACTTCGCTCGCACCGGGCAGCCGCGGGACAGAGTAACAGCCACCGCGGGGCTGATTCTCGGGATCACCGGGACCGTCATCGCCCTGATCGTCGCCGCGATCACCGCCTACGGAATCGCCCAGTACACCGAAAAAATCCGTAACTTCCCCTTCGCCGCGACGACACAAACTCCTGCCGCCTCAGCCACGACGGGAGCGACGGGACCAGGTCGAACAGCGGCAGCCTCTGCGCCGACGCCCCAGGCAGTGCCTTCCGCGCCCGCACCACAGGCAGTGCCTTCCGCGCCCACAACGGGTCAGCCGCCGGGAAAGAATTGCGGTTCGTCCGGCTCTGTCGGAACGAAGGGCGGGCAACCGGTGACATTCATTGTTGAAGGGGAACCCGGAAAGACTTTCAACGTCGATTACGGAACACCCATGGAATACGGCTGCGTCGAAGGCGCAAGCGGCCGGTGGGAGGCCACCATGCTGATGAGTGACCCGAAAGGCGCCGGCATCACGATGTGGTACGACGGCGGCAGCGGGAGTCCCACCTGCCAGATCATCATCGACGGACAAACCGTTGCGCGGGGCCAGGACGGCGGATGCCTCGCCTAGTTCGCCCTAGGGGTTAAGGCGAGGTCTGGAAGCAGCTCCGCCCGGTGCTCTACACCTACTGGGCCTGGGCCCCACGACGGGGAGACCCACTCAGCCGTCCGCACACATACGCGGCATGTCACTTCGCATCCGAAAAGTCCTGGGCTACGCACTGACCGACGTCGTCCCGTCCAACCCCGCATCAACTGGCTTTCACCCCTGCTGACGCCCTTGGAAGACACTGACCTTCGGCGACTTCGTACGCCATCTGGAAGCCACTGGGCCGTTCGACGACCCCGATCTGGAAAACTTGACATGGTGCGGGCCGGGATCGGCGACCAGCTCCCCTACCGCCTCGGCTCCTGCGTCGTGCACTCCTTCGACTACGGACTGCCCAACGTCATGGCCCTCGTCCCGCCCTCCTACGCCTCCACCTGGATCCAGCACGACAACCTCTTCGACTACGTGGAGGCGCACCTCCGTAGTGGGGCCGACACCGGCCCTGCCCTGCACGACGCCCCGGAATAGACCCCTACGACGGGCGGTGGATGGACAAGGAAACCGGGCTGGAGCTGAACCACAACTACGTCCGCGGCTACCGCCGCGCCCTGGCCCTCAACAGCGACACCGGGCAGCACGGCGTGGCCGCGCAGCGCATCTCCGTGGCCGGCCGCCCCCGACCGGAGGAGCCACTGTTCCCCGATGCGGCCACCGCTGCGGAGCGGCTGACCCGGCTGGTGCCCGGCGAGGTTCGGGAACTCGCCCGGCTCGGCAACCTGTTCACCGATCCGTGCACCTGGACGTCCCTTCGGCCGGTCCTCTACACGTACTGGTCGTAGCCAGCAGGCGGCCTTCGCATTTACGATTCTGCCAAGGCGCGCCGCGCACCATCACTGGTTGGGGGTAGTAATGGCAGGTTCGTTCGGGCGCATCGGCCTAGGTGCCGTCGTGGCGGCATTTGCTATCGCATCTTCCGGCTGTGCACCGGCAGCTTCCTTCGCGGGACTGAGCAATGAACGGATGATTGACCTGTTCCCGACGGCGGACGAGATCGAGCAGGTGTACGGACCCGGCGCCCATGTGGGCAGGCCAGTCGTCGCCCCTCCGGCCATCGGCACGGCCTCCCCCGCGCCGACCCTCGCCCCTGGACTACCGGAGGAATGCCGTTCCGCCTACCTCGGTAACGACGAGTCACGCTCCATCGTCATCACCCGCGGCCTCCGGATGATCGGCGACGCCCCGGACCCGACCCGCGTCCTTTTCTGGACACTGGCGCAGATCTCGTCAGCGGACGAGGCCAAGCGAAGCGTGGCCATTACGCGAAGCGCCTATGCACCGTGCCCGGTCGCCAAATCCTTCGACCTCGGCACCGAAAACGGGTTCGGCGCCACAATCCCCCTGGCTGACGGGCACATCTTTTCCGTCGGTCTCCTCGCCGTCGGTGACATAACCATGACCGTCTCGATCCGGGCTGGCGAGGAGCACCAGGACAAGGTCCGGAGGATGTCCGCCATCGTGGAGCGCCACCTCAAAAACGCCAGCAAGTAGCCCGGGGAGGGAATCCGCCCCTCCCGCACACATATGACGAAGCGCAGCCAGCGCCACCGACCTACCCGGGAGCCCCACCATGTTCGCCCTCAGACTCAGCTTCGTCCTCCGCTACCAGCAGGATGTTCCTCGCAGCGCCATCGTCCCGCTGGAGATGCTTCCAGACATCAACCTCGCCGGGGAAGACGTCGCTGAGAAGGTCCTGGTTGCCATCTCTGACGACAACAGCCTCATGCTGGAGCTCTTCGGGGACTTCCTCGACAAGTACCGGGACATGGTCGCCCGCGCTGACATCTACTGGAAAGATTTGATGCGCTTCCGCGAGGAACTCGTAGTACACACGCCAGGCCCTGCGGATCGCCGAGCAACTGCGTGGTAGTCAGCCAGTGTGTCGTCTTCAAGGCTGCGCTCAACGGCCGAATCCAGTTCGCTGACCAGTTTCGGGTCCTGGATGTGCGCCATGCGCAGCGACTCCGGGACGTGCCGGTTCGACGTCGCGGGCGCGGACCGGCGGCCGGTCAGGGACGGGACGGCGTCGCTGTGGCCGTAGGCCTTGAACTCGCCGCCGGCGGGGGTGCCGGCGTCCTGGCGGGGGCGGGTGAACGCTGAAGTGGTCATGCCCGTCTGTGTGCGGCACCGGGCGGGGGATGACGAAAGCCCCGGATCCGTGGAGGAGCCGGGGCTTACGTCATTTGCTGGACTGCGTCAGCGACGTGCTTTCTCCAGGACAATGACGAGAACGGCCAACACGGTTGCTGCGAGAGCAAAAGGCAGGGTGATAACGGGCGCGCCGGGAAGGCCTGTGGTGTGGGAGCTCATGAATCCCAAGCACGCGATCACAACGAGCGCCGCGAAGGAAGCAACAAGCCAGGGCGTTGCCCCGCCGCGCTTGCGCTGCTTGGCAAGGATGACGATGCCGGTGACCAGGGAGCCGACGGATCCGACGATGAGGAAGAAGTTCATCCACCCGTTGAACGGCGTGCTGGCGCCGTACGCGCTCTTCTGGAAGAGGAATGCGCAGGCGAAGAGGATACCCACGACGGCGAGAACGATGGCGACGACACCGGTGCCGACGCGCATTCCGGAAGCTTTCGGCTTCTGCGGGTAGCCGTACCCCGGGTAAGGGTGGGTGCCGTATGCGGCATCTGTGCCGGGATTGGCCGGCGGGCTCATGGGGCCTTCAGTGTTCATGGTTCTCCTGCGGTGCGAGTGACGGATCGGTTGGCGGCCGCGCTGATGCGGACAGGACGGATCGCCGGTGTCAGCTTATGTGGTGCCCCCGCAATCCGGGCCCTGTGACGCGAAGCCCGGGACAGCCCCGGAACGGGCTGTCCTGGGGCTGCTGTGTGCGGCGGGTCCTAATAGTCGATGGCCTTCTGCGCGCCGCCGGATTTCAGGGCCGCGAGGCGGGCTTCGATCTCGGTCTGCTCCCCGAGGTCTTCGAGCGAATCGGACTGGGGCTCCAACGATGACGCGGCGAGTTCCTGCTGGCCGCGGACGGTGGCTTCCTCGCGGCGGATGCGCTCCTCGAACCGGCCCAGCGTGGAGGTCGGGTCGGCGGCGTTCAGGGACTTGAGCGCATCGTTCACCTGGATCTGGGTCGCGGCGACCCGGGCACGCCGGACGATTCGCGGCGGGCGTTGTTCACCGGCGGTGATGCGCAGATCAGGGTCGACGACCGGCAACGACAAAGCGCCCGGCACCGAAACCGGTGCGGGGCGCTTTACGGAGGCTGGTCTACTTCTTGGTGATGAGTTCCCCGCCGAGCAACTTGTGGGCGGAGGCTGCATCTACGCCGGACAAGACCCAGTTCTTGCCGATTACCGCGCTGATGCCCAGCTTCTTGAATAACCCGGTTGTCGTGTCCATGTTCTTAGAGTCCTCATACACGCCGAGGGCGAAGTCGTCGCCACAGGAACCTGACGTTGTCGCCAAGGACGTCTTGTTGTGGGCCTCCCAGTTGTCGCATTTGCCGCCGGCCTTCACTAAAGCCTCCTTGAGCTCCGTGGCGGTCTTGTACGAGCCGCCGTCCGCCGGCGCTCCTCCGCCGCAGCCACTGAGCAGGACGCTAGCCAGGGCCGCGGAGGCCAGAATTGTCGTGGCACGGGAAATCTTCATGGGTGCTGCTTTCTCTCGGAGTGTGTAGGTCCGACGAGTGCTCGCGGTCCCCCGCGCATGAACTTACACGACACCGGGGCGATTACTTGCAGGTGGTGAGGATGCCGGCGATTGCGTCGTGCTCGGCGGGCGTCATCTAGAGCTTGTACTTGGCCTTCACCGCTGGCCCGGTTCGAGCAGGTGCTTGGCGCCGGGCATGTCCAGTTGGTCAAGGACGAAATCCTGTTCCTCCCGGGGCAGCGTTTCGTAGTCCTTGGCGCGGCGGTCGAGTTCGACCATCACCTCGGGCATTGGCGGCCATGGCTGGTCCCTCCTCGCCCCCTTGTCCTGGCGCCGCTGTCAGGTGCCGATCTCCATGCTGGAGCGGGCCCGAACCAGCATGGAGATCGGCACCTGCTGCGGTCTCGTCCAGCGGGGACGACTCCCGGGTCAGGGTGGTGACGCCGGCGGGCTCCGAGTGGATTTCGGGGGTGAAGCGGCTGGCAAAACGGCCGGTCCCGACGCGGTTGCGGTTTTCTACGTTAGTCATGTCAGGCATGTGTACGGCGAATCGAAAACGCAACACGTCGCCGCTCCGCCCGACTAGGACTTACCGGCACCTCTGTCCCGATGGACGCGGGTTCCGCGTCACCATTAGCCGCCCAGTCGCAGGTAGCTCCACCTAAGTTCTTCGCCCTTTGGTAAATCTTTCGACCATAGAGGTTGCCCCCGCCGCGTGTATTCCCGTGCAATGGCATTTCCGGTCAGAGCTGCGCCGACCTCTTCCGTCGTCAGAGCGAATTTCCAGCCACTGTCGCGGATTCGAACCCAGACATCGAACTCCTCGTCGTTGCAGCCGAGGACGAGCGGCTCTCTGTCATAGACCGTGGCGTTGCCTCCGCAGTGTTGCTGGCCGGTAAAAAGGTGACCCTCCAGAGTCCACGTCAGCAGGAGCGAACAGCCCCACCCAAACTCGCGGCCTTCTTCGTTTGTCCATGCCTTGTACGTGGTGTCGAAGATGTCGATCTCAGGCGTATCCGGGTCATTGAAGTCGAAAATTTTTCATCCAGTTCCGGGCTTCCTGGAAAGCGCGTTGGGCGGTGTGCTCCCGGGCTGCACTTTCCACAGTCCCGCTCCTTCCCAGCCACACCGCCCTTGCGGCCTCTTCCGACGCAGCGTTTTCATGCGCTGTACTGACCGTTTTGTCGAAGATACCCATGTAGCCCCTCGATTTGATCGCCGGAATGTCGCAGGGCGAATTCCTCTATGGTGCTCCGAGCGGGACGCATGGACAAGGATCACTCCAGACATATGCGTAACCACAGGCGGCCACCAGCGAAAGTGGCGTGCGCCCCATGGCCGGCCATCGCGGCACACAGACAGGCAAAGAGATCAGAAAGGAAGCCGTCATGGGCCACTGGGAAACCGAACACGGGAGATCATCCTCCCGTCCGCCGAATTCGCCGCCGTCCGCCAGGCCGTGCAGTGGAGCGTGCAAGACCACAAGGCCCGCGTCTTCGGGGAAACCCAGGAGTTCTGGAAGGGCCTGACCGCAAAGAACAGACCTACCCGGCCGCTTACACGGAGGCGCTGCGCAAAGACACGAAGGCCAAGTGGGATGAGCTGTACGCCCACCAGGACCGGCCCTGTCGGAGCCGGGCGGCGAAGCCGGCGTTCACCGAGGAGTTCCTTGACGACGTCGATGGCGGCTCGGACTCCCCCGCGCCGGCAAGCCGTCCGGGTACTGAAGGCGAACCTGCCTTTCCCGCCCAACCGCACCACCAGCTTTCCGGCCGGCGAGGGGTCCGTGGTGTTCGACAAAGACTTCAACACGGTCCGGTTGGAGCACCAGCGAGAACCGCGGTGCCGTGGACCGGGCGCACGCCTCAGTGGCCGGCACCGCCTTCTTCGACCGGCTCAAGACCGTGAACCCGGAACACCGGCGGCGTCATCATGGGCACCAACGAATACGCCCAGGAGGAAGACGTGGAACCATCCTGGCACGTCGCCTACGGCCCGATCGGCGCCATGCAGGAACCGTCCCACTGCCAGGAGTACACCGACTCGAAAGGCAACCGGGTCGGTCAGGCCGAGCTCTCCAGGCTCCAGCAGGAGCTGTGGAATGCCCAGCGGAAACTGCAGCAACGGATGGCTAAGGCCACCGCGGCCACCGGCCGGTGCAAGACCACGGCGGCGTCTGACCGGGCAGCTTCGCCGCCTACTGGCACAGCGAGCCCTCCTTCCGGCTTTACTGACCGGGCACCAGAAAGGCCCCGGTCCGTTCGAACGCGGATCGGGGCCTTTCGTGTGTCAGGGTTCAGCTCGCGCGCATCTCCCGCGACAGGCCCATGCTCATGACGACGATGACGGGGGTCGCCAGGATGACTGTGAACAAGAAAATAGCTCCGCCGGCGAACGGAATCGCCAGGAGGGCCGTCAGCAGTCCGAAACCGGCGAAGCTGATCGAGGTGATGGGGGCGCCGCGGGTCGTGCCTCGTTGCATGGCTAGCAGGACGATGCCTGCCGTGATGTTGCCCGTGGCAGCCACGAGCAAGAGGAACCCGGCAATTACGTTGCCCGAGAATCCAGGCCCGGGCGCGAGCAGAATGAAGAAGCCCAGAACGATGCCGACGATGCCCGCAGCGAGCCGGTAGCCGGAGGACTTCGGTCGTGGCGGCTGGCCCCACTGCGGGGCGGACGGATAGGGCGGATAGTGCGCGTACTGCGGCTGTCCGTACGATTGCTGGCCGTATGGCTGCTGCGTGTGCGGCTGAGGCGGGCCATACGGCGGCTGATTGCCCGGGACGGGACCGTAAGAACCATGGGACGGGTAATTGCCCTGGGCGGGCTGAGGCCAGTTGGCGTGCGGGTGCTCCGGAGCCGGCGGTACCGGGGGATGTTCTCGGTCAAGGTTCCCCAAAGGTAGAAGTGTCGAAGCCAGATTACATGCGCCACGCCGCAAAAACCGTGGCTTCCAATAGCGGCACGTTCCTTTGGCCTGGAACCCCGCCGTAACTAGCTCGTGGCCGCCATGAGGAGGCGGCGGTCAGGGCGGACAAGACGGGTGCGCTCCATGCCGTACTTGGTCGAGAACGTCACGGCCAGCATGTTGTTCTCGGCGGGCTCGATCGCTGTGACGACGAAGACCTCGCGCACCGGACTGTGCGACCACCAGCGCACGTCGACAGCCTCCAGCACGGTGTTGACGACCAGCTCGTCGGCACGGACAGTGGCCTCGGTCGGCAAGGGCGCGGCGCGGGTGGCAAGGAAGTCATTTACCATGGCGGCGACCAGCTCACGCTTTTCGCGCTCGTGCCGCGCAACGCCGGCGAGGGCCTCTTATGTGGGTGCGGCCAGTGGCCGCGGCCGGCTACTGCTTGACCCAGTCCCCGCAGCGGCTCGACTCGAACGTCTGACCCTTGGTCAGCGTAACCATCGGGAATCCGCCGTCGACGCTGTCGTTCTCGATGATGTCCCCGCCGTTGGAGCCGGTCCTGGTGATGGCCCAGTAGCAACTGCAGGTCAGCGCCTCGGCGGTCTTGTAGGTCCCCGGCTCGATGTCGGTCCCGACCGTCCACGTGCCTTGCCCGAACCTCTTGGCCGCGGGAGTCTGTTCGGCGGTGGTGACGGCCGCTTCCCGTTTGGCGACCGCGTCCTCGCGCGCCTTCAGCTTCGCGGCCGCATCAGTTTCCAGCTGGCTGCTGGTCGCCGGCGCAGCCGTGACCGTCACCGTGGGTGCGGGCGTCGGTGCCGCCTGCGGGGCCTTTGCCCGCACCCACGCCGGCGACGCCGGCCACGACGCCGAGCATCGCGCAGACAAGTCCCCCCATGAGGACAGCGGTGGCAATCCCCTGATGGGGCAGGCCTAGCCAGGACCGGCGCTTGAACACCAGGGAGTACACCGCCGTAAAGAGCGCCACGAGCCCGGCGATGACCAGTACGCCCTCACCTTGTCCGGCGAAGGCGTTGATCAGCAGGACCACGGCCAACAGGCTGCCGACGACCCAGAACGATGTTCCAAAGGGGCCCTTTGGGGGGCGCCGGCGTCTGGTGCCGCTGGCCCGGAGGGGGTTCGTACGGGGGCTGCCCGAATTGCTGCGGCCCTGGCTGGGCATAGGGCTGCGGCCCTGGCTGGCCGTACTGCGGCGGAAAATTCGGGTCGGTCATGGTTCCCCCGGGGAAAAGGTTTGGCTCGCGTCTGCGGGCCGTCACAGATTAGCACCACCGGCCCGCAGTCTTGGGGAGCTACGTCGCGGCCGACGCTGCAGCCCTGCAGAAAGCCGGCGGCCTCGTCCGCTTAGTACACGCTTTTTCGTACGCTTCCCATCAGCCGTTGAATTGGCTTGAACAATATATATTTCTCGATCAATCGACCCTTCGGAGAAACTTGCCGCCCCCTGGCATCGAATTTGCGTTTAGCTTTCCTTTGCGTCATGGAAATTGTCGTTCGATTCCAACAGAGCCGCTGCAGCGTCCTCCCATCGTTCAGTGTCAAAATTCCACTCGTGCGAATGGCCAGCGGTGTCGAAGGAAACGACGTGGACTACATCCGGACGAAGATCGCCGACTTGCCGCGACACATGAAAGGGCGTTGAGGGGTCCCCCAGCCCATGCAGGATGAGAACGGGCTTCTTGATCTCTGAAGCTCGGGTCATCCAATCCAGCTGTGTGAGGTCGATTGGATCCTTCAGGGCGGCAACCCACCGCATCTTCGGCGATTTAAGGACACGGAGACCGAGGGCTGTAATTGACCGTGGAAGTCCGCTTGCGCCGGCGTTCTCGATTAGAGTCGTGGTCCAGTCGATTACAGGCGCATCTAGGACCAACCCGACTATGCGGTCCGAGTGGTCGGACAGATCCGCAAGGCGTAGGGCAATGGACGCGCCAAGAGACCACCCGAAAAGGACAATTTGTTGCGCCCCGTTGTCAACGGCATACTGCACAGCCGCGTCGACGTCGAGCCATTCTGATTGACCAAGGGTGTACCGACCGTCAACGGATGGCGGGGCTTCCCCGTCGTTTCGGAACGAAACAACCAACGACGTGAAGCCCAGCCGCTGGGCCACCGGAACGCCCCTAAGTGCACCACCCCTCTTTCCGCCCATTCCATGGATGTGGATGGCCCAGGCATTTGGCCTTGCCGACGTCTCCGCCGGGTCAAACTTCCACGCCGGCGCTACGCCACCTTCCACCGGTATCTCGACCTCAGAAAAGGGCAACTCGAGTTGTTCGGCCTTCGAAAAAACGTAGGCACTCCAGATCCCTGTTTTTGCGGCACGAAGATCACCCGAATCGACCCGCTCCACGACTCGAGTGACAGTACCGGCGTCAGGATCGTTCGCGACCACTGGTCCTATGCAGGCATGTCCTGAGCCCGTGGCGAACCAAATGCTGTATCGGCCCGGCGCTGTTGTCTGTGACGAGGCCGGAAGTTCAACCAACAGTTCGCCGTCAGTTCCATCGAACACCCGTCGGATAGGAAGGTCCTCCTTCCGTGTCGTCTTAGGCACGACAACCTGGCGTGCGAAGTAGGCAGCACCCAGAAAGGCAGCTGAGGCGCCGACTACCCCGGCTGCCGCCAGCCCTAGCAGGAACCTATGAACCGCCGTCGTCACCCCCACCTCCCAATCGCTCGTCGATTACTTTCCGAAGACGCACCAAGGTCTCCGGGGAGATGCCCTGCAGCTGCCTTGCGGCAAAGTTTCGAACTCGAGCCTCCCGCATTGTGCGCAAGAGTTGCAACTGGGCATCAACCAGATCGGGAACTTCGTCGGTTTGGTCCAACAGGTAATTTGAATCGACGCCGAAGAACTCGGCGAGATTCCTGAGCAGGGCCGCATCGGTCGCCAGTGAGCTGTCGCCGCTGCGCATGTAGGCCCACCGCGAGCGCGACAAGGGCGTCCCGCGCTGAGCCATGTGGTGGTTGATCTGCGGATAGGTCAAAGGCTCTGAACCTTGGGCCTCAAACAAATCAAGCAGGAGGTTGAGCTTGCGAGCGAGTTTGGCTTGGGGCGTCTCGAGTGGCTCGCCAGCTGTGTCCGTCACGAAGTGCGGTCCCCCTTTCGATGTCCCCCAGCTGCCTTCCATGCGGACCCGGGCTTTGGCGAACCACTAAATATTCCTCCACTCGCGCCAGCACCTGAATTTCCCGATCGCTCAATAACCTAGCAAGTGATGGATCAACGAGTAGTGCGTCCTGGGTCTCCACGAGCATTCTATGGAGACGCCACCTCGCGGATTCACGCTCATCGGCAACAATTGCGCCGGATTCAAGCCGAAGCTCCGTCCGAGTCCCCGTGGTCTTTTCCCAGATTTCAGTGAGGTCATTGACCAGGACGGGTTCTGTTTTCGCTCGGGTCCTTCGCCCAATGCGGCGAGCAACCGGCGGCAATGCCAGGCCCGCGCACAGAAAGATCATGGCTCCCAGCACTGCGCCGTCATATACGGCTGAGAGGGCACTCATAGAGTCCACGTCACCAAGCAGATGGAACGTGTCCATTCCAAGGACGGCCAAGACCAGAACAATCGCCAGCGCGCAGCCCACGCCGATCAGAGTGAAGGCAATCCGGAAGTACGGCCTCGTCATGTCTCCACGGAACCTGAAGCACGTGTAGCCCGTGACACCGACGACTACACCGATGTACACAAACTGCACCGCCGAGTAGATAGCCGCCGACCATTGGTCGCCATAGACCCTCATGAAGCCCGTCGATGTTCGGGGAGCATCGACCAAACTAAAGCTGACAACGAGGGCCGCCACCACAACGCCAAGGACCGCCAGACCGAATTTGTAAGAAAGTGCGGGCGCCTCGCTCGCGTCGGCAGCGCGGAGAATCGCTCTCGACAGGAAGTAAATTCCCACCACCATCAGGATGTTCGAGCACAGATCCAGAACGTTGCGACCACCAAAGACTGCATCCCCAGCCAAATACACGGGATCGATGTTCAGTGTCAGCGCGGAAGCTATCGTCACCGCGGCAACTACTATGCTGTGGTCCGTTCGCCGCCTGATCCCTGGCAAGAGGCACAGAACCAGTCCCCAAATGACCGCGGCGGCGATGGCCTGGATCACCCGAATACCCTTTCGAACGACCTGGGTTCTTGAGCGCTATCCCGGATGGCGGCGGCAAAGAGGTCGGCGAGTGTCTCCGCAGCCGCCTCAATCTGATCTACAAAACTGCTCCGCATGAGAACTCGCCGCACCATCTGACCCGGAAGATTGGGGAAGACGCTGCTCGTGTAGTCGACCGGCACGCCCACCTCATCGTGGCGCAGAACCATATGGCCCAGCTCGTGAAGAACGAATTGCTGGCGGTGGAGCGCAGAAGCAGTGGCCGCGTGGAGAATGATTTCTTTCGTATCCGTAGACAGCCAAAGCCCGCAGACGGATCCCCCGTTTAGGCCATCCGCGACGTCTATCTCAATGGGTCGGCGGCGGAGAGATTCCACGATCGAGACGAGCCGTTCGAGAGTCAGATGGTTTGGGAGTCTAAGGGAGCTGAAAGCCTGGGCCGCACTCTCCGCCGGCGTTGAGCCGAGAACGAATGAAGGATTTTCCATTTGCATCCCATCCTTGCAGCGGCCGGCCAACCAAAGCCTCCGCCTGGCGTTTATGGACCGTTCCCCTGGAAGAAGCAGCCCGACGACTAGCCACTATTGAACAGCTCTTGCTCTGGACATGTCCAGAGCAAGAGCGGACTACTTCCCTTTGGCTAGAGCTGAAGCCCCTGTGCAGAGTGTCCGACTCCCGTCGGAACTGACGAATGTCCCTGCGCAGCAGCTCCCCAGTCCTGACCCGGTTGTAAGTCCCGCTGCGCAGGACCTGTGGGGCCGGCAAACACATCGGTGCTCGCCTTGGGAGTTCGCTGAAATGCGACCGTTCCGTAGCGAAGGTCGGGCCCAACTGTGTCGGCAACGATGCGATGCGCCTCGTGCTGCACCCCATCCTTGTCGTAGTGGCGGAATTCCATCTCTCCGCCGATGGCAACGGGGTCCCCCTTTTTTAGGGAATTGGCCACATTCTCTGCCAGCGCACGGAATGCCGACACATTGTGGAAGAGCGGTTCTCCGTCCCGCCAGGAGCCGTCAGGATTCTGCAGTCGCTGATTCACGGCCACGCGTAGTTTCGCGTGGGCAACCCCTGACTCGCCGTAGGTGAGTTCCGGATCGGCGACGAGGTTGCCGGAAATGGAAACCGGGATTCTGGTGCCCATGGTTGGTGCCTACCTTTCTCGTTTCCAGGCGGCCAGTCCGACTGGAAATCTAGGGGATCATGTAGCGCGAAGGCCTGCGGGGGCAGGGCTCGGCGTTACAGCAACGGGATGGGAATCGACACTCGCATCAACTAGCGATGACTGAAGCGCCGTCAGCTTCCCGCCTGCTCCGGCAGGACGAGTGATCTCAAGAATGTCGCGGCACGTTGCAGTCACCCGGCCGAGAGTCGACCGAGCGACATCCATCCGCGTCAAGTGGCCCGCCGGTTCCCCGGTTCCGGACGTCCCGGTCCGTTCAACGTCGATGACTCTGTCGGCCCAGCCAGCTAAATAGCTCGATGACTGAGGCCCACGGTCGATGCCGTGGGCGCGTAGAACCGTGTAAGCCACAGACTCGGCTTCCA
The DNA here is from genome assembly GCF_056396505.1 of Arthrobacter sp. 05T410. Lineage (NCBI taxonomy): Bacteria > Bacillati > Actinomycetota > Actinomycetes > Micrococcales > Micrococcaceae > Arthrobacter > Arthrobacter sp. 05T410. The sequence continues at coordinate 268,514 of NZ_JBFTLP010000004.1, read as the reverse complement.
CCTCGGCGAGTCCACGGTGCTGCAGTCCGCTCCCGTACAGCTTTCCAACCTTGTCGTCGGGGCCGTGGAGATACACATGTCCGAGCTCGTGCGCCAGGACGGCCGCGGCGTCCTCCCTGCCAAGCCACGCACCTACCTGGATCCGGCGATCCGCAAAATCGGCGTACCCGCTCGACATGGACCGCTGGCTGTCCGAAACGTCCACGACGAAACGGCGGCGTTCCGCAGCCTCAACCAGAGCCCCCCAAAGTCCCGCAGGAATATCCGTCATTCCGACGCCGGGACGCGGCACATAGATGGGCTCGCCTTCCGTCTGGGAGACATCGAAGACCGCCTGGCCTCGCCAGCCGACTATCTTCCGGTCAGTTCCGGAATCGGCTACGGGCGGCTCTGCTCCCCTGCCGTCAACCTTGTCGCCCACGGTCCCCTCAGATAACTGGGAGACTTTGCGCGCGGTTCGTGGAGCCAGCACCCACAGCGCGTGCTCCCCTTTGACCACCGTGCGGCCATGCCGTTGCCACTCGCGGTATCCGGCCACCAACGTCGGCGGCTGCAGCCCGAGCATTTCCCGTTGCGCCATCAGCAGGGCCACGTTCCCGCCAGAGTACCGCCACAGCGTGGCCGAAGTATCCAGGAGTTGATGCCATCGGCTAGGCGATGAAATCGCCCCTTCCAGAACGGCGTGCAACTGGTCAGTCAGCTGAACGATGCGGGCTTCTGGGCTCACTTCCACACCACGGCCAGAGCGCCTACGGCTCGTCTCGCCGTCAGGCGCAGCAGCTCTGTTAGGGGCCACGACAGCCACCTCCGTTGCTTCTCAGTCTGTGTCCGCACCTGCTAAGGCCGGACACCTATCCATACGTCGCACCCGGGCTGGTGACATGATCTGACGACACAGTGCGTACTTGGTGCGGCTCGGCAATCCAGGACAGAAACTCAGAACCGGGCTCAGGCATCGCCCGTGGACTGAGCTCCCGGTGGGCCTGCAACCCGACACAACCAATCGCCTTGGTGTGGGTACGGAGGCGCTCGACAGCCAGCGGGATTCGTTCGTGGAACCCCAGCGGCCCGAACCCTGAGTCCGACTCCCCAAAGGACGCCAGCTCCGCCCGCTGCAAGGCGTAGAGTTCCGCAACTAGTTCGGAATGTCTCCACCAGCAGTCTGGTACCACGGACGAAGACAGCCGGTACGTGGAAACGAACCAGCGCACCCAGCGGTCCAACTCCAGCCACGCCGTTCTGACCGTGAGCGGATCAAGGTCACGCCATCTGTGCGTCGGAGTCGTTGTCCCCTGCGGCGCCGGCGCAAGTTCGTCAAAGAGCAGGGCCAGCGGGTCGCCGTCATTATCAAGCTGTCCCATCGGGAGCCTTCTCGACAGGCGCGAGATGGGCGGCATGGCCCAACGCCAGGGCTTCCTCAGCCTCCCGCTTGAACCGTCCCAGGTCTGCCGCATCTTTCCGTTGATGCCAGCCGCGCAGATCCAAGAGGATCGGCCGTGTTCGACGCCCCAACATCAGGGCTGTACCGGGCGGGAGACGGCGGATCTCGTGCAGGGCAATGACAGGCATGTCCCGGATTTGCTCACCAGTCTGCCGTCCTTGAGAGGACCAGGACCGAGTCCTGTAAGTGAACTGCCGCTCCCCAATCAACGCTGCAAGATCCCGCAGGTCGCGTTCGTCGGATCCACCACCGAAAATGACTTTGATGATGGCCGATTCCCAGATGGTGGAGGCTTCCTCGATGGACCAGCCCGAACGTGCTTGGGACAAGGACTGGAGAACGACCATGGTGGAGATTCCGATTCCGCCTCCGTCCGACAAGGTCACCGGTAGACCTGGCCAGGGCGAGAGGTTCGCGATCTCGTCGAGGATGAGCGACAGCGGTGGATCGAGTCTGCCGCCGGCAGCCGTGAAGGCCATTTCTCGGGCTGTCGCGTCGATATCGTCTATGAGGGCCGACAGATACGGTCCTGCGGCGGCCGCTCCGGATTTGGTGCCGATCAGGTAGAGCGTGCCGCGCTCGCGGATGAATGTCCGGGGATCGAATTCGTCCTCCGGATTTGTCGGGTCCAGGGCAGCGAGCACCTTCGGGGACGATAGCGGCGCCACTGCAGCGGAGACCCCGATCCAGGAGTTCGACGTATTCCGCGGGTCGTCCTCGAGGATGCCCATCAGGTCGGACTGCCAGCCCAATGCCGCCTTCGGGCTCTGAAGGACCTCCAACGCCTCTGCAGCGAGCACCGGATTGGATGACCACCGGCGGAAGGCTCTGATTCCCTCGCCGGAGAGAGCCGCTGCATGAAGGAGGGTCTGCAGGACGATCTGGGCACGTTTTTGCCAGGCGGCGTTCTCGCCCGTCATTTGGGTATCGGCCGAGATCACCAGCGCTCGCCGGACGGCTATGTCCGGGTCCTCGCATCCACGGACCGGTGACCAGCGGAGAGTCGAACCGAGCCCTGACATCCCCTGCGGATCGAAGACGGTCACAGGGCGGCCTCCACTGGCGCGGGCTTTCATGGTGACTGCGAGGTTGTCAGCGCGCGTCGACGTTGCTACAACGGCGCCGGGCGCATCGAGAATGGCGTTAACAACCACGAAGAGGCCTTTGCCAGAACGCGGCGCACCTTGAATGACCATTGATTCCTCGGTGGAGACATTGATCTTCACGCCACGTGATGTCCCGAGAGTCCACGACACATCTGCCAGCCGCAGCTGTTGCAGACCGGGCCGCGTCACGCGTCCCCGCCGCAGCGCTGCGCGCCGTCCAAACTCCCGGACGATCTCGGCCCTCTTCGCGATCCCGTCTCTGCCCAGGATTTCCAGCCGAAGCCATGCGCCCGACTGTCGCCAGCTGTGCCACGCAAACAAGAGAGCGACGGCAGAGGCCGCCAAGACGGCGAGCGCCGCACACAGCAGTAACCGGACGAGGACGATGTCGATCGCGCAGCCGTCCGGTATTCGGCCAATGGCGCCTATGTCTCCCGTTACCAGTCCCAGGACAGCCAACGGACCATGAAAGGTCTCCATGCCACGCCCGCATTGCCACTGCGCCACGAAGCTCGTGGCCGACTCCGTCAGCGCGCACGTGGCGGTGTAGCCAGCCAGCAAGAGGAGCCCGAGGTTGAGGAGAGGGATTTCATCCTGATGACTGGATTTCATTCCAGCATCCTGTGGTCAGTGGTGAAGACATCAAGCTCGTCTGTGGTCACACGGTTGGCGACGATGAAGGACCGGCTTCCCACCTTCCACAGACCGACGCCCTTAGGGAGGTTTTCGACTTGTTGGCATTCGGCGGCAGTGAGACCGAGGGCCTGCTTCGTCAGGCTCATGGAATCATGCTTCTGCCGGTAGATAATCCGGGTGTCAGCCTCCGTGAGCAGGCCCAAGGCCTTTTGGCGGTGCCCGCTGGAGCTGTCACCTATTTCATTAAGGTCTGCCACCTTGTGCATGATCAGCAGACTCGCAATGCCATAGGTTCGCGCCAGCCGCCACTGTTCGCTCATCTTGACCAACATGAACGGGTCCGCCAGCATCCGCCAGCCCTCGTCGTACACAACGATCCGCTTGCCGCCATCCGGATTCGTGATGGCCGCCTCCAGCCAGGTGGCGCTGCACGCCGCCGCCAGCGAGAGCGCCTGCTCAGAGGCTCCTATGAGCGCCGAGGTGTCCATCACCATCATCGGAGCATCGGCGTCGAACTTGACCGTTGAAGGCGCATCGAACATTCCTTCGAGATCCCCAGATACGGTGCGCCGAAGCGAGTGCGCAACTGATGTGCCGCCGTCGGGCCCTACCAGCTTGCGCGTTTCCGGGGCAGGATCCAGCAAGCGGTCCAGCACCATGGGAAGCGTAGGGGTCGCGTTGGCTGCTACAGCTTCGGTCAATGCCATGTCCAGCGCGGTGTGTTCGACCGGCAGCATGGGCTCACCCTGACGCATGAGTGACACGAGGGCCACGAGCAGCTGCCGGCGACGCTGCCTCACGACGGCCTGCCACTGGGCATTAGACAGATCGCTCGCCCGAGGTCCGGCGTCCAGCGGGTTAATGCGTGTCCGGCGCCCGGGTCCAACGGAAATCACCTTGCCGCCGACAGCCTGGGCAACTCGCACCCACTCCCCCTTCGGATCCGAGGCAACAGCAGCCTTGCGGCCCAGCGTGATCGAGCGGGCCACAAGCGACTTGCCGCACATCGACTTGCCCGTCCCCACTGTGCCGATCACAACGATGGACGGTCCACTGATCACTCCGCGGTCATAGAGGATCCACGGGTCATACGAGAAGGCCCCTGAACCGAACACGTCCGAGCCGATGTACGTCCCTTCGTGTCCGAGCCCCGACTCAGTGAGAAACGGGTAGGCGGCCGCAAACGTCATTGTGGACGCGCGGTGCGGAGACGGCTGGAGTCGATGCTGACCGGCCATCTCGTGCGGACCACGACGACGGTTCCCGGGTTGCGCATTCAACCCGCCGTCGGTTGGTTCGTCCGTCAGCCGGTGCCAGATTTGCCGCAAAGCGCCGTCATGTCCCTGGCCTCGGCGCCGTATCCGGCGCGCACTCCGCGTTTCACCCGCGGACACGAACTCGACGCTTTTGTTCTGCGGCTTCATTTGAGTCCCCTGCCAAGGGGCAGCGCGCCCGCGATGAACGCCGCCCACTGTTGTCCCACCAGCAGTCGAACGTCGACGAATGCGCTCGCAGCAGCGGACTCCAGTTCCTGTCGGCATCTTGACAGTTCCTCCAGCGTCGCGGCGGTGATGGTTACATACGCGGCCTGGCGGACATCTCCGTGGCCGGCAACGATCTCTTCCTCCCGCTGCTGAACTTCCTGTTCCTCGGCGAGCTGTTCACGGGTTGTTGGGCGGTCGAACTTGGCGTTGATCCGGCGCCTGGTCTCGTGGGCTTCCTGGGCGGACCGGATGTCCTTCAAAGCTCGGTCTGTGGGAACGGCCCTGAGGATCTGCGTAATGGTGTGACGGAAGCCGCCGACATAGACGAGCGGATGAAGGAAGCCCGGAAAGACCTTTTGCCGCGGCCATCCTGCAACCCAGAACGTTTGGTGGAAACCGGTGTCGGTTCGAAGATGTGTCCAGTGTTCCTCCATACCCATTGGTCCGGACTGGGCGGGGTCCATACCCTTGAAGGCGTCTTTCCGTTTCCCGATGACCACGGGCGAAGATGGGTCAAACGCCCCCCTGAAAACTTCCGCGAACTGTCTGTCCGAGAGCCATTCTTCGACGTTCACTCCGTGCGTGTTGAGTCCAGTTGCCAGCGCCTCAAGTTCTGATCGCATAGTCTGCTCGGTCCCGGTAACGCCACCTCCAGCGTCGCGGATCCTCCGGCGAGCGCGCGTGGTGTCGAGTACTAGGGTCACAAGGATGTCGTGGCTGCTCGCAGCCCCGGCTGCCGAAACGAGATCCTTGTAAGAGCGGTCCCCCCACTCAGTACTGGGCGAAGTCGAATTGCGTGCCGCCACCCGCCGGCTGTAGTACTCCCCCAACGCCGAGGCGGGGAACTGGACGGTGTAATCCTGAATCGCGATCCGGGCAACACCCGGACGTTTGGCAAGGTTCGCTTGCACACGGGACCATTCCTGGACGGCATAGGCCTTGTCTTCATCTTCCAGCAAAGCAAAGGCAGTCGCCCGGCACCTCATGACAGCGAATGCTTCCCGCGCCTCGCTGTCGACGACGAAGCACCAACCCTGGGCTGTCTTGTGGATCGTCAATGAAGACAGTCCGCCCGGGAGGACGAGCGACCCCGTAGCCACAGGCGTCTCGGTGGTCGCCAGAAAAGTGGTTTGGTGGGTTGCTATTCGGGCCACGAATCGAGCAGCGGTCAAGATCCACACCGGGTACGGGATCCTGTCGTACTGCAGGAAACCCAGGAACAGAAGGGAGAGCCAGAGCGGACTCGTCCAAAACAGCCGCTGAGGCCCCCCAGAAGCAGAAGCCACGCATGCCGCGAGAACGCCGGCGCCCGCGAAAAGTAGCTGATACCACTGCAGCCCGAGCAGCACTCCGTGGCGTTCCTGCCGCGGAAAGCTGACAGGACTCAGGGCCCTGCTTTCGTCAGTCATTGTGGCCTCCAATCTGTGGTGGGATCACCGTCGTCGGCGTCTCAGGTTTCTGCACGGGTGCTTTTGGCCCGGGAGGGGCAGTACGCGTCTTGGCTGGGAACCGTTTGGCGGCGCCGGGCTCGTATTTAGGCGTCTGCCCGCGGGTTGCAGCTCGGCTGGCAATGGATCCGGCGTCAGCTCGCTCAGACGCACGGGTCGTTGTCGCCCCGGAGCTTGATGGCCCCGAGACCATTTCCAGGGGCGCCGAGCCTCCTTGACCCGGAGATCTCGGGCTGGTGGCGGCCGGCCTGGAGACTCTTGCCATGACTGGCTGTGGAGTTGAGGGAACAAGCGAGGGCCCGGATGCTCTACCGTGTCCCAACGAAAAATGATGGCTACGGATCTGTTGCCCGAGTTGGCGTCCTGAGAAACCGGCCGCCGTGCGGGCGATATGACCTCCACCTGCGGCGCCCGCGGCCGCGGCAAGTTCGCCCCCGGCAAATCCGACCAGCTTGAGCGCCAGCAGAGGGGCCGCGCAGGCAACTGTCATTCCGACTGCGCCTGCGGCGATGCCGGCGAACGATGTCGAATCGGCATACAGCTTTACTGCGACGGCCAGCACCGTGGCGGCAAGTGGCTTGGCCAGCAGCAAGGCAACCACTACTTCGCACCAGCGTGCCATCCATGACTTTGTCTTCTCCCACGGCATCATCATGAGAGCCACGGGAGCAACGGCTCCGAGGACGATGAGGGCAAATGACCGGAATATCATCGAGCACATAAGAATGAAGGCAAGAATCCAGATGATCAGTGTGGCGAAGACGGTAATCAGCAACGTCCCGCTGGCTGCAGCTTGGGTCGCAGGGAGCGTCTCGCTGATGAGCTTCCACTCGCTGGCGGCTCCTGCGGGTGCTCGCTCAAAGCCGAAGAGGCGCATGAAGACGACGTACGGATCGGAGCCCAAGGTTTCCAGAAGGGCTGTTGAGGCTTCGTCGCTCACGTGCGTCAGTGTCTGCATCACGTAGATCGCGGCTCCCACGGCTGGGATTGCCACCAAACCGCCTATTAGCGCCCTCCAGATCCGGCGCGATTGTTGGGCGATGAGACCGGACAGCAGTTGGAGAATCATGGCGACGACGAGGGGTGTCGCCATGACTACGACCCACCAGCCGGTGAGACCTTTGACGGCGGCCCACTGGGAGTCATCGACGTTGGACACTCCGAACGCGCCGGAGATGAAGGACCACAGCCAGGTGGCGATACACGCAAGGATGCCGGCCAGAAAGTCGTTGAACGCGGCGATGGCGCTGTTCTGAGCTTGTGAGACCAAGCCGCAGCCCGGCGGCCACCAGCTCCCGGGCTCACATAGATTCGGCAGCACGGTGGCGCCCTAAAACCCGAGTTGAATAGCGCTCTGAGACCACAGGATGTAGCCGTTGATGCCGCCAAGGATTGCGGCCACGGGTCCGGTCCATAAGAGGATCATTCCCCCGCCCGATGCCAGGCGTGATGACTGACTGAGTTTGCCGGCCAGAAGCATGGCTGCGCCGATGACGGCGACGATCGCAATGACGATGAACGCCCCGACGAGGATGCCACCACCGATCTGCCTCAAGGACTGCAAGAACGGGAAATCGGTGTTGGGGACGATTCCAGGGTCCACTGCTAAATACTTCATGACTTTTGCTCCTCTTAGGTTTGTAACCAGGGCGGCAGACCTGCCCCTTGGTTCTCCATGGCCGCGTTCGGTCCGCCGTGCATGACCTGCGACGCCTTCGTGATTTGGGTCAGCGGATTTAGCCCAGGAGTCTGAAGAATCGGCTGCCGGGGTTCCAGTCGACGGGATGGAGCAGCGTTCCGACGCTGGGGTTTAGGGCGCTGTACATCAACCCGCCGCCCGCGTATATCCCCACGTGGCCCCAGTGGTCCGGGCCATCGGGGTTCTGCACCACCAGATCACCGGGCAGAGGCGCCGTCGTCGGTGTGCCCACAACCCATTGATCGACGCGCGGAAGTCGTTTACCGATCTGGGCGTAGACCCACATCACGTAGCCGGAGCAGTCCCAGGCCCTGAAGGCGGTCCCTCCCCAGACGTAGCGTCCGGTGAGTCCCTGTTGGGCGAATCCCAGGATGGCGCGCCGTTGGTCATCCAGGTCTGGCGGAATCACTGGCGCTGGACGGCCATTGTCCTGTTTGGGACTTTCGCACGACGGAACGCTGCCCTCGCCGCCCAACGAGGAGATGATTGATGCGGCAACCGGCTCCCACCTGTCGTAAAGCTCTGGGAATGCCGAGACCTGCACGGCTTGGGCGGCCGCGCCGAGGGACATCCGATCCCAGCCCCCAATGTCCAGCAGTCCACGCGGTGAGCCGCGATTGGGACCCCTGGCGCCGCCGAAGAATGCGGCAGCGTTGTACTCGGGACGCATGAGATCCTGCACGCGTCCCCATCCGGCGCTGGGCCGCTGCTGGGCTGAGCCGATGGAGTCGTGATCGTAGCCCAAACCATCGTTGGGAAAGTCCAGGGACTCCGGAACTGCAGGGTTCGCAAGCATCCGCAGTCCCGATTCCTGAAGGGCCGTCATGATTGAAATCTGGATTCCTTGCCCGGACGCGTTGAGGGCACGCCCGACCGAGATATAGGCCTGGCGACCTCCTGCTGCCGCATGCTGAGGGTCATCGGTGTCCCGCTGGGGCCCGAGACCGTCAGAACTCCGCCGATGCGCCCGTGGAGAGCCGTGGCATTCCCACCATCGGATGGATCCGGCCAGATGCAACCATCCCCCGCACCCGAGATTCCAGAGCCGACGAGAGCGAGCGATCCGCTGACAAGTGCCGCCGAACCCATCAGTACAACCAGCGTGCCGGCCGCTATCGATCGCGCGATGAGCCGGACACCTACTGTCTTCCGGATGCCCATCAGTAGACGATCCTGGCGGAATCGGTGTAGAAGGCGACCAGCGCGCATCGGTCTCCGGGAGCGGATTCTGCAGGCGGACAGTTGGCAACGACGCTAACGGGCACCGTGTAGGGCGTGGATCCCGTGTCCGACGTCGATCGATCAGTCACGCTGACGGTCACGGTGCAGACGTGGAGGCCCTGCCAGGGAGCCGGATGCTCCACGTACTTGGTGAGTTCGCTGTCGCACTTGGTCTCCACGACGCGCGACGTTCGGTAGGCCTTTCGGGAGGTCAGGTGTGCGAATGCTGCCGCATCGATGCCCGTCCCCTCGAACTGCGCCGTGTATAGGCTCAGAGGATTGGACCCGTCGTCGAGCACCATCCACCAGCCACGCACGCGGGCGTATACGTCCGTATATGCCGAGGTCCGCGTATCCCACGTGTAGAGCGCTGTTGCTGTCGACTCTGCCAGGGACCGATGGTCAAGCGTGTGGGGGCCTTTGTCCGAGCTTGGAGTGTCGCTTATGGTCGGTGCCGCTGAAGATGTGGTTGGCGTCTCTGACCGTCGGGCGGCCTGAGTCGCTACCACAGCCACGCCTGCGTCTACTGGTTCCTGGCTTGGAATCAGCAGAAGGGCGGCAACCACTGCGGTTAGGACCACGACACCGCAGACTAGAATCCACAACCGTGTGGTTGTTAGGTGTCGGACATGATGGTTGGTGTGCTTCACAGTGCACCTCCTTCAGTGGTCCATGGCGACCGCGCGTTTAGACGACATGACGCACGCGCTTCACAGGTCGCGCCAAGTGGGGCTTTGGCATTGGTTGGAGGATCGGGGAAGTAATTTCTGTGGCGGCCAGATACAGTTGGCGCGCCCTGCCTATCTGCACTTCGACGTACCGCCGACTGACACCAAAGTCAGATGCGATCACCGCAATCGCCTCCGCCCTTTCCTGCTTGTGCAAGTCCAGCCGTACAACGTCCTGTGCAATCTGCTGCAATAGCGGAGTTGGCAGGCATCGCGCCGCGAACGTCGTCGGATCCCCGATGTCGCGGCCCTCGGCATCAACAGCAGCCAGAGCCTCCCGCACCGTGATTGCCGTTTGCCGGACGAATGAGAGTTGCCGGTAGGCCCGACGGTTTGTGGTTGAGTCGGCACAGACCCGCCCTTCCGCGAGCAGCAAGGACATCGCGGCACTCCACGCAAAATCGCCGACATGGCGTCTTGTTGTCTGGAGGATGCAGAGGGCCCACTCCCTTTCCGCTACTCCTTCTGGCCCGAAGAGCTCGAGTTGCCCGCCAACCTCCCGCGGCTGGCAGTCCGCCTGATCAACAAGGAGCGGCAGCGCATCTTTCGAATGGGCCCTGGACAGGTAGGCCGAGCAAATATGGGCAGCGATCCCCTGGACCCAGGCGCCAAATCGGATCCCGGGAATCTGCCGGTAATGGCCGTCCGCCACTCCTCGCCAGACCGCAATATGGATGTCTTGAAGAGCATCCTCAACGTCACAGCCGTGTCCCGAGCGGGACAATCGCGATCTTACGTATCGCGATACCTCGTGGATGGCTGATGTCATCTGTTCCATCGAGATGGCTGGCGGATGCGCTTGTTGCTCACTTCGACCGTCTACGACACTTGCGACGTCCGCGCTATGGCCTTTGAGAGAACGAGTCGTCATGACAACTCCCGAGCAGAGAATTTCAGTGATGTTGTGAGAGGTCTGGCCTCCACCCTTCGGCAGTGAAGGTCGATCTGCAGAGAGAATACTTTAACTATTCTCAACACTCACTAAAATAGAGTCAAGAGCGCATCGCTGGCGATTCGAGACGCTTAGCGCAAGAATGAAGGCATGCCGAGAATCACGCAGCCCGAAGACGAAGCCTGGTCGCCCGACGTCGAAGCGGCCATCGCTACCTTCGGCAACAGGTCCCGAAATGAGATCCTGCGCTTCTTGGCAGCCAATGGCCCTTCCACTCGGGGGGACATTGTCGACGCAGTCAGCGCTACCGAGCCAAGCGTGGCAAAGCATTTGCTCGCATTAGAAGAAACCGGCGCTATCCGCGCGGATTTGGAGCCTGGACGGCGGCATGGCCGCTCGCCGCGCTACTCGGTAGATGACGCGCGCGTCAAGGCTCTACTGGCGGCCCATCTGGACTATCTACTGAACCGCTAGCAGCGGACGACTCCCCGGACGGATGCCTGGCAATGTCCTGGTTGAGATACTCGGTAATGGCCCGAAGGGTCTCCGGGGAAACGTCGCCCAGAGTCCGCGCGGCGAAGGTCTTCACCCTCGCGGCGCGCAGGGACTTCACGAATTCCAGCTGCGCGTCTATGCGCTCGGGAACTTCCGCCCCGTCGCTGCCCAGGAGATAGCTGGGATCGACTTGGAAGAGTCCGGATAGAGCAGTTAGTAGCTTGGGATCGGAGACCATTCGGCCAGTGCCGTCCTTCATGTAGAACCACCGCGCGCGGGAAAGGTTCACACCCTGCTTGGCCAACGCCTCGCTCACCTCACGGTATGTCAGGGCCACTCCTCGCTCGGCAACAACGGTGTCGAGTAAGAGGTTCAGTTTTCGGGCGAGCTCCGCCTGCGGCGTGCGAACCCCGCCGCCGTTCTTCCGTACACCTTCATTCGCTTCCACTTGTCGCCGTTCTGATAATTCGGTTGCTGTTCCCCAACAGCTATCCATGCGAGACCAGCGCCTTGGGTACAAGTATTGCTTTCGCTACGCGCCCCAACAAGCCTTTCAACCCTGACGGCCGACGCATCTAGTCAACGTATTTACTTAGGCGTACATTATGGTCATTGCAGACGGGTCTACACCTTCCAACGCTCCCAGGTCTCAAACGGAAGTGCCAGCGATGACGAACCTTCTCATGAATAGGACGCGGAGCCGGCTCCTGCACTTCCTCGGCAAGAACGGACCGTCGACCAGCACTCAGATTGCCGCCGGCATTGGACTCAGCCCAAGCGCAGTCCGCAAGCACTTGTCGGTCCTCGTTTCGAGCGGCTGCGTCGAGGTGTCAACGGGTGGTGGGCATGCACGCGGCGCCGCAGCTACGTACTCCGCCAACGCTTGGAGGATCAATGAACTAAGTGAAGCCGCCCATCTTGTTATCGAATGAACGAATGCTTTCCGGACGTTAGTGACGCCAGGTCCAACCGACGGGAAACACGGCAACTGGCCCCAGCATGACGCCAATATGGCCGCGCAGGACAACTCCGATATTCGGCGCCGGGCTTGTCGACGATCTCGAATCCGTGGGGCAACAAATCGTTTGTGCCTTCATCGACGAGGGTACCTTCTGCCCGGGATTCCAGTCCCTCGCTGGTGGACAACTCCACACCCGACGGTCGTATTCCCTTTCAGCGTGCTATCCAGCTACAAGTGCCCCACAACTGCTTCACTTGTCTGGATGGTCGCTCCGTCCAGGGAACCGCCCAGGTCCCGCGCCGTTGACCTCCTACGGCACGGTTCATCTTCGTTGCTTCGCGCCCAAAAACCTTACTMCGCGGCACTCCTGAACTTGATCGAGCAGGTTTCGAGAACAGTCAGGAACCTGCTAATTTCAGTCACTCGACAGAGCATAGTCCAGCAACCCACGCTCGTAGTCAGTGAGCTCCGGAAGGTTGTCGTAGTCCAGGGTTCTAAGTCCCCAGATAAGAGAGTCAAGACTGTCTCGCTTTGGGATATGTCTAAGGAGCTTCCTGGAAACCTGCGAAGGTATTCCAAACTCCTCGGCAGTCAAGAGCAGGGGCTGCTGGAACCCGGCTTCTGTCCTTGCGGCGTACGCCTCGAAACTGCCAGGTTCAATGGAGCGCTTAGGGAGAATCTCCTTGGCTATCGCGTCTAGAGCCCGCAGGCGTGCTGGGAGATTGTGGTCGACCCAGAACCGTAGGAAATTGAAGCTCTCCTCCACCTTTGCGTCGTAGTCATCATCCTCTACGGCTCGTTCAGCGACCTTGGCGATGAAACGCGATACGTCCCCGTTCATGATGGCCAGTTGGTTCACCATGAAGGTCAGTTGCTTCGCGGACTTTGCCAAATGGTTTGTGAGGCCTCGGGGAGGCAGATGGTCCCAAATGAGGTTTATGACCGCCGAAAGTTGCTCGTAGGTCGGAGCTGGGCGGGTCCAGAGCAAGTCCCGGAGCTCCCGTACTTTGACGGTGGACAGGTGCCTTGCGAGTTCTATTTGTGCCTCCGGGTCAACACCTGGATTCTTTCGCATTGTCTCAACGGACAGAATGGACTGCTCCAGAACGTCACGCAGGCGTTCCTGAGTTGCCGGCGTCCGGTCGGTATCGTCCAGGGACAACAGGAGGCTGTCTGATGCGGCTTCACTCTGGCTAAGGCCCGGCATATCGATGCTGGGCAGAATCTCCGGCGGCGGCGGATTGAACATGAATATCCTGCCTATGAAGTGCTTCAACATCCGCCCGCCCCGGCCCTTGATGTTCGCGAAAGTGAAGTAGTTGTAGGCGGAGTTGGCGATACGGTTGTCCAGAATGATGATGTTTTTTGCCCGGGTGTTCACTCCCTCAATTAATGAGTTAGTACAGACTAGAACGCCCACGTTTCCCTCATCAAACGCCTTGATGATGAGCGGGCCGAGCCACCGGGGCAGCCTTCCATGGTGAGATCCGATGCCGAGGCGGAGGGCTTTCGGCAGGCTCCAGCGGGAACTGATATTCGTTTCAAGCCACTTGGCCGTGTGGATCATTCCCGCGCCGTACCCGCCCTCGGGAGCGTCCTCCTGTAGCCAACGTGACACTGTCCTAACTCTGTTTGGGGATTTGCAAAAGACGAGCGTCGGACCATCGACCTCAGAGAGAATGCGTTTGATTTCGCGGCGTTCTTCCTCGTCGGTGTCAGCCCTCACGGCGATGGTGTCGGCAGCGACAGTGGCAAAGTCAGTCACTATAAGGCTGGCTCGAAGCTCGGCGGGCAGCTCCTCCGAGAGTGCCTGAATCATCGGGGCCGCCAAGTAGAACTGGGCTCCTGTCTTTCTTAGGCGGTAGAGGGCGTGGTTGAGCAATTCGCTCCGGTCAGTGGCGTCATCGAGCTTGTAAAACTCATCGATGAAAAAGAAATCCGGCGTGGGCATCTCCTCTATCGCAAGGTACCGCTCCTGCGTAAGTACAAACAGGTTCCTGTCCGTGCGGGCTTGGCCCGGATGACTGATAAGAGTGAAGTCGTTGAACCGCGCCAGTCTCCTTCGCAGCTCGTCAATGAGGGCGATGGTCGGCACGATGATGACGATGTTGTTGTACTTACCGGAAGCGATGAGAGCGTCCAGGATGACGGTCTTGCCGAAACTCGTGGGCGCCGACAGGATGACGTTCTCACCCGCCATCAGCTTGCGGTAAACCTCGGTCTGGACACGATGAAAAACAACGCCCTCAAGATTGTCCGGCCGGTTCATCTCAAGGGCGATGAGGTCAGCTAGAGGCAGCATGCTTGGGGCGATGCTTTCCACATATGGGAACAGCCCGTGATCCCGTGCCAGCGACATAAGGAGAGACAGCTCGGCCTGAAATTCCGTCGCCCGGTCCAAAGCCCGAATGACAAGTTCCTGAACATCGCGATTCGGAGCCTCAGCAGCCTTCAGGGCAGCAATGTCCGCCAGTATGGAGAATCCGCCCTCCAGAGCTGGAGCAGCCAGGGCTTCCCTTACGGCCTCGACGCTAGCTGCCATGCCTTGAGCCTTTCATCAAATGCCTCGAGTAGGTCCTTCTTTGTGGCCATAGGGAGCAGGATGAGGTGAACTTTGATCTCCCGGGGCATTGTCCGCCGTTCAAACCGCCTGCGGAATGACGCCCACTCCCGCTTCATATGGGCTGTGATCTCGTCGACGTATTCCTGCGTGGATTGGCTATGCCGGCCGGTGATATCACTGTCGAACGTGATGAAGACGGGGATGACGACTCGTTGGAACACCTGGTCGAGGGAGATTTCCTGCCGCAGTAACGCTCTCACCTTGTCGGCGTGTGCCCAGTTTGATTCCACTTTGTCTGAGATGGCCGCAAACTCTGACCGCAGGTACTGCGTGTCGAGATGAAGCTCCAACTCATCCAGCACTGCACCGATGGCCCGTGAACTGTCTTTGAAAAACTTGGATTCGCCAAGCCAGAGCTCCAGTTCATCCTCGGCGACGCCTCCGCCGGGGACTGAAACGATGTGGCAGGCGTCAAAACCCTTCACGGTGTCATTAGCGGCATCTTTGAAGTAGATGCGTGAAATGGCTCGCTCACTGTTCAGGAACCGCCGGAGGATTATGTGCAGCAGGAGTTCGCCAATTTCGCCGCGCAATTCAGTATCGGCGGTCTTGTAAATCCTGCTGATTGCTTTGGCCATGAGTCGCCATGCGTTCGCGTATGAGAGTCCAGCCAATTCATTGTGGGGCAGAATCCAGTCCATTGCCCAAGACATTAGGTCCTCGGAAAGGGCCCGGTGTCGCCACATGCTGTCCTCGTGGCCGGCGCAGACGCCGAGCAAGGAGATTGCTTCATCGAATTCCTGAACAACGATGTTCAGAACTGTTGGCGGAAGTTCGTCCCGTGCCTGCACAATCCCCCGTCCGTTCCATTCCAGACTTGGATGCCTTTGAGACCAACTCTAGGAATGTGCTTCTTGCGTCAAAGCTACACGGTGGGATGTCGTTTCCACGAAACTTGCTCATGGAGGCAGGGATGGTCCCATCGCCGGTTTCTTCCTCGCAAAGCAATATCAGGCTGCTGCCCTCTCACAACAGGCTACTTCCTCGATCGGGATACCATACGACTTGTGACCCTATTCCGCGAGCCAGAATAAGTGAATGACCTGAGCGGAACCCAACCATCCACGTGACCAGCAGTCCCTTTGGTCCATACGCACTTGTTCGAAACGCTCTTGACTCGGCAGCGTGCGCCATGTGGCCTCTCGACCCGTGAATTCAAAGCTAAGGATCAAGCGAAGGATCCAAGCCCAGATGGCGGAGATCCACACCCCTCTGCAATTCAGAGAGGAGGCGAATTTACCTTCTCGCGGATGGGCGCAGAACTACCAACGCAGAACGCAGGAAGTCGCAGACGAGTCCGGCATCGGCACCCTCGAGGCTCGGAAGCTTAAGATGCCTACGACGACCAACGTTCTCAGATCTATTGAACGCCACAACGGCGACCCCAACCTTCCTGGCTCGCGGCCTGGCAACTATGCAGTGCATACGCGCACGGAAAGCATGGGCATCCATCATGACCCATGAACTTCAGCAGCTCGCGGGCACAGCAACTGAGATGCGAGCCGAATACAAAGTGACAGTTAGCTACCGATCTCTCGCGCTGGTTTTGCACGCAGCTTGGCAATTGATGCGCGTTGTTTGTCAGAGATACACAACGCTTGCCATACCCTTACAGCGGCTGGGTCCAATCACTTTGGGCTGGGCTCGTAGGAAGTCCCGACAAGGAGATCACCCAGGATAGCGGGGGTCCTGGGAAACGGAATGCGTTGGCAGCCGCTCCTCGGCTTCTGGACGAGGAGGCTCCATCTGCGGTGAATGGTCCCAGCTATGCCGCTTGCGACGGACGAGGTCCGGTGCTTTCGGCGTTACACCGCGGGAACGCGCGAATGTCTAGGACAAATCATGACCTGGCTGACTGAACGCTGCATGAATGTCCAAGCGAACCACGCGACATGGGAGTTCCAATGGACCTTGAGTTTTACGAGCCGGCAGAGGCGGCGGCCCTCATGCGGTGCACGGAGGCCTGGCTCCGGGAGGGCGCGGCCAGCGGCCGATTCCCGCACGTCTGCTGGGGCAAGGGAAAGATCATCTTCACCTCAGAGCACATCGCGGCGATCGCCCGCCTGCGCGAGGTCCCGGTGCACGCCGGGTCAACCCAGCAGGAACGGCTGATCGGCACAAGGGCGCGACGCCGCCTGACGCCGGTCAGCAACCAACAGCCCTGACCGCGACAGGGACAAAAGTCCAGTGTCAGCGCGTGAACCCCGTAATCGACCTCTCGGTGGCGTCAGCGCCGGCCTGCAGCGCCTCCGGCATCAGATGGCCGTAGACCTGCTCCGTAGTCCGGGTTGAGGCATGGCCAAGGCGTCGCGAGATCGTAAACAGAGACACACCGTCCTGGATCAGCCAGGACGCATGCGTGTGCCGGAGGTCATGGATGCGCGGCGACTTCTTCAGTCCATGCGCCTGAGCCGCCTGGACCGCAGGAACCCAGTAGCCGTGCCAATAGAGCTTGTGGACAATCCGCTCTCCCTTGGGCGTCGTAAACAACAGCTCATCACCGGGGCGGCTTGCCACGAGCGGTACCAGAAGTTCGACCAGTGCCGGGTTGAGACCGATGGTCCGCTTACCCGCGCCGGTCTTGGTGGCGCCGATGTAGTACTGCGACTGGCCGTCGCGTTTCCAGGCCTTGTTGATCCGCACCGCGGGCGGCTTGGAGAGCAAATCGACGTCGGCCACTTTGAGTGCCGTCGCTTCCCCGAATCTGGTTCCTGTCATGACCAGGAAGTTCGTGAAGGTCTTGTACCGCTCCCCCATGACTTCAAGAATCATGTTGTACTCGGCGTGAGTGAGGAACATGGCTTCGTCCTCAGCCTTGTCGATACTCGGCAGCTGAACACCACGGCACGGATTCCGAGGGATATAGCGCAGCATTTCTGCAGTGTTCATCGCTGCGGATATGAGGCCATGAACGTTGTGGATCGTCTTCGGGGACTTGCCCTTCGCCATCATCGACTTAGCCCAATGGTGGAGGTGCCGATAGTCGAGTTTGTCCACGGGAATGTGGCCAATGACGTTCCTGATGTGAAGGTCCAGCATCACCTGGTACGTCCTGACGGTTCCGCTAGACGGCCGGATCAGCAGGTCGATGTGTTCCTGGACAACCTCGGCGACCGTGGGAACCCTGGCCTGGTTGGAAAGTATGGCCTGCTGGGCAATCACGAAGGACTGCTCGTTCGCATCCAGCAAGCGCTTGAGGGTTTCGGCCTCCGCCTGCGTTGCGACAGTCAGGCCCTGATTCTTACGAGTTCCGGGATCACGCCAGCGCACCATGAACGACTTGGTGCCGTCTTTTTTCACGCGCGTGCTGATGCTGGCCACAGCAAAATGCTACGCCGCTGTACACACTTTTTGTAGTTTTGTACACATTCAGCGGCCCAAAGGCCGCTGAACAGGGAAAACACTGTGCCCGAGGTGGGACTCGAACCCACACACCTTTCGATACCGCATTTTGAGTGCGGCGCGTCTGCCAATTCCGCCACTCGGGCGCGGAGTACACCGGTGTAACAATCAGCCTGCCACAGTGCTGTGAGCAACGCGATCGCTTCCAGTGCGCGAAATTACTCTACATGCAGATAGGCTGAATTCCAGAATCGCGCCAGTGACGCCGCATCGAACCAAACCGGTCCAAGTACATCGGCAGACAAAACCTATGATGGTTGAGTTCCCGCCGTACCTTTCCAAGGAGTTCCCGTGTCAGAACAGACGGAGTCAACCCCCACTTCCCAGCCGGCGCGCCGCGTTGTCGTCGCCGAGGATGAGACCCTCATCCGCCTGGACATCATCGAGATCCTGCGGGGCGAAGGCTACGACGTCGTCGGCGAGGCGGACAACGGCGAAAAGGCCGTCCAGCTTGCCGAGGAGCTCAAGCCCGACCTGGTCCTGATGGACGTCAAGATGCCGGTCATGGACGGCATCTCGGCCGCCGAAAAGATCGTCAAGGCCCGGATCGCCCCCGTGGTCCTTCTCACCGCGTTCAGCCAGAAAGAACTCGTGGAGCGCGCCCGCGACGCCGGCGCCATGGCGTACGTGGTCAAGCCGTTCACCCCGGCGGACCTCATCCCGGCTTTGGAGATCGCGCTGTCCCGCCACGAGGAAATCAAGGCCCTCGAGAGCGAGGTCACCGACCTGCAGGAGCAGTTCGCCACCCGCAAGCTCGTGGAGCGCGCCAAGAGCCTCCTGACCACCAAGATGGGCCTGACGGAACCGGAAGCCTTCCGCTGGATCCAGAAGACCTCGATGGACCGCCGCCTCAGCATGCGCGAGGTTGCCGAAACCATCATCAACCAGGTCAACTAGCGGCCGGCGGTTCCGGCCGCGCTCCGCGGCCGCCAGCCGCGCGCTGGAAGCACTAAGCACCAAGCACCAAAAGGGAGGATCCCCGCCAGCCGGCGGGGATCCTCCCTTTTGCGTTCAAGCTTTCAGAACTAGGCCTGGACCCGGTTCTTCTTCTTCTTTTCCGGCCACGGGCCGAGCTTGTCCTTGGCCACTGCCGCTTCGCCCTGGCCGCCGATGTCAGCGAGGTCGCCCACCTTGTGGACCTTCAGCAGGTTCGTCGAACCGGCCTTTCCGGGAGGCGAACCGGCGGCGATGACCACCAGGTCGCCGTCCTCGACGACGTCGAGTTCCAGCAGGCTGCGGTCAACCTGGGCCGTCATCTCGTCGGTGTGGCCCACCATCGGGACCAGGACCGGCTGGATCCCCCAGGTCAGTGCGAGCTGGTTCCAAACGTGCTCCACCGGGGTAAAGGCGAAGACCGGCTTGATGGGGCGCAGCCGGGAGAGGCGGCGTGCAGAGTCACCGGACTGGGTGAAGGTACAGATGTACTTCGCATCCAGCTGGTCGGCGATCTCGACGGCGGCCCGGGTGATGGCGCCGCCGCGGGTCTTGGGCTTGGTGCCGAGCGGGGGGACGCGCTCGAGGCCGTGGACCTCGGTGGACTCGATGATCCGGGCCATGACCTTGACGGTCTCGATCGGGTACTTGCCCACGCTGGTCTCGCCGGAGAGCATGACCGCGTCGGCGCCGTCGAGCACCGCGTTGGCGCAGTCGGAGGCCTCGGCGCGCGTCGGGCGCGGGTTGTCGATCATGGACTCGAGGACCTGGGTGGCTACGATAACCGGCTTCGCCCAGCGGCGTGCCAGTTCAACGGCGCGCTTTTGCACGATCGGTACTTCCTCGAGGGGAAGTTCCACACCGAGGTCGCCACGGGCCACCATGATGGCGTCGAAGGCGTCGATGATCTCGGGGAGCTGCTCCACGGCCTGCGGCTTCTCGATCTTGGCGATCACCGGCACGCGGCGGCCTTCCTCGTCCATAATCTCGTGCACGCGGACGATGTCCGAGGCATCCCGGACGAAGGACAGGGCAACCATGTCCACGCCGCGGCGCATGGCCCAGCGCAGATCGTCCTCGTCCTTTTCGCTCAGCGCCGGCACGTTGACAGCAACGCCGGGCAGGTTGATGCCCTTGTTGTTGGAGACCCAGCCGCCGACAATCACCTGGGCGACCACCTTGACGTCGTCGACGTCGATCGCGCGGAGGGCGACCTTGCCGTCGTCGATCAGCAGGGCATCACCGGGGTTGACGTCCTCTGTCAGGCTCTTGAGGGTCGTGGAGCAGATGTCCTTGGTGCCGGGAACGTCCTCGGTGGTGATCGTGAACGTGTCACCGACCTCCAGGAGGTGGGGACCGTCGACGAAACGTCCGAGGCGGATCTTCGGGCCCTGCAGGTCGGCCATGATGGCCACGGCCTTGCCGAGCTGTCCCGCAGCCTTGCGGACGTTCTCGTAGGTGTTGTCGTGCACGGAGTAATCGCCGTGGCTCATGTTCATGCGTGCCACGTCAACGCCGGCTTCCAGCACGGCCAGCGTGTTGTCAAAGCTTGCGATTGCCGGTCCGAAAGTGGCCACGATTTTAGCGCGTCTCATATACCTACCCTACTGGTGTGTTGCATGGATTAAGTTGAAGTGCGGATGAATCCCGGAGGTCCTGTGGGACTACAGAACAGCCATCGCACGGTCGGTCGGCGCCACGGGTGCCGGCAGAATGGTGCTGCCCATCAGGAACTTGTCCACCGCGGCCGCGCAGGCGCGCCCTTCGGCGATGGCCCAAACGATGAGCGACTGGCCGCGGCCGGCGTCGCCCGCGACGAAGATGCCTTCAGTGTTGGTCATGTAGTAGCCGTCGCGTGCCACGTTGCCGCGGCCGTCAAAGTCGGCCTGTACCTGGTCGGTGATCCCTGCCGGCTCGGCGCCGGTGAAGCCCAGGGACAAAAAGACGAGGTCCGCCGGAATGATCCGCTCGGTGCCGGCCTTCGGCAGGCGTTTGCCGTCGACGAATTCCGTCTCCGCCACCTTGACGCCCGTGAGTTTGCCGTTTTCCCCGACGAACTCCACGGTGGAGGCGAGGTAGGTGCGTTCGCCGCCTTCCTCGTGCGCGCTGGCGACCTCGAACAAGGTGGGGAACGTCGGCCAGGGCTGGTGGCCGGCCCGCTCGACGGGCGGCTGCTTGCCGATCGCCAGGGTGGTCACGGACGCGGCCTGGTGACGGTGCGCGGTGCCGAGGCAGTCGGCGCCGGTGTCGCCGCCGCCGAGGATAACCACGTGCTTGCCCGCGGCATTGATCTGGTTCTCCACGGTCTCCCCCGCCACCACCCGGTTGGCCGGCACGAGGTAATCCATGGCGTAGTGGACGCCGTCGAGATCGCGGCCCGGGATCGGCAGGTCACGCGGGACGGTGGCCCCGGTGGCGATGACGACGGCGTCGTACCGGCGGCGCAGCTGCTCCCACGTCACGTCGGTGCCGACGGCCACCCCGGTGCGGAACCGGGTGCCTTCGGCCTTCATCTGCTCCAGCCGGCGGTCCACCTGCTCTTTTTCCATCTTGAAGTCGGGGATCCCGTAGCGCAGGAGGCCGCCGATCTTGTCGTCGCGCTCGTACACGGCCACAGTGTGGCCCACCCGGGTCAGCTGCTGGGCGACGGCGAGCCCGGCGGGGCCGGACCCGACGACGGCGACCGTCTTGCCGGTCAGTCGCGCGGGCGGCAGGGGGTTGACCCAGCCGTTCTCGAAGGCCTGGTCCACGATGGACACCTCGACCTGCTTGATGGTCACCGCGGGCTGGTTGATGCCGAGTACGCAGGACGCCTCGCAGGGGGCCGGGCACAGCCGTCCGGTGAATTCGGGGAAGTTGTTGGTGGCGTGCAGCCGCTCCATCGCTTCCTCGCCCTTGTCCCGCCAGACGAGGTCGTTCCATTCCGGAATGAGGTTGCCCAGCGGGCAGCCCTGGTGGCAGAACGGGACGCCGCAGTCCATGCAGCGGCCGGCCTGGCTCTTGAGGACACCCTTTTCCTGGGCCTCATAGACCTCTTTCCAGTCCATGATGCGGACCGGGACGGGACGGCGCGGCTGGGTTTCACGCTGACGTACTTTCAGAAATCCGCGTGGATCAGCCACCGGTCACCTCCAGGATTCGAGACCAAACTTCTTCGCCGTCGGGGTCCAGGCCCTCTTCGATGGCGTCAAGACGGGTTTGCAGGACGGCCGCGTAGTCGCGCGGCAGCACCTTGGTTATGCGGGCTGCGGTGTCATCGAAGTTCTCGAGGAGCCGTGCCGCGAGCAGCGACTCGGTTTCCTCGAGGTGCTTGACGAGCAGCCCGTGGACGATGTCGCGGTCCTCGGCGTCGAGCTCGCGCAGCTGCAGCTCGCCTGACTCGAGGGCCTGCTTGTTGACGCGCTCGGTCTGCAGGTCCAGCACGTAGGCTGTGCCCCCGGACATGCCGGCGCCGAAGTTGCGGCCGGTACGGCCGATGATGAGCGTCTGGCCGCCGGTCATGTACTCGCAGCCGTGGTCCCCGATGCCTTCGACCACAGCGGTGGCGCCGGAGTTGCGGACCAGGAAGCGTTCGCCCACCTGGCCGCGGAGGAACATTTCACCGCTTGTGGCGCCGTAGCCGATCACGTTGCCGGCGATCACGTTGCGCTCGGCCGGGAACACGTTGGTGCGGTCCGGCCGGACGATGATGCGGCCGCCGGAGAGTCCCTTGCCGACGTAGTCGTTGGAGTCGCCGAACATGCGCAGCGTGATGCCGGCCGGCAGGAACGCCCCGAGCGACTGGCCCGCGGTGCCATTGAGCGTGATGTCGATGGTGTCCGTGGCCAGGACGTCGGTGCTGAAGGTCTTCGTCACGACGTGGCCGAGCATGGTGCCGACGGAGCGGTCCGTGTTGATGACGTTCACGGAGATCTTCACCGGCGTGCGGTCGCTCAGCGCTTCGGCCGCCATGGCGATCAGGCGCTGGTCGAAGTGCTTGTCGAGTTCGTGGTTCTGGCCGGTGAGGTTGCGCAGCGGCGCGTCGTTGTCGAACTCGAGCCCGTGCAGGATCGGATCCAGGTCCAGCCCTTCGGCCTTCCAGTGGTTGATCGCGTCGCGGGAGTCGAGCATCTCGGCGTGGCCAATCGCCTCCTCGATGCTGCGGAAACCCAGCTCGGCGAGGATTTCGCGGACTTCCTCGGCAAGGAATTCGAAGAAGTTCACCACGAATTCGGGCTTGCCGTTGAACCGGGAGCGCAGCTCGGGGTTCTGGGTTGCGACGCCCACCGGGCAGGTGTCCAGGTGGCAGACGCGCATCATGATGCAGCCTGAGACCACCAGCGGGGCGGTGGCGAAACCAAACTCCTCGCCGCCGAGCAACGCGGCGATCACGACGTCGCGGCCGGTCTTGAGCTGGCCGTCGACCTGAATCACCACACGGTCGCGCAGGCCGTTGAGCATAAGCGTCTGTTGCGTCTCGGCGAGGCCGAGTTCCCACGGGACACCGGCGTGCTTGAGCGAGTTCAGCGGCGAGGCGCCGGTACCGCCGTCGTGCCCGGAGACCAGCACGACGTCGGCCTTCGCCTTGGTGACGCCGGCCGCCACGGTGCCGATCCCGACCTCGGAGACGAGTTTGACGTGCACCCGGGCCGAGGGGTTGGCGCGCTTGGCGTCATAGATCAGCTGCGCGAGGTCCTCGATCGAGTAGATGTCGTGGTGCGGGGGCGGCGAAATGAGGCCGACGCCGGGGGTCGAGTGCCGCGTGCGGGCCACCCAGGGGTAGACCTTCTGCGCCATCAGCTGGCCGCCTTCGCCGGGCTTGGCACCCTGGGCCATCTTGATCTGGATGTCGTCCGCGTTGGACAGGTACAGGCTGGTGACGCCGAAGCGGCCGGAGGCGATCTGCTTGACCGCGGAACGGCGGGTGGGATCGAGCAGCCGGTCCACGTCCTCGCCGCCTTCACCGGTGTTGGACTTGCCGCCCAGCCGGTTCATGGCGATCGCGAGGGTCTCGTGGGCTTCCTTGGAGATGGAGCCGTAGCTCATGGCGCCGGTGGAGAACCGCTTGACGATGCTGGAAACCGGTTCGACTTCCTCAAGCGGCACCGCGGGACGCGAACCGGCCTTGAACTTCAGCAGACCGCGCAGGGTCATGAGGTTCTCGGACTGGTCGTCAACGCCGCGGGTATAGGCCTTGAAGATGTCGTAGCGGCGTTCACGCGTGGCGTGCTGGAGCCGGAAGACGGTCTCGGGGTTGAACAGGTGGGGTTCGCCGTCACGGCGCCACTGGTACTCGCCGCCGCCTAGCAGGGGCTGGTGCGGCAGTTCGATGCCGTTCTCGGGGTAGGCCATGCGGTGCCGGGCCAGGACTTCGGCAGCAATGACGTCGAGGCCGACGCCGCCGAGCTGGGAGTGCGTGCCGGAGAAGTACTCGTCCACGAGGTCCTGGCCGAGGCCGAGGGCTTCGAAGGTCTGGGCACCGGTGTAGGAGGCCACGGTGGAGATGCCCATCTTGGACATGATCTTCAGGACGCCCTTGCCCAGGCCCTTGATCAGGTTGTAGACGCCGTCCTGCGGGGTGACCCCCACGACGTCGCCGGAGGCGATGAGCTGTTCCACGGATTCCATGGCCAGGTACGGGTTCACGGCGGAGGCGCCGTAGCCGATGAGCACGGCGACGTGGTGGGTCTCGCGGACGTCGCCGGCTTCCACCACGAGCGCGGTTTTGGTGCGGTTGGCGCTGCGCAGCAGGTGGTGGTGCACGGCGCTGACCAGCAGCAGGGACGGGATCGGGGCCCACTGGGCGTTCGAGTCGCGGTCCGAGAGCACCACGTACTGGACGCCGCGGTTGATGGCGCCGGAGACCTGTTCGCAGATTTCGGTGAGCCGGGCCCGGAGGGAGTTCTCGCCGCCTTCGGGGCGGTAGAGTCCGCGGACCTTCATGGCGACCTTGCCGCCGTCGGCGCTCTCGATGTTCGCGATCTTGGCGAGCTGGTCGTTGTTGATCACGGGGAACGGCAGCGAGACCTGCGGCTGCCGGACCTGCTTGGTGTCCAGCAGGTTGCCGTTCGGGCCGATTGCGCACGTCAGGGACGTGACGAGCTCTTCACGGATGGCGTCCAGCGGCGGGTTGGTGACCTGCGCGAAGGACTGCACAAAGTAGTCGAAGAGCAGCCGCGGGCGCTTGGACAGCACGGCCACCGGGGTGTCCGAGCCCATGGCACCGAGCGGTTCGGCGCCGGTGCGGGCCATCGGGCCCAGCAGGATTTTCAGTTCCTCGGTGGTGTAGCCGAAGGTGCGCTGGCGGATGTTGACCGAGGCGGCGGTGTGCACGACGTGCTCGCGTTCGGGCAGGTTCTTGAGGTCGATCAGGTTGTCCTTGACCCATTCGGCCCAGGGGTTCGCTGCGGCAACCTCGGCCTTGACCTCGGCGTCGTCGATGATCCGGCCGGCCCCGGTGTCCACAAGGAACATCTTGCCCGGCGAGACGCGGCCCTTCTTGACCACCTTGGAGGGTTCGACGTCGATCACGCCGACTTCGGAGGCGAAGACGATCAGGCCGTCCTCGGTGATCCAGTACCGGCCCGGGCGCAGGCCGTTGCGGTCCAGCGTGGCGCCGACCAGGTTGCCGTCCGTGAAGGAGACGGCCGCCGGGCCGTCCCACGGCTCCATGAGCATCGAGTGGTATTCGTAGAAGGCGCGGCGGGCCGGATCCATGGTGGCGTGGTTTTCCCACGCCTCCGGGATCATCATCATGATCGAGTGCGTGATGGGCCGGCCGGAGAGCCAGAGCAGTTCGGCGACCTCGTCGAAGGAGGCCGAGTCCGAGGCGCCCGGGGTGCAGATCGGGAACAGCTCTTCGGGTGAGTCCCCCAGCAGCGGGCTGGCGAGCTGGGACTGCCGGGCCCGCATCCAGTTGCGGTTGCCCTTGACGGTGTTGATTTCGCCGTTGTGCGCGATGGTGCGGAACGGCTGGGCCAGCGGCCAGGACGGGAAGGTGTTGGTGGAGAAGCGCGAGTGGACGATCGCGAGCTTGGTCTTGAAGCGCTTGTCCGACAGGTCCGGGTAGAACGGCTCGAGCTGCGCGGTGGTGAGCATGCCCTTGTAGACGATGGTCCGGGAGGAGAGCGACGGGAAGTACACGCCAAACTTGTTCTGGGCGCGCTTGCGGATCCGCCAGGCGCGGGAGTCGAGCTCGTTGCGCTCGAGGGTTTCCCCGGTGCTGGAGGCGAAGAACGGCTGCGAGAAGTACGGCATGCAGGCCCGGGCCATGGCCCCGACCAGGTCGGCCACGATCGGGACTTCACGCCAGCCCAGGACGGTCAGGCCCTCGTCCGCGGCGAGGCCTTCGATGCCGGCGCGGGCGGCGTCCGATTCGCGCTGCTCGGCGGGCAGGAATGCGGTTCCCACGATGTACTGGCCGGGGGCCGGAAGTTCGAAGTCCGTGACTGCCCGGAAGAATTCGTCCGGCACCTGCATCAGGAGGCCGGCGCCGTCGCCGGTACCTTCATCGGCGCCCACGGCACCGCGGTGCTCGAGGTTGCGCAGGGCGGTCAGGGCGGCGTCGACGATGTCGTAGCCAGGCTCACCGCGGAGCGTGGCGATGATGGCCAGGCCGCAGGCGTCCTTCTCGTTCTCCGGATTGTAGAGTCCGGCAGCGGCCGGAATCGCCGCGAAGCGGCTGAAGGGTGACGCGGCAGCCGAGGGCTGGTCCGGATCGGACCAGCTGGGGCTGTGAAGAGTTTGGGTCATTGGAGACGTCCTTCCTCCTGATCGTGCGTATGGGAGGGACAACATTGGCCCCACTCGGCACGCCGGTGTGTGACGGGCGCAACAGAGTGTTTTTCTAACTGGAATTGTAGGCCAGCCCGGCCTCCTGTACTAACAGTTACGCAGGTGCTGGCCCGGGCTTGCATGGACAGCTTCGATCTGCTGTCCACGGCAAGCCCTCTTGCCACGACGCTGTGGAGTCGGGTCCGGTGAGCGGTGGCTCCGGTCAACCCGAAGTGCCGGCGCTGAGCTACTTGGTGCCCTCAGCCTCCGGCGCGGTTCCAGTTCCCTGGCGGCCGGAAACTCCGGCTGCCGGAGCTCCATTGGCGGGCGCGGTGCCGCCCGTGGAGTCCCTGCCCGCATCCTCGGATGCGCGAACTGGTCCGCTTTGGTTATTCCGGAGATTAGCACGGGATTCACTATCTGAGACAGCGGCGTCCGAATGGCGGATGGTTGCCACGTCTGCGGGAACGGTGGCGCGGTCAGCGTGGGCGGCACTGTCGGCGCCGGTGGCGTCGGCGCCGGTGGCGCGGCCAGCGCTGTCGGCCTCGGTCGCGTCAGCGACCGGCTTTGCCTCCGCCGACTTTTCCTCAGCCGGCGTAGTCTCCACCGGCTGGGTCCCTGCCGGCGTAGTCTCCACCGGCTGGGTCCCTGCCGGCGTAGTCTCCACGGGCGCGCGGCCGGGGAGGAACGGGGTGTCCGGCTCGGAGCGCTTGCGCAGGCCGAGGAGGATGAAGGCGAGCAGGGCTCCGGCGAAGACGATGATGCTGGTCCAGACATTGAGCCTGGTGGTGAGCCCGAAGAGGGTGATCTGTTCGGCGTCGTCGATCCGCATGGCCTCGATCCAGACGCGGCCCAGTGTGTAGTACATGGCGTAGACGCAGAAGAGACGGCCGCGGCGGAAGCTGAATTTGCGGTCGAGTGCCAGCAGGATCAGCACGCCGGCCAGATTCCACAGCGACTCGTAGAGGAACGTCGGGTGGAAGAGCGTGTCCGTCGGCATGCCGGCGGGGAAGTTCGGGTTGTTGGGATCGATCTGCAGCCCCCACGGAAGCGTGGTGGGGCCGCCGAAGAGTTCCTGGTTGAAGTAGTTGCCCCACCGGCCAATGGCCTGGGCCAGCAGCAGTCCGGGGGCCGCGGCGTCCATGAAGGCGCTCAGCTTGACCCCGGCACGCCGGCACCCGATCCAGGCGCCCACGGCGCCGAGCACGACGGCGCCCCAGATGCCCAGGCCGCCGCGCTGGATCTGCGGAATCAGGGACAGGTCCCCTGTGCCGTCGAATCCCGGGCCAAAGTAGGCGTCCGGAGAGGAGAACACGTGGTACAGCCGTCCGCCGATAATGCCGAACGGGATGGCCCAGATGGCGATATCCCAGACGCTGCCCTCGGGGGCGCCGCGGCGTGCCCAGCGGACCGAGGTCAGCCACAGGCCGGCAATAATGCCGGCGAGGATGCACAGGGCGTAGGCGTGGATGCGCAGGGACCCCCACGGCAGCGGGATGTCGAATCCGGACCAGGTGGGGCTCGGAATGCTCGCGGGAATCATCGCCGCCGCGTGGAGGACTGACTGCATTGCTTAGGCTTCTTCCTTGGTAAGGCCGGTGCTGAGGTCTTTCGTCAAGGAGGCTACCGCATCCACGCCGCCGTCCCGGATCGCCGCGACGAGGGCGGTGCCGACAATCACTCCGTCGGCGTACTCGGCGATCTCGCGGACATGGCTGGCGGTGGAGACGCCGAGGCCCACGCAGACGCGCTCGGCGCCCGCGGCGTGCGCGGCGGCGACGACGTCCTTGGCCGCTGAGCTGACCGAGGTCCGGGCGCCGGTGACGCCCATGATGGAGACGGCGTAGACGAAGCCGCGGCTCGCGTCGACCGTGCGTTTCATGCGTTCGGGCGAGGACGAGGGAGCCACGAGGAACACCCGGTCCAGGCCGTACTTGTCCGAGGCTGCCATCCATTCGGCGGCCTCGTCCGGAATGAGGTCGGGCGTGATGAGCCCGGCTCCCCCGGCCTCGGCCAGGCGGCGGGAGAACTCGTCCACGCCCATCCGGACCACGGGGTTCCAGTACGTCATGACCAGCACGGCGGCGTCGGTCTTGCTCGTAATGCCGCGGACGACGTCGAAGACCTCCCGGACGTGGAAGCCCTTCGCGAGGGCCTCCGTCGTGGCAGCCTGGATGACCTGGCCGTCCATGACCGGGTCCGAGTACGGGATGCCGATCTCGATGAGGTCGGCGCCGTTCTCGGCCAGGGCGATGCCGGCGGCAATGGTGTCTTTAACGCTCGGGTAGCCGGCGGGCAGGTAGCCGATCAGGGCCGCCCGGCCCTGGGCGCGGGCGCGGTCAATGGCCGCGGCCGACTTGCTGGCGTGCTGGGTGCCGTCCTGGCTGGTGCTCACAGCTGTTCCCCCTCTTTGGCGATTTCGGCTTCAGGTGAATCCTTGTCCAGCAGGTCGAACCATTCCGCGGCCGTGGCCACGTCCTTGTCGCCGCGGCCGGAGAGGTTCACGATCACGATTTTCTCTGAGGCGTCTGATGCCTTGCCTGCGGCCGCGTCGGCGGCGAGCCGCTGGCCCACCTTGATGGCGCCGGCGAGGGCGTGGGCGGACTCGATGGCGGGGATGATGCCCTCGGTGCGGCACAGGAGGCGGAAGGCCTCCATTGCTTCGCTGTCCGTGATGGGCTCGTAGCTGACCCGGCCAATGTCGGCGAGGTAGGAGTGCTCGGGGCCGACGCCGGGGTAGTCCAGGCCCGCGGAGATCGAATGCGACTCGATGGTCTGGCCGTCGTCGTCCTGCATGAGGTAGGAGCGGGCGCCGTGCAGCACGCCGGGTTTGCCGAGGGTGATGGTGGCTGCGTGGCGTCCGGTTTCGACGCCCTCGCCGCCGGCCTCGAAGCCGTAGATCTTGACCGAAGGGTCATCGAGGAAGCCGTGGAAGATGCCGATCGCGTTGGAGCCGCCGCCGATGCAGGCACAGACGGCATCCGGCAGCCGGCCCGTCTGGTCCAGGATCTGGGCGCGGGCTTCCTCGCCGATGACTTCGTGGAAGTAGCGGACCATCGCCGGGAACGGGTGTGCTCCGGCGGCGGTGCCCAGCAGGTAGTGCGTGTTGCCCACGTTTGCCACCCAGTCGCGCAGGGCCTCGTTGATGGCGTCCTTGAGCGTCTGGGATCCGTTGGTGACCGGGATGACCGTGGCCCCAAGGAGCTCCATGCGGGCCACGTTGAGGGATTGCCTGCGGCAGTCCTCGGCGCCCATGTAGACCACGCATTCCAGGCCCAGCAGGGCTGCGGCCGTGGCGCTGGCGACGCCGTGCTGGCCGGCGCCGGTTTCGGCGATGACGCGGGTTTTGCCCATCCGCTTGGCGAGCAGCGCCTGGCCCAGGACGTTGTTGATCTTGTGCGAGCCGGTGTGGTTGAGGTCTTCGCGCTTGAGGAAGATCCGCACCCCGCCGGCGTGCTCGGCGAAGCGCTTGGCCTCGGTCAGCAGCGACGGCCGGCCTGAGTAGTTCTTGTTCAGTTCGGCGATCTGGGCTGTGAACTCCGGATCGGCCTTGGCCTTCTCGAAGGTGTCCTCGAGCTCGTCCAGAGCCGCGATGAGCGACTCTGGCATCCACCGGCCGCCGTAGTTCCCGAAGTAGGGCCCCGGGGCGTGGCGCAGGGACGGTTCGCCCTGCGCGGGATGCTCCGCGGGGCGGCCGCCCTGCAGGAACGCGTCCACGGCACTTTCGTCAGAGCCGGCTGCTGGTGCATCGACCATCAGTCTCACCATCCTGTTCCACTGCTAGCTTTGGGGATCTGCTGATGAGATCCGCTCATTGGTCCGGGCAAAATCGCGGGCCCGGCACCGCTCACGGTCCGGACGGAGGCGCCAGGACCGGCCGGCCTCAGGCGCGCGCGGCGATTGCCGTCGCGCCGGCAGCCATGAATTCGGCGATCCGCTCGTGGGGCGTCGCGTCACTGACCAGCGCCTCGCCGACCAGGACCGCGTTGGCTCCGCGGGCCGCGTAGTGCTTGACGTCCTCGACGTCGCGCACACCGGACTCGGCGACCACGAGCGCACCGGCGGGAATGCCGCCGGTCAGCGCCGCGAAGACGGAACGGTCGACGTCGAGCGTCTTGAGGTTGCGTACGTTGACGCCGATGATCCGGGCCTCCGCGGCGACTGCGCGCTCGATTTCCTCCGCCGTATGGGTCTCGACCAGCACGTTCATGCCGAGCTCGCGGCTGAGGGCCGTGAACTCACGCAGCTGGGCGTCCGAGAGCGAGGCCACGATCAGCAGGATCAGGTCGGCGCCGTGCGCCCGGGCCTCCCAGATCTGGTACTCGTCAACCATGAAGTCCTTGCGCAGCAGCGGAATGTCCACGGCGGCCCGGACGGCGTCGAGATCGGCCAAGGAGCCGCCGAAGCGGCGCTCCTCGGTCAGGACGCTGATCACGGCGGCCCCGCCGTCGGCGTACTGCGCGGCGAGGGACGCGGGATCGGCGATGTCCGCGAGCTGGCCCTTGGACGGGCTGCGGCGCTTGACCTCGGCAATCACCTTGAGCTGGTCCCGGCTGCTTGAGGTCCCGCCGAGGGCGGCCCAGGCGTCACGGGCGGGCGCCGCCGCGGCGGCACGCTCTTTCAGCTCCGCGAGCGTAACCAGACGCTGGCGCGCCTGCATATCCTCCCTGACACCGGCATTGATGTCGTCGAGAACGCTCACGCTCAGTGGCCGGAGTTCTTCAGCTTGCTGCCGCCGACGCCGTAGCCGGCCTTGCGCATGGCCCAGCCGGCGAGCAGGCCGACCACCATGACCGCCGCACCTGCAACGAAGATCGGGGTGTTGGCGATGACGAAGGCGATGGACGCAATGAGGGCGCCGATCAGCATCACGATCACGCAGGTCCACGCGGCCGGGCTGTTGCCGTGACCCTGGGGTTCGCTGTGGTCGACGTCGTCGTAGACGCCCTTCGGCGCAGCGGACGTGGATGCGGAAACAGTGGCTTTGCTCATTGAAATCTCCTCAGGATGAATACTGCTTACATTCTGCCATTTTTTGCTGTGTTATTTGGCCGCGTTGCCGGGTCGCGTTGCCGGGTCGCGTTGCTGGGCCGCGTAACCGGTCGCGTTGCCGGTCGCGCCCGCGGCATCGGCTCAGGTGGGGTCGTCACCGCGGGACAACCGGTCCCAGCTGTCAATCTCGTCCGCGGGGGCGGCCGGCGCATGACCGCCGGCTGCAGTGCCGCCGGCGGCGGGCCCGGCGGCGGCCGCGTCATATTTGGTGCGGGTCTTCCAGTAGCGGCCGGCCGGCACGATCGCGAGGGCGCTGAGTCCCAGCAGGGCTCCGGCGACGACGGCGAGGACGGGGAACACCGTGACGTCCACCTGTACGCTGCTGCCGCTGATTCCGGTGGCGGCCGCGATCGATCCCTGCGCCGCGGCCAGCGGGTCCGCCAGCACAACGGCTGCCGCGGCGACGATGCCCGCGGCCGCGAGGAGGATGATCGCCGTGATCACCCAGCGGGCCACGCGGCCGGCGATGGAGGCCGCGAGGCCGCCGGCGAGGGCCACAAGCGCCAGGGCTGTCACGGTGGTGGCAGCCTTGCTGCCCTGGACCTGCAGGCCGTCCTGGCTGGCCACGGCCGCGCCGAGCTGCGTGGGATCGAGGTGCACGGTGAGCCAGGTCTGGGTGGTGGTCCCGAACACGGCAAGGGCCAGGGCAGCGATCACCAGGACCAGGGTGGACTTGCGGGCCCATCCCGGGACGGCGGCCCCCCCGGGGCTCTTCACAGTGCTCTTCACAGTGCCCTTCACGGTGTTCTTGGCGGTGTTCTTGGCGGTGGCTTCCGGCTCCCCCATCAGGACTCGGCTCCTGCGTCGGGCGCTGCGTCAGTGACTGCGTCAACGGTGATGTTGTGCAGCGACCTGGCCGTGTGCACGGCGCGCAGCGGGGCGGCGGCCTTGTTCACGGTTTCCTGGGCCTCGGTCGGGTTCACCGAATCTGCGACGATCCCGCCGCCGGCCTGGACGTACGCGCGTCCCTCACGGAGCAGGGCCGACCGGATGGCGATCGCCATGTCCATGTCCCCGGCGAAGTCCAAGTACCCCACCACGCCGCCATAGATGCCGCGCCGGTGCGGTTCAAGTTCGTCCAGCAGGCGCAGGGCCCGCGGCTTCGGGGCGCCGGAGAGGGTGCCGGCCGGGAACGTGGCCTTGAGCACGTCGTAGGCCTTGGCTGCCGGGGCGAGCTCTCCGACCACGGTGGAGACCAGGTGCATGATGTGGCTGAAGCGCTCCACTTCCATGAATTGCGTGACGTCGACGGATCCTGCCACGCAGACCTTCGAGAGGTCGTTGCGGGACAGGTCGACCAGCATCAGGTGCTCGGCGCGTTCTTTCTCGTCCGCCAGCAGTTCCTCGGCCAGGGCCTTGTCCGCCTCGACCGTCTTGCCGCGCGGGCGTGAGCCGGCGATGGGGTGGGTGATGACTTCGTCCCCGGTCACGGTGACGAGGGCCTCCGGCGAGGAGCCGACGATCGTGTATTCGCGGCCGGCGGCGTCCTCGAAGCTGAAGAGGTACATGTAGGGGCTGGGGTTGGTGTTCCGCAGGACCCGGTAGACGTCGAGGGGGTCGGCGCCGCACTCCATTTCGAAGCGGCGGGAGATCACCACCTGGAAGACCTCACCGTCCACGATCGCCTCCTTGCCGCGGTCCAGGGCGGCCAGGTACTCGGTTTCGTCCCAGCGCTCCTGCACACTGGACGCGAAATCCAGGGCGGCCGTCTCCAGCACGGAGACCGGCTGCTCCACGGGGCGGCTGATCTTTTCGAGCAGGGCTTTGACGCGGGCGACGGCGTCATGCCAGGCGTCGTCGACCCGTTCGGTGCTGTTGTCGAAGTTGATGGCGTTGGCGATCAGCAGGACGGTGCCGTCCATGTTGTCGTGGACCGCCATGTCGGTGACCAGGTTGAGGGCCATTTCCGGCAGTTGGAGGTCGTCCTCCGGCGGGCTGGTCAGTTTCTCCCAGTGCCGGACGGTTTCCCAGCCCAGGAACCCGACCAGGCCCGAGGTGAACGGCGGGAGGCCGTCGAAGCGCTCGGTCCGCAGCGCGGCGACGGTGTCGCGGATGGCGTCCACGGGGTTGCCGTCCAGGGGCACACCGACCGGGGGCTCGCCCAGCCAGTGCGCGCTGCCGTCCTTGGTGGTCAGGGTGGCCCGGGAGCGGGAGCCGATGAAGGAATAGCGCGACCAGGCGCCGCCGACCGCCGCCGATTCCATCAGGAACGTTCCGGGCTGGCCATGGGCGAGCTTGCGGTAGAGCCCGATCGGGGTTTCGGCGTCAGCCAGTACCTTGAGCCGGACGGGGATGACTCGGCTGTGGCCTGCGAGTTCGCGGAACTCTTCGAGGCCGGGGCTGATGATTCCAAGGTCCTGCATGGCTGTGCTTTCCGCCTGTTCTTTAGGTGGACCTGCGACCGGATCCGGTCATGGGATCCTGCCTGGGGTCCGGTTCGTGAAGCTGTGGAAGCGCCGGGGCGCTCTGCCGGTGTGCCGGGCGCCTAGCCTCCGTGGCCGACGACGGCGTCGAGCTCGCGGCCGTCGAAGCACGTCCGGGTTCCGGTGTGGCAGGCCGCGCCGACCTGGTCGACCCGCACCAGCAGCGCATCGCCGTCGCAGTCCATGGCGAGCGACTTGACCCATTGCACGTGCCCGGAGGTGTCTCCCTTGCGCCAGTACTCCTGGCGGGAGCGCGAAAAGAACGTCACGCGCCCGCTGGTCAGGGTGCGGTGCAGCGCCTCGTCGTCCATCCAGCCCAGCATCAGCACCTCGTGGGTGTCGAATTGCTGGACGATTGCGGCCACCAGGCCGGCGCTGTCGCGCTTGAGCGCGTCCGCCAGTCCGGCCGGGAGGGGACTGCCGCTGACGGGACTGCGATCGACGGCGCTGCCGTTGATGGCGCTGCCGTTGGTGGGGCTGCCGTTGGTGGGGCTGGGGGCGGAGGCGGGCTGCTCAGACATCAGATCAAGTCTAGTGCCTCCGGGCCGGTCGCCGGCCTGCGGACAGGTCCCGCCGCTTAACACTGGCGCGCCAATCGGCCCGGCGCCGCGGTCCGGCCCTGCATCATGCGGCCGGGCGCGGTCGCGGCGGCGATTCCTGTGCCCACGCACGGCCGTCTCGTGCTAGTTTCACAAGTGATGCATTTCGTCGAACCGTCCCGAGAAGTCCTGGCCGAAACCCTGCTGGCGGCCGGCCCTGATGCCGCCACGCTCTGCACAGGTTGGCTCACCCGCGATCTTGCCGCGCACCTGTACCTGCGCGAGCGGAAAATCGCCGTCGGACTGGGCCTGCTGATCAAGCGCCTGTCCAAGGCCTCGGACCAGGCGACGGCCGAACTGGCGGGCACCCTGAAGACCACCGAGGACTACGCCAAGCTGGTCAACGACTTCCGGGCCGGTCCCCCCGCTCTGTCCCCGCTGCGGATCAAGGCACTGGACGAAAGCTCCAACCTGATCGAGTACTTTGTGCACACCGAGGACGTCCGCCGCGCCGTGGACCGCTGGGCCCCGCGCGCCCTGGACCAGGCCTACTCGGACGCGCTGTGGGACGAGCTCGTCAAGCGGGCCGCGATCCTGTACCGCGGCGTGGATCTGGGCATCGTGCTGGTGAGCCCCTCGGGTCCGCGGCATGTCGCCAAACGCGCCCCCGTGTCCGTGGCCATCGTCGGCGAACCGGGCGAGCTGCTCATGCACGCCCACGGCCGGACCCGCCACGCCCTCGTGACCTTCGAAGGCCAGCCGGACGCCGTCGCGCTCCTGCAGTCCGCCGAAGTCGGCCTCTAATCCCCACCCGCTTAATCCCCGACCGCTCCCTAAAAAATAAAGCAACGCGGGGTCACTTACGGCCCATAATCCCGTCCGGGATGGGCGGTAAGTGACCCCGCGTTGCTTTAAGCGGTGGGGACTAGCGGACTTCGAAGCCTGCGTCGCGGATCGCGGCCTTGACCTGCGCAATCATGTCCAGCGGGCCGAAGTGGAAGACCGAGGCCGCCAGGACGGCGTCGGCGCCCGCTGCCACGGCCGGCGGGAAGTGCTCCGGCTTGCCGGCGCCGCCGGAGGCGATGAGCGGGACCTTGACCCCCGCCCGCGCCAGGCGGATCAGTTCCAGATCGAAGCCGTCCTTGGTGCCGTCGGCGTCGATCGAGTTGAGCAGGATTTCACCCACCCCGCGGTCGGCCGCTTCCCGCGCCCAGGCGATCGCGTCGATGCCGGTCCCCTGCCGTCCGCCGTGCGTGGTGACCTCGAAGCCGGACGGGGTGGGCTGCGAGCCCGGACGGGTCCGGCGCGCATCGAGGGAGAGCACCAGGACCTGGGAACCGAAGTGCCGGGTGATCTCGTCGATCACGTCCGGCCGGGCCACGGCTGCGGTGTTGATGGCGGCCTTGTCCGCGCCGCAGCGCAGGAGTTTGTCCACCTCGGCCACGCCACGGACGCCGCCGCCGACCGTCAGCGGGATGAAGACTTCCTCGGCGGTGCGGCGGACGACGTCGAACGTGGTCTCCCGGTTGCCGGAGGACGCCGTGACGTCAAGGAAGGTCAGCTCGTCGGCGCCGCTGTTGTCGTAGCGGTGCGCCAGTTCCACCGGGTCACCGGCGTCGCGGAGGCCCTCAAAGTTGATGCCCTTGACCACGCGGCCGGCATCGACGTCGAGGCACGGGATGACGCGCACGGCAACAGTCATGACTTCTCCTGGTACTTGCAGGCGGGTAATTGCTGCAGGGTGATTGCTGAAGGTGTTCCTGGCGGGAACCGGCGGGGCGGGGCGCCTAGATGCGGCAGGCGTGGATGCTGCTGACCAGGATGGCGCGGGCGCCGAGGTCGTAGAGCTCGTCCATGATCCGGTTGGTTTCCCGCTTGGGCACCATCGAGCGGACGGCCACCCAGTCCGAATCGCGCAGCGGCGACACGGTGGGCGACTCCAGGCCGGGGGTGAGCCCGGCGGCCTGCTCGACGAGTTCCTTGCGGATGTCGTAGTCCATCAGCACGTACTGCCGGGCCACGAGGACGCCCTGGAGCCGGCGGATCAGGACCTCCGTGGCAGGGTTCTGCTCGCCCTTGCGGCCAATCAGCACGGACTCCGAATTCAGGATCGGCTCGCCGAAGATCTCCATGCCGGCGGCCTTGAGCGTGGTGCCGGTCTCGACGACGTCGGCAATCGCGTCGGCGACGCCGAGTCGGACGGAGGATTCAACGGCGCCGTCAAGGCGGACCACCTTGGCGTTGATGCCGCGTGCGGCCAGGTAGCCGCGCAGCAGTCCGTCGTAGCTCGTGGCCAGGCGCTTGCCCTCGAGCTCGGCGACCGTGGTGAAGTCGCCGACCGGGCCGGCGAAGCGGAACGTGGAAGCGGCGAAGCCCAGCGGCAGCAGCTCCTCAGCCTCGACCTCCGCGTCGAGCAGCAGGTCGCGGCCGGTGATGCCGACGTCGAGCGTTCCCTGGCCCACGTACACAGCAATGTCGCGCGGGCGGAGGAAGAAGAACTCAATGTCGTTGTCCGGGTCCACCATGACAAGCTCGCGGGTGTCGCGGCGCTGGCGGTAGCCTGCCTCGGCCAGCATGGCCGCGGCAGCTTCGGACAGGGATCCCTTGTTCGGGACGGCAACTCTAAGCATGGGAAAAGTCTCTCTTGGGAGTGGAAGTCTCTGTTGGGGCACATCGGCCACGCGGTGCACGGGATCCGCCAGCGAAGTCATGGCGGTGTCCGGTGCGGGCGCGGCTACAGATGCTTGTAGACGTCTTCCAGGGTGAGTCCTTTGGCGAGCATCAGAACCTGCAGGTGGTAGAGCAGCTGGGAAATTTCCTCGGCGGCGGCCTCATCGGATTCATACTCCGCAGCCATCCAAACCTCGGCTGCTTCCTCCACGACCTTCTTGCCGATGCCATGGACTCCGGAATCCAGTTCGGCGACGGTGCGGGAGCCCTCCGGGCGGACGGCTGCCTTTTCACTCAGTTCTGCGAACAGCGACTCGAAATTCTTCACGCCCCCAAGCCTACTTGCTCCCGGCGCGGGAACGCCCGCCGGGGCGTTGCATGACGGCGGAGATGTGAGGCACTGCATATCCAACACGGCCAGCGAGGCCAGCACACTCAGCCGGCGCGGGCGGCCAGGGAGGCGCCCGCACCGGCTTTGGCTGCAGCCTGGCGGCTCAGCCGAACTGCTTGAGGGTCACTGCCGTGGCCAAGGCAGCGGTAACGGCCTCGTGACCCTTGTCCTCGGTGGATCCCGGCAAGCCTGCCCGGTCGATCCCCTGCTGCTCGGTATCGCACGTCAGCACGCCGAAGCCCACGGGAACCCCGGTGCGGACGCTGACCTCGGTCAGGCCCAGGGTGGCCGCCTCGCAGACATATTCGAAGTGCGGAGTGCCGCCCCGGATGACGACGCCGAGCGCCACGACGGCGTCGAAGTGCGGTGCCAGCCGGGCGGCCGCGACCGGGAGCTCAAACGTGCCCGGCACGCGCAGGACGGTCGGCTCATTGATGCCGGCGTCCTTCGCGGCGCGCAGGGCGCCGTCGAGCAGTCCGTCCATGATCTGGGTATGCCAACTCGCGGCCACAATGGCCAGCTTGAGCCGTGAGGTTTCTTCAGGCTTGAAGGTGCTGAGGTCGATCTGGGGGGCGCCGTGGCCGCTCATAGGGTATTCCTTGCTGTTGAGTCTGGTGGTCGTGTTGCTGCCCGGTCAGTCCTGGTCGTGCTCGAATCCGGACAGGCCGGCGGCCGGAGCCGGTTCAACGTCCAGGACCAGGCGGTGGTCCATCCGGTCCTTCTTCGTCTGCAGGTAGCGGATGTTCTGCTCCCGGGAGGGGACCTCCGTGGGGACCATCTCCACCACCTTGACGCCTGCCTGCGCGAGCCGGTCCTGCTTGTCCGGGTTGTTGCTCAGCAGCCGGATCTCGTGGAGACCCATCTCCGCGAGGATCTGGGCCGCGGCCTTGTAGCAGCGTGCGTCGACCGGCAGCCCGAGCTGTTCGTTGGCCTCCACGGTGTCAAAACCGGCCTCCTGCAGGGCGTAGGCCTTCATCTTGTTCGCCAGGCCGATCCCGCGGCCCTCCTGGCCGCGCAGGTACAGCAGGGTGCCGCCGAGTTCGTTGATCAGCTCGAGCGCATAGGCGAGCTGCTCGCCGCAGTCGCAGCGGTAGGAGCCAAACACATCGCCGGTGAGGCACTCCGAATGGAGGCGGACCAGCGGTGGCTGGCCGTCAACCGGCGCCATCGGTGAACTGACGGCCAGGTGCTCCGCGCCGGTGGCGAGGTCGGTCCAGGCCTGTGCCACGAAGTCGCCGAAGGCGGTGGGCAGCTGGACGATGGGTCCTGCGCTGACCGGATGCGGTTGACGGGCCATGGCCGTCTCTTCTCGGGTCTCCGAAGTCGTCACTATTTCTCCTCCATCAGACAGGGTCCGCTGCGTGGCTGCCGTGCTGTTCCGCTTCAAGATACGCCACCAGATCCGCAATCGAAATCAGGGGGCAGCCATGCTCGATGGCGAAGCCGCGCAATCCGTCCAGCCGCATCATTTCTCCGTTGTCGTACACCAGCTCTGCTATCACGCCCACGGGCTCCAGGCCCGCGAGCCGGCACAGGTCCACGGCCGCTTCGGTGTGGCCGGGACGTTCCCGCACTCCCCCCTTAACGGCGCGGAGGGGGAAAACATGCCCGGGGCGGGTCAAGGAATTTGGCCGGCTTTGCGGGTCGGCCAGGATCCGAGCCGTCAGGGCGCGGTCCGTGGCGGAAATTCCGGTGCTGACACCCACGGCGGCGTCGCAGGACACGGTGTAGGCGGTGCCCTTGGCGTCTTCGTTGATTGCCACCATTGGCGGCAGCGCGAGGGCGTCTGCCCGGTCGGCGTCGAGCGGTACGCAGATCACGCCGGAGCTGTAGCGGACTGTCCAGCCCATCAGCGCGGGGGTGGCGTGCTCGGCGGCGAAAATGATGTCGCCTTCGTTCTCGCGGTCCTCGTTGTCCACCACCAGGACGGGGCGCCCGGCTGACATGGCGCTGATGGCGTCCTCGATCGGATCGAGGCCCGCACGCCCGGTGCCGGCAGCGGCGGCGCGCAGCCCGGCCACATCATGGCCGGGCTGGTCCGTGACCCGGCTCATTTCGCGGCCCCGTCCGTGAGGGCGGCTTCTCCGTCGGAACCTTCGGCTGCCCTGTGCGCGGCGGGCGACGAACCGCCGGCAAAGGACAGCAGGCGTTCGGTGTACTTCGCCAGGACATCGACTTCGAGGTTTACATGGCCGCCGGGTGTCTTCTGGCCCAGGCCGGTCTCGGCCAGGGTGGTCGGGATGAGCCCTACTTCAAACCAGGGCGCCGGATAGTTGGCCGGGCTGACTGCCGTGACGGTGAGGGAGACGCCGTCGACGGCGATGGATCCCTTTTCGGCGATGTACCGGGCCAGCCCGGCCGGCACCGCGAACCGCAGCCGGTCCCAGTTGCCAAGTCCCTCGCGCTCCACGAGCTGGCCGACGCCGTCGACGTGGCCTTGGACCACGTGGCCGTCCAACCGTCCCCCGGCGGGGACGCAGCGTTCCAGGTTGACGGGATCGCCCGCAGTGAGTTCTCCGATCGTGCTGCGGACCAGGGTCTCGCCCATAACGTCAACGCTGAAGTCCCTGCCGTCGATCTGCGTGGCGGTGAGGCAGACGCCGTTGACCGCTATGGAACCGCCCAGGGCGAGACCGTCCGTGGTGCCGGGTGCGTGGAGCCGTACGGTGGCGCTGCTGTCCCCGTTGCGCTCAATGGACAGCACCTTTCCCTGCTCGGCGATAATTCCGGTAAACATCAATTGCCTCCTGCGGCGGTGTCCGCGCCGGTGCGGTGCGGGGTGGTATCGGATGAAGTAGGGGTGGCGGCCGGGTCAGCCTCATCGGCCGGGGCGGCCGGGCGAAGATGGAGCCGGAGGTCGCGGCCGAGGACCTGGACGGCGCCGCCGGATGCCGGGTCCCATTCCCACCGCTGGGCATCGGCCAGGGTGGTGATGCCGAGGTCGTCCAGGGCGGCGGTGCCGGAGCCAAGCAGTGTGGGCGCCAGGTAGACGATGAGTTCGTCGACCAGGCCGGCGGCCAGGAACGCGCTCAGGATCCGGGAGCCGCCCTCCACCATGAGGTGCCGGACGCCGTGTGCGAACAGCTGGTCCAGGGCCTCGCGCGGGTCGCGGGTGGCCAGGTGCAGGACGTTGCCGTCGGCTCCGTGGATGGCGGCGTCGTCGGGAATGCCCCGGTACCCCATCACGGCGCGGAGCGGCTGTTTGCCCTCTGCTTCGCCGTCGCCGTTCCGGGCGGTGAGCCGGGGATTGTCGATCAGGACCGTCTGGGTGCCCACCAGGATGGCGTCTATCCGGCCGCGCAGGGCGTGGTTGTCGGCGAGCGATTCCGGGCTGGATATCCATTGGCTGGTGCCGTCGCTGGCGGCGATGCGGCTGTCGAGGGTCTGGGCGATATGCAGGGTGACGAACGGCCGTTTGGCGGCGACGGCGTCGAACCAGCGCCGGTTCAGGTCCAGCGCCGCCTCGGCGGCCAGCCCGGAGCGGACGCGGACGCCCGCGGCCCGGAGCGTCACGGCGCCGCCGGCCGCCGGGTCGTGGGGATCGTCGACGGCGTAGATGACGTCGGTGATGCCGGCATCGATGATCGCCTGCGCGCAGGGCCCGGTGCGCCCACAGTGGTTGCAGGGCTCCAGCGTCACCACGATCGCCGCGCCGCGGAGGTCCCGGCCCGCCGCCTTCGCCTGGCCGATGGCGTCAGCCTCGGCGTGGGCAGTCCCGGCTCCGCGGTGGTAACCGGTGGCGAGGTGCGTCCCGTCGGCCCCGACGACGACGGCGCCGACGAGCGGGTTGGCGCCCCGCGGGCCCTGCGCCGCGGCGGCCAGGGCAGCCTGCATCGCAGCATTCTCGGCAGCGTTGAACGCGGCAGCGCCGGACGGGGCAGCGCCGGACGGCGCGGCGCTGAATCCGGCGCTCACGCCGGCGGTGTTGAGGGCACTCACTTGGCCACCACAGGGTC
Source organism: Arthrobacter sp. 05T410 (assembly GCF_056396505.1). Lineage (NCBI taxonomy): Bacteria > Bacillati > Actinomycetota > Actinomycetes > Micrococcales > Micrococcaceae > Arthrobacter > Arthrobacter sp. 05T410. The sequence continues at coordinate 226,662 of NZ_JBFTLP010000004.1, read as the reverse complement.
GGGGAAGGCGGTTTCGACCGTGACAGGCCGGTTCGCCAGCCTGGAGGCACGCCACCAGACAAAGAACCCGGCCAGGGTGAAGAAGCCGTAGAAGAGGTACATGACGGCGCTGGCGTAGTAGCCGGCGCTGAACAGCAGTGGCACACCGACGATGTCCACCGCCACCCAGATGAGCCAGAACTCCGTCCAGCCCCGCGCCATGCCGTAGGTCGCCAGCAGCGAGCCCATGAACGTCCACGCGTCTGCCCAGACCGGCGGGTAGGAGCCGAGGGAGTCGAAGACCGGGGTAAGCGCCACGGTGCCGGCCACGAGGCTGAGGGCCAGAATCACCCGGGTCTGGTTGCCGGCCCAGCGCGGCGCGACGGCAGTCCCGCCGGTGCCGGCCTTCCTGCCCTGCTGCCAGCGGTACCAGCCGTAGAGGGCGACGCCGATGAACATGACCTGGCGTCCGGCCTGGCCCCACAGCGTGGCCGGCGTGGCGGAACCGAAGACGTTGCCCAGGAAGACCGTCAGGAGCAGCAAGTTGCCGGCGATGCCGACGGGCCATGCCCAGACCCGGCGGCGCATGCCGCCGACGGCGCTGGCGAGGCCAAAGATGTTGCCTAGCACTTCACGAAGAATCAGGACAGATCCGCCTACGGGGATCTGCGCTTCGAAGAGCCATCGCAAGGGGTCCATGTGTGTGTCGTTCCTTCCCTCAAGAACCGCGATGGCTCCGGGGGTATACGACAGCGCAATTATGCGGCGCCGTTGGGGCGCCGCAGTAACAGCTGTACGTGCTTCTCTCATCCAGACTTTAACTGTCGGTACCGGAATTTCACCGGTTCAACCGTCTGCCGGCTTCCTCCCGGGGGAGGGCGCTGGCGCGCGGGTCGCGGACTGTCACCGCCGGTTCGGACTTACACCGACCCCGGAGCACGTATGTGTGTTGTTATTCTGACACAACTGCGGCCCTGCCCGGGCTATTCCCCGGATGCCGATGTTACGCCCGGCGTCATCTTCGCAGCAGTTCCCTACCGGGACCGCGCGTCAGCGGGACCCCGCGTCAGCGGGACCCCGCCGCCCGGAGCCTTTCGACAGCCTCCGCCGGATCCGCGGCGCCGTAGACGGCTGACCCCGCAACAAAGACGTTCGCCCCCGCCTCTGCCGCGCGCACGATCGTCTCCTCGGTGATGCCGCCATCCACCTGCAGTGCCACCGCGACGCCGGAGCCGTCAATGGCAGCGCGGGCCCGCCGGATCTTGGGCAGCGTCAGGTCCAGGAAAGACTGCCCGCCGAAGCCTGGCTCCACCGTCATGATCAACAGCAGGTCCAGTTCCGGGAGCATGTCCAGATAGGGCTCCACGGGAGTGCCCGGACGCAGCGCCATGCCGGCTTTGGACCCACGGGCGCGCAGTTCCCGCGCGAGTTTGATCGGCGCGATCGAGGCTTCGGCGTGGAACGTCACCGAGGCCACCCCGGCGTCGGCGAAGCCCGGCGCCCAGCGGTCCGCGTCGGCGATCATCAGGTGGGCGTCCAGCGGCACCGGGCTGACGGCCTGGATGCGCTGCACCACGGGCAGCCCAATGGTCAGGTTGGGCACGAAATGATTGTCCATGACGTCCACATGCACGGCATCGGCATTGCTGATACGGCGCAGTTCGGCCTCAAGGTTGACGAAGTCAGCCGAAAGGATGCTCGGGTTGATGCAGCACTGGGCCATGGATTTCCTTCTCGTTCTTACTTTGCTGGTTCGTTTTTGGTGGCAGTGCCCCAGTATCAGCGAAACTCAGGCCAACTTGCGAATCAGCGCCAGGAACATGGCGTCCGTCTGGTGCACGTGCGGCCAGAGCTGGGCGGTGAGCTCGTGCCCGGCCTCGAGGTGGCCCGTGAGGCTAACGCCGTCCAGCACGGCGCCGGCGTCGAGGAGCTCGAGGTCCTCGCGCTTGCGCAGGGCATCACTGACGACGGCGGTGGTCTCTGCCGGGTGCGGCGAACATGTCACGTACGCCACCACGCCTCCGGGCTTGACGGCGTCGATCGCGGAGTTGAGCAGCTGGCGCTGCAGCGGGCCAAGGTCCACGAGGTCCTTGGGCGTGCGCCGCCAGCGCGACTCCGGACGCCGGCGCAGGGCGCCCAGGCCGGTGCACGGGACATCCACCAGGACGCGGTCGAACGACTCCGGCTGCTCGGCGCCAATGTCGCGGCCGTCCCCGGTCCTTACTTCCCAAGCCTCCCGCGGGACCGCGGACAGGGCCTGCCGCACGAGTTTGGCACGGTGCGGGGCGGATTCGTTGGCCAGCAGGTGGGCGCCCCGCTGCCGGGCGAGGGCTCCGAGCAGGGCGGCTTTGCCGCCGGGACCGGCACAGAGATCCAGCCAGCGCTCCCCCGCGCCCCCGCCGTCCGTCCCCGTTTCGCCGCCAGAATTTGTGCCGGGGTCTGCGCTGATGTTGTTGTCGGGCCCGGCGCCGGGGGTTGTGCCGAGATCGACGGCGGCCATGGCGCGGGCCACGAGCTGCGAACCGACGTCCTGGACACGGGTGCTTCCGTCACGGACCGAGGCGAGCCGGCCGAGGTCCCCGCCGCTGGAAAGCGCGGATCCCTCGACGAGCTCGCCCGGGGTGGCCCCGCCTTCCAGGGCCTCGTCGAGGCTGCCGACGCCGGGCAGCGCCACAAGGTTCACCACGGGCGCGGCGTTGTCGGCTTCGAGGAGCGCGTCAATCTCAGAAACCGCCCGGCCGTGGGCCACGAGCGACTGGCGGAGCGCGCGGACGATCCACTCCGGGTGGGCGTAGCGGATGGACGCGATCTTGGTGGCATCCGTCTCGGTGCTCAGCAGCAGGTCGAGCCATTCGTCGAGGGTGCGGGCGGAGACTTTGCGCAGGACGGCGTTGATCAGTGCCGAGGGCCCGGCCCCGATCACGGCGCGGGCCAGCCCCACCGTCTGGTCCAAGGCGGCGTGAGCGGGCACGCGCATGGCGAGCAGCTGGTGCACCCCGATCCGCAGGGCATCCAGGATCGCGGGATCCAGCTCCTCCAGCGGACGGTCCACGCACCGGGCCAGGATGGCGTCGTACGTGCCCTGGCCGCGGAGGGCGCCATAGCTGAGTTCGGTGGCGAAACCGGCGTCGCGCTTGTCCAGCCCGTGGTGCCGGATCCGGGCCGGGAGCACCAGGTTCGCGTAGGCGTCCTCGGCGGCCACGGCGCGGAGCACTTCAAAGGCAACCAGTCGGGCCGGATCGGCGCGGCGGGTCCGCTGGGACGGGGCGCTCTCGGTGAAGCCGCGCTGCGGGCCGCGGTTGCGTTCCCGGCCCTGGGCGTTCCGCCTGCTGCCGCCCCCGGCGCCCTGGCCACTGCCTCGGCTGTTGCCGTTGGTCCCGGAACCGCTCATTCGAATACCACGCTTTCAAGTGTTGCCTGCCCACGCGCCCAATCAGCGGCGGCCATCATTTTCTTGCCCGCGGGTTGCACCCGCGTCAATTCCACCGGGTGCGATCCCGTACCGACGAGAACCCGTTTTCCGTCCAATGCCAGCTGTCCGGGCCGGAGCGCCGCCGAGTCCGCTGCCGGCAGCACTGGCTCCAGTTTGATCCGCTGGCCCTCCAGCAGGGTCCAGGCGCCCGGCTCCGGCGTGACGCCGCGGGCACGGCGGCCGATCGCCAGGGCGGGCTGCTGCCAGTCGAGCCGGCCGTCTTCGAGACTGAGTTTCGGTGCCAGGCTGACGTCGCCCTGCTGCGGGAGCGCGACGGCCTTGCCGGCGTCGATGGCGGACAGCGTTTGGGCCAGCAGGACCGCGCCGCTGTGGGAGAGGCGTTCGAGCAGGGCCCCGGCGGTGTCGGCGGGGTGCACGGTCTCGGTGAGGGTCCCGAAGACCGGACCGGTGTCCAGCCCCTCCTCCAGGCGGAAGGTGACGGCACCCGTGACGTCGTCGCCGGCGATGACGGCGCGCTGCACGGGAGCTGCGCCGCGCCAGGCCGGCAGCAGGGAGAAGTGCAGGTTCACCCAGCCGTGGCGGGGGACAGCGAGAGCCGCAGGGGGAATCAGCCCGCCATAGGCCACGATCGCCGCGACGTCCGGTGCTGCGGCGGCAATGCGGGCGGTGACCCCGGCATCGACTTTGGCGGCGTGGATGATCTCAATGCCGAGCTCGGCGGCCCTGGCGGCCACGGGCGACGGCGTCAGGACGCGTTTGCGTCCCAGCGGTGCGTCCGGGCGGGTGAGGACAGCGACGACGTCGAACCCGGCGGCAACAAGGGCGTCGAGCGACGGCACCGCGACTGCGGGGGTCCCGGCGAAGAGAACCCTCACGGGGTGATTCCGAAGCTGGACCCGCCAAAGCTCGTCCCGACGCTCTTCGCGCGCTTGGTGGTTGTCTGTTCCGTGATGGCGTCGTAGTTGGCATTGCGGATGGCGCGCAGGGCGGCCTTACGGTCTTCGCCCTCGAGCCGGTCGGTGTAGAGAATGCCGTCCAGGTGGTCGGTCTCGTGCTGGAAGCAGCGCGCCAGCATGTCCTCGCCCTCCACGGTGACGGGGTTGCCGTGCAGGTCCACGCCGGTCACCCGGGTGTGGCGGTACCGGCGGACGGGGAAGCCCAGGCCCGGGATGGACAGGCATCCCTCGACCTGGTCCGGTTGGAAGTCCTCGCTGTTTTCCAGCACGGGGTTGACGATGTGACCCTCGACGCCGCCGATCCGGTAGGTGAAGACGCGCAGGCTCACACCGACCTGGGGCGCGGCCAGGCCGGCGCCCTCGACATCCTCCATGGTTTCGGTCATGTCGGCGACGAGCTTTGCCAGTTCAGGCCCGAATTCCGTCACGGGATCGGCGACTGTGCGCAGCACAGGATCTCCGATGATGCGGATATTCAAAATGGCCATGTGCAGTCTGTCCTCACGGTGGGCGGCTAGGGGTCCAGTCCAGTTTAGTTGCAGCTGCCCGGCTTCTGTTCGGCGCTTCTGGTCAGCGCTTCACGGGCGGCGCCAGCGGGAGCAGTGCTGCTCCGGCGGTTGCCGTGTCGGCGGACATCTCCCACACGCGGCGCAGCGCACAGAATTTCCACCAGTGATGCTTCAGGACCTCGGGGTTGGCCCGCTGCGGACGGACCTCGGTCTCGCCGACCGCCACGGCCAGGAGGATCGGGGACTCGCCGTGCTGCCAGGCCTCCCACTCCCCCGCGACGGGATCCACGAGGCTTTCCTCCGCCTTCATGCCCGCCACGAGCTGCATGACCACCTTGTCATCAAGCGGTTTGACGGTGCCGTCCCGGCTGGTGCCCTTGGTCTTGTAGTCGATAAGACAGGTCCGGCCGTTGATCCGTGCGACGAGGTCCAGGGTGCCGGCATAGCCGACCGTCTTGTTCCACACCGTAATTTCCGGGGCGATGGGCTCAACCTGGAAGAGCTCCCACCATTCGTCGAAGCGTGCCGCGAAGGCTTCCTCGCCGTTGGCGGCCAGCGCCTCCCGTGTTTCCTTCATCTGGTGCGGCCGGCCGAGCGCACGCAGCGCAACCTGCTCGCAATAGTTGTGGACCCGGTCGCCGCGTTTGGCGGCATCGTCCCGGTACGACTCCGCCGCCTTGGCGGCCCGGCTGACCGCCTGCCGCAGTTTGGCCGGGCTCCCCAGGATGCCGGGGAGCTCGGGATCCTGGGCCAGACTGTTGGCGCCCATGTACCCGAACCAGCCGTCCAGGCCGTGTGGCTGCTGGCCGATCACCGTGGTGATGGAAGGGACAGAGAACTGAGCCGACGTGGAGCGGGCGTACATGCGGCCATGGTCCGTGGCGTGGGCGAGGAGTGGAGCGGTCATATGAAGACTCTTTCACGGGGGTCAGACAACGATGAAAAGCAAAATGGCCCGCCCCGCTGAGTCAGCGGAACAGACCATTTCGTTAGTGGGCGATACTGGGTTCGAACCAGTGACCTCTTCGGTGTGAACGAAGCGCGCTACCACTGCGCCAATCGCCCTAACGACATTGAATGCTAGCCCACCCGGGCGGATTTTAGAAATCGGCCCGGGGGAACTTGGCCGCGGCGGGAATGCAGGCCCAATACTCCCGCGCAACAGGCCCGTGCACGGGCAGTTCCACCAGCCCTCCACCGGCCGTTCCAGTCGTCCCACTCGGAAGGCCCGCTCAGTAGTCCCGGCGCCACTTAGGGCCACGGCTGAACACCGACGCTAATTACAGCGCTGTAATTAGCAAAATCCCCTAGAACTCGGGGAAGTAGGGCCATGGAACCCGGGCCAATGGGTCTCGATTTGTAGATTCCCAGAACCTCCTATAGAGTTCTTACTCGTTGGAACGCGAGGAAATGCCGAATGCGGCAAGGAAATGCACACCAACAATGCGGACGTAGCTCAGCTGGTAGAGCACCACCTTGCCAAGGTGGATGTCGCGAGTTCGAATCTCGTCGTCCGCTCGCAGGACACTGTCACGGCAAAGGTTCTTCGGAATCCTGTCTACACGGTGGGTTGGCCGAGAGGCGAGGCAGCGGCCTGCAAAGCCGTATACACGGGTTCGAATCCCGTACCCACCTCGGTGAAAACCCTGGTTTCCGGTTTCGATCGGATGCAAGGGGCGATTGGCGCAGCGGTAGCGCGCTTCCCTGACACGGAAGAGGTCACTGGTTCGATCCCAGTATCGCCCACCAGAGCAAGGCAACTTGCTTGATGCAGTACCACCGGCCCAGCCGGCATGGACTAAAATGCGGACGTAGCTCAGCTGGTAGAGCACCACCTTGCCAAGGTGGATGTCGCGAGTTCGAATCTCGTCGTCCGCTCTCTTCATTACAACTCCACTCCGGATCCTTCCGGTTGCGGGCGATTGGCGCAGCGGTAGCGCGCTTCCCTGACACGGAAGAGGTCACTGGTTCGATCCCAGTATCGCCCACCACAAGAGCAGCTCCCCCGGAGCTGCTCTTTTTTGTGCACTCCGGGTTTGTGCACTGCGGGTTTGTGACTGCGGATTGGTGCACTCCGGGCCCTTCTACCCTGTGCACCTGGCCTTCCATCTTTTATCCTCTGGGCGGACACCCTTGGCACCCCCGCCACCTCCCGCTAGGGTAGAAAACGCAAGGAGCGATCTGGCTCCGCGACCGAAGGGAGGTGCCCGTGGGTTTACTTGACGATCTAAAGGGCAAGGCTCAGCAAGTTATTGGTGGCAACGAAGAAGCCATCAAGGACGGCATCGAAAAGGCAGGCGACTTCGTCGACTCCAAGACCGGCGGAAAGCACGCCGGCACGATCGATGCCGTGCAGCGTGGCGCTTCCGACTTCGTGGACAAGGCGAACGACCGGCCGAATTCGGCCCCGGTCGCCGATCAGACTCCCGCAGCCGGTGAGCCCCCCGTAGCCGGGGAACCCCGCCAGCCAGGCCTCTGACCCAGATCCGTCAGCGAGGTGCCGGTCCCGCCGAGAGGCGGCGCCGGCACCTCCGGCATTTAAGGGCGACTCCAACCGGGCAACGCGGGGTCAGTTACGGCCCATCCGGTGCATCCGGATGGGCCGTAACTGACCCCGCGTTGGATTTGGCGTTGTACTTGGAGGGGCTGGCGGCTAGGACGGTTCGTGGTTTTGGCCCTCGCGGGCCAGCGCGGTGAGCCTGGAGACGGCGCGGAAGTACTTCTTCATGTACCCGCCGGTCATCATTTCCTCGGTGAAGAGCTGGTCGAACGGCACACCGCTGGCAAGGATGGGCACGTCCTTGTCGTACAGCCGGTCAGCCAGCACCACGAAGCGCAGCGCAACGGCCTGCTCGGTAATCGTGTGCACGTTCTTCCAGACCACGCCCTCGATCCCCTCCAGCAGCTGGCGGTAACGGCTCGGGTGCACGCCGGCCAGGTGGTTGATCAACGTGCTGAACTCATCGCGGGCCACGGTCTTGCCGTCGAACTCGGCATGCATGTGGTGGGTCAGGTCATCATTGCGCAGCGGCGACGGCGCGGCCGGCAGGCCACGGTGGCGGAAGTCCTCGCCGTCGATCCGCACGACGTCGAACTGGTCCGCCAGCACCTGGATTTCGCGGGCAAAGTCGACGGCGGCGAAGCGCCCGTCCCCGAGGGACCCCGGCAGCGTGTTCGATGTGGCGGCAAGCTTCACGCCGGCGTCGGCGAGTTCGCGCATGAGCCGGGACATGAGCACAGTGTCGCCCGGATCATCGAGCTCAAATTCATCGATGCAGACCAGCTTGTAGTGGCTCAGGGCCTCAACGGTCTTGCGGAAGGACAGCGCACCGACGAGGTTGGTGTATTCGACGAACGTGCCGAAGGCCTTGGGCCCAAGGGCGGCGTGCCACAGCGATGCCAGCAAGTGGGTCTTGCCCACACCGAATCCGCCGTCGAGGTAGATCCCGGCCCGCGAAGTGTCCTTCTTGCCGAAGAGCCGCTTGAACAGCCCGTCGCCGTCGCGTGCGCCCACGCCCGCCGCAAAATGCTGCAGGGCATGGACCGCCTGGGCCTGGCTGGGCTGGGCGGGATCGGGCCGGTAGCTGGAAAACGACACCTCACCGAACCGCGGCGACGGATAGAACCCATTGAGGAGTTCATCCACGGAAACTGCCGGTGTGCGGGCGGCGAGCTGTTCGATCTGTACCAAGGTGGTCCGTTCTGCTGGTCTCTTGTCCCCAGCAAGAATACCGGCAAAGCCTGGCCGGCCCGCGTGCGCGGCTGTGGACCCGCGGCCGCCGTGAGGAAGACCACATTTCCCCGTGTGAACCCGGTGGAGCATTCCCACCGGCCCGTGACTAGTGTTGTAACAGGCCCGGCGCGGCGCACGCTTTCGGCGCCCGGCCTCCTGACCGTTCAAGTGAAAGGCCATCGCAATGACCTACCCCGTTGAGCAGAACGAGAAATTCGCCGCTTACGCCCACCCTGACCGCCTGGTGTCCACGGAATGGCTGGCCACGGCGATCGAGGACGGCGCCCTCGACGGCGGCAATCTCGTGGTGGTCGAATCCGACGAAGACGTCCTGCTGTACGAGACCGGGCACATCCCGGGAGCAGTGAAAATCGACTGGCACACGGACCTGAACGACGAGGTGACCCGCGACTACGTCGACGGTGAAGCCTTCGCCGCGCTGGCCGCGTCCAAAGGCATTTCCCGGGACAGCACGGTGGTCATTTACGGCGACAAGTCGAACTGGTGGGCCGCATACGCCCTGTGGGTGTTCACGCTCTTCGGCCACGAGGACGTCCGGCTCCTGGACGGCGGCCGGGACAAGTGGATCGCGGAAGACCGGGCGCTCTCCACCGTCACGACCGTCACCACCCCTGCCGACTACCCCGTCGTGGAGCGGGACGACGCCCCGATCCGCGCCTTCAAGGATGACGTCCTGGCGCACTTCGGCAAGCCGCTGATCGACGTCCGCTCGACCGAGGAGTACACCGGCCAGCGCACCCACATGCCCGCCTACCCGGAAGAGGGCGCGCTGCGCGGCGGCCACATCCCCACGGCGGCCTCCATCCCCTGGGCCCGCGCGGCGGCCGGCGACGGCACGTACCGGAACCGCGGCGAGCTCGAGGCCCTCTACCTCGGCGAGGCCGGATTGAACGAAGGCGACGACGTCGTGGCGTACTGCCGGATCGGCGAGCGGTCCAGCCACACCTGGTTTGCGCTGAAGTACCTGTTGGGCTTTGAGACCGTGCGGAACTACGACGGCTCCTGGACCGAATGGGGCAACGCCGTGCGCGTCCCGATCGTCAAGGGTGCCGAACGCGGCGCGGTTCCGGCCGGCCGTTAGCCGCGGTGACCGTGGAGCGGGACCTATCCCGACAGGGACACAATCGGCGCGCCTGCGTAAGCTGGGAGTGATGAATACTTCAGCCCTCCCCGCCGCACTGGCGGACATTGTCGACGATTTCCAGGCCCTGACCGAAGCAGAGCGGCTGCAGCTGCTCCTTGAGTTCTCACAGGGGCTTCCGGAACTTCCGGAGCGGCTCCGGGATCACCCGGAGCTGCTCGAGCAGGTAGTGGAGTGCCAGACGCCGCTGTTCCTCACCGTCGAGACGGAACAGGCCGACGGCGACGCGCCTGAGCGCGTCCGGCTCTACTTCAAGGCACCCAAGGAGGCCCCGACCACCCGCGGCTTCGCCGGAGTGCTCCACGAAGGACTCGACGGGCTCAGCGCCGCTGAAATCCTGGCCGTCCCCGACGACATGCCCGAACTGTTGGGCCTGACCCGCGCCATCACTCCCCTGCGCATGCGCGGAATGACCGCCATGCTGGGCCGGATCAAGCGCAAGGTCGTCGCCTCCGGAGACCGCCAGCCGTCGGCGCAGTCCTGACCTTCGGCGCCCGGACAGCCAGAGAACATGGCCCGCAAGCACGCGTCGCAGGGAACTCCGGCCACCGCGGCACTCGCGGCCGCCGGGGTTCCCTTTGTGGCCCACCCCTACACCCATGACCCCGCGGCGGCCAGTTATGGCCTGGAAGCGGCGGAAGTGCTCGGCGTCGACCCTGACCGGGTCTTCAAGACCCTGATGGTCGACGTCGACGGCCGGCTCGCCGTCGGCGTCGTGCCGGTCAGCGGCAGCCTGGACCTCAAGGCGATGGCCGCGGCTTTGGGCGGCAAGAAAGCAGAGATGGCCGCCCCGGCCGCGGCGCAGCGGCGGACCGGATATGTTCTCGGCGGCATCTCACCGCTCGGCCAGCGCCAGTCCTCCCCCACAGTGGTGGATGAGAGCGCACTGGCGCTGGAGACCATCCTCGTTTCGGGCGGACGGCGCGGCCTGGACATCGAGCTGGATCCGGCCGAGCTCATTCGGCTCACGGCTGCCCGCACCGCCAGGATCGGGACCCGGCGCGACTGACCCGGCCCCAGGTGTCGAGACGGCACGTCGCGGCCATGTTCGCGCACAACACTGCCGTGATCTGTCAGCGAACCGTTAATGAACCGTCAGCGAACCATTAATGAACCGTCAATGATCTGTCAATTGAATGCGGCATTGCCGGCCGGAGGCTCCTGGTCGCCGGGGTTGGCGCGGGGCGCCAGCTGCTGCCGGAGCCAGGCCGAGACCTGCCGCTCCCAGCGCTCCGGGTCCACGTTCCATTCCTTGGTATGCAGGGCCCGGTCGAAGGGCTCGAAGGTGACCATCTCGGGGTTTTTCTCGGCCAGCGCCGCTGAGGGCCCGTACGGTACGTACTCGTCGTCCACGCTGTGCACAATGAGGGTCGGCGTCCTCAGCTCCACGGCCCGCGAGACCCAGTCCATCGCTTTGAGGTCGACGGGCGCGGCCAGCCCGGTCAGCCGCCGGCCCAGGCGGTGGCTGAGCATGAGTTGTCCGTAGCGGCCCACGGACGACGGAATCCGGTTCAGCTCCGCGTGGTGGGCCAGCACGTTGACCCAGTTGATCACCGGCGCGTCCAGGACCATGGCCCGGATCAAGTGGCGGTGCCGGGAAAGGTCAGCGGTCTGGAGGCATATCGCGCCGCCCATCGACCAGCCGAACAAAACCACCTCGCGGGCGCCCTGCTGCACGGCGTAGCCGATGGCGGCCTCGACGTCGCGCCATTCGGTGGAGCCCAGGCCGTACCGCCCGTCGCTGGCTGACGGGGCCAGGCCGTCGTTGCGGTAGGAGATCAGAAGACTGGACATGCCCAGTTCCCTGGCGGTCCGGACGGCCCGCAGCCCTTCCTGCCGGGTGGCCCCGCGCCCGTGCACCATGATCGCCCACACGTCGGGGGCCACATCCTCCGCCACGGCCGGCGCGGCGCGGACAAGCCAGGCCGGCGCGGTCCCGGCGTCGACGTCGATCAGCACGTCCTCCACCGGAAACCCCAGGGCGGCCGGATCCGGAAAGGCCGCGCCGCTCCACCAGCCGCGCCGGGCGGTGGCCATGTCCCCGCTGTAGACGTGCTCGACCTCGCGCAGCACGGTGCGTTCGGCCGGGGAGTAGGACAGGATCCGGCCGATCCGCGCATGCCCGCGGCCGCCGTCGAAGAAGAAACCGTACACCCCGTCCACCGTGGCGTCCGGGGTGGCGGCGAAAATGACCCGCAGCGCCCGTCCCTCGCGGATGACGGCCAGCACTTCCTGGTCCTCTGCCCGGAACCGGGCCGGGGTGATGACGCGGCGGGCGAAGTAGAGGGCGAGGGCGGAGGAGCCGGCGGCGAGCACGCCCGCAGCGGCGCTGCCGCCGATGATGCCCCCCACCGCCCACTTGGCGCTCCCTGACGTCACGCCGCCGGGGGCTGGCGCGACGGGGAGTGCTGTTCTGCGGGCGGCGGCCCGCCGGGCAGCGGCCTGGCGGGCAGCGGCCTGGCGGGCAGCGGTCTGGCGGAGGTCCGGGCGGAGGCGCAGGGAGGATGCCATGGCACCATTCTTACTGAAGCGCAGCCCAACCACGGCATTGGCGGGATTTCAGGCGCACGACCGGGCCGGTACAGACACGCCAGGGTCCCGCGGGACACAACGATGCAGGTCAACACGAGCGCGACTAGGCTGGGGTCATGAGTGATCCAATCGTCATTTTGACAGAAGAGCCCCTCGGTGCGGATGACCGCGTCAATATTGAAACCCTGATTGCCGGCGGTGATGCGCCCCTGCTGATCCTGGTGCCGGCCAACACCGAGCGGCACCTGGTGGTGGATTTCCTGGAAAACCTTTCCATGCTTGAAATCGCCAAGGCCTTCCGTGAACTGACGGCACACTCGGATCCCGCCGAGGAGCGGGCCGAAGCAGCCGACACCCTGGCCGCCTCGCTGGCCGCGCTGGCCGGTCTGGGCGGCGGCGTCTCGGGCGAAGTCGTCGAGGGCAAGGCCGTTGACGGCCTGGTTGCCAAGGTCAAGGAACTCAGCGCCGGACAGGCTGTGGTCATCACCCGCCCGCATGCCGTGGCCGACACGTTCCACACCGACTGGGCCACCAAGGCACAGGACAAGCTGGGGCTGCCCGTCCTGCATCTTTACGCCGGTTCGGGATTTATCGGGGACTCCTGAGCGTTATTGAGGCTATGAGTATCTTTAACAGGCCTAAATCCATGCCCTCGGCAGTGCCCGCAGCCGACCCCGCCGCCACGGCCTTTGACCAGACTCCGGCCGGAACGCCCGTCGAAAAGACGGACGCCCAGTGGCGCGAGGAACTGACGCCCGAGGAGTACCGCGTGCTCCGCCAGGCAGGCACCGAGCGGCCGTACACCGGCGAATACTGGGACACCCACACCCGCGGTGTCTACAAGTGCCGGGCCTGCGGCACCGAACTCTTCACCAGCAACGAAAAGTTCGACTCGCACTGCGGCTGGCCGTCCTTCTGGGCGCCGCTCGCCGAGGGCACCGTTCGCTACATCCATGACCGCACCATGGGCATGGACCGGGTGGAAGTCCGCTGCAGCACCTGTGATTCCCACCTGGGGCACGTGTTCGACGGCGAGGGCTACGGCACCCCCACGGACCAGCGCTTCTGCATCAACTCGGTTTCCCTGAAGCTGGTTCCCGCGGACGCCGCCGGGCAGTAGCCTGCAGCCCTGCCTCTCCTTCCGCTGGAACGGCTTTTCAGAATCACTTGCCACAGACTTTCTTATGCTCGAGGCAATTTTGCATTAGAGTCTCTGCTTGCTTGCTACGCTCGATTTAGATCCAGCGACACGCTCCACAGCAAACAGAAAGGCGACCGTCGACGATGACCACGACCGCTCTTACCGCCCCCGCCCCGATCACCGCCGGCAACCAGGAATGGCTGCGGCTCAAGGCTGCCGCCACCGCCCTGCGCGCCCTCCAGGTCCAGGACGGATCCGTGCCGGATGCCGAAGCCCACGAAGCCGCGGCCGGCCACGTCGCAACCATCACCGCGGCGGTCGCGGCCCTGGCCCCGTCCTTCCCGCACGACGCGAACTACCTGGAACTGCTGGTCACCGACTTTGACCGCTGGGCCGATGGCGGCTTTGGGGTCCCGGACTTCCTGGATTCCCTGCAGGCGTTCCAGCCGCAGCAGCACCGGGTCAACGGACTCCAGCACCTGGTCGTGTTCCCGATGTACACCCAGAACGGCAGCAGCAGCCGCCTCGTCGAGGCCGTGCTGATCGAGGTCATCTGGCCGGAATTCATCGGCGGCCTGGAAGCCGGCGAATACTCCAACAAGCTCTTCGTCCCGATCCGGTTCCTCGACTTCACCGCGGGCTACGACACCAACTCCGCAGTCCTGTTCCCCGAGACCGTCGCGGTCCGCGAGACCCCGACGTTTACGTGGGGCGCGATCTTCGCCGACCGCGAGGCCGCACGCTTCCGCCGCGTCCTGCGCGCCGCCGCCGAGATCACCTCCCTGCAGCTGCCCGAGGACGCCGCCGGGCTCCTGGAGGACCAGCAGCTGACGCAGGAAACCTTTGTCATGTGGGACCTGATCCACGACCGCACCCACATGCGCGGCGACCTGCCCTTCGACCCGTTCATGATCAAGCAGCGCATGCCGTTCTTCCTCTACTCACTGGAGGAGCTGCGCTGCGACCTCACCGCCTTCCGCGAATCCGTGAAGATCGAGAAGGACGAGGACGCTGACCCGGAGGCCCGCCGGCACGCCAAGCTGGTCCAGTACGCCGTGATCTTCGACCGCATCTTCCGCTTCGCCATCACCGGCACGCGCGTACGGAACTACGACGGCCTTGGCGGCCAGCTGCTCTTCGCCTGGATGCACCAGCACCACGTCCTGCACTGGACCGACAGCAAACTCAGCATCGACTGGGACGAGGCTGCCGACGTCGTGGTTGAACTCGGCGCGAAGATCGAGGAACTGTACTGGCGCTCGATCGACCGCCCCAAGATGGCCCACTGGCTCGCCGCCTACGAGCTCATCTCCGGCACGGTCACGCCCAACCCGGCCTCGGTCTGGGCCAAGGGTCCGGACGCCCTCCCCCTGGACGGTCCGCCCCGCGGCCTCACGGACCAGGTCCTCGACGACGAGTTCCCGCTCTCCATGTTCTACGAGGCGCTGGAGAAGAAGATGCGGCCCGTCATCGACTCCACTGCCGGCATCACCGGGTCGTCAGACATCAGCACAGATACCGGCACTGACACGGGATCAGAGTCCGGCGGCACCCAGGCCCTGAACGCCGGATGAGTGCCGGACGCACTTTGAACGTGCTGGTCACGGGGGGCAGCGGGCCGTCGGGAATCGCGACGGCCCGCGCCCTGCGCGGCGCCGGCCACAGGGTCTTCACGGTCGGATCGGATGCCGCGCGCATCGAGGCAGCCGCCGCCGAGGCCGGCGACGGCGTCACGCCGCTCGCCTGCGACCTCGCCAGCCTGGCCGACGTCCGCGCCCTGCGGGAAAGCGTTGCCGGCCTGGCCGGACGCGTCGACGGCGTTATCCACCTGGTGGGCGGCTGGCGTGGCGCGAAAGGCATCACCGACCAGAGCGACGACGACTGGGACTTCCTGGAGCGCAACGCCGTCACCACCCTGCGGAACGTTACGCGCGTCTTCTTCGACGACCTCGCTGCCTCTGAGGCAGGACGCTTCGCCATGGTGTCCTCCACGGCGGTAAGCGCCCCGACGGCGGCGGGGGCGAGCTACGCCGCGGCCAAGGCGGCCGCCGAGGCCTGGACGCTGGCGGTCGCTGACGGCTTCCGCCGGGTCCACGCCGCGGGCAATGCCACCGGCACAGGCACTCCAGAGCAGGACAGGGCGCAACAGGATAACGCCGGACAGGACAGCGCCGCGCTGCGGAGCGCCGCCGTCATTTTCGTGGTGAAAGCCCTCGTTGACGCGAAAATGCGGGCCAAGGCCCCGGACCGCAAGTTCCCGGGCTTCACGGACGTGGCTGACCTGGCGGCTGCCGCAGCGGGACTCTTCAACGCTCCTGCCGGCGACCTGAACGGCCAGCGGCTGCTGCTCAGCCGCTGAACTGCCCCTGATTCCGCGGCCCGGATCCAGGGCCCCAGCGTCTGTGGCACAGGGTCTGGGACCCGATCCAGGGCCCCGGGCTTAGCCCGGGCGGCCCGACCTCTTAGACTGAAAGCGTGAGCAAAACGATGACCAGCACAGTTGAAACTGTCCCTGCCGGCACTGCGGTGCGGCTCCACGATCCCTCCGTCCGCGGCTTCGCCTCGGACAACTATTCCGGCGTGCACCCGGAAGTTCTTGCGGCCCTGGCCGCCGCCAACGAAGGCCACCAGGTCTCCTACGGCGAGGACGATTACACCGCGCGCCTGCAGCAGCTGATGGAAGAGCACTTCGGCGAAGGCATCGAGTGCTTCCCGGTGTTCAACGGCACGGGAGCCAACGTCCTGTCCCTGCAGTCGCTCCTTCCGCGCTGGGGTGCGGTCATTTGCGCTTCCACCGCCCACATCAACATGGACGAAAACGGTGCACCGGAGCGGATCGGCGGCATCAAGCTGCTGCAGGTCCCCACCACCGACGGCAAGCTCACCCCCGCACTGATCGACCAGGAAGCCTGGGGCTGGGGCGATGAGCACCGCGCCCAGCCGCTGGCCGTGTCCATCACCCAGACCACCGAGCTTGGCACCTGCTACACCCCGGACGAGGTCCGGGCCATCGCTGAGCATGTCCACGCAAAGGGCATGAAGCTGCATATGGACGGTGCCCGGCTGGCCAACGCCGCCGCCCACCTGGGCGTCCCGCTGCGGGCCTTTACCCGTGACGCCGGCGTGGACATCCTCTCCTTCGGCGGCACGAAGAACGGCCTGCTGTTCGGCGAGGTTGTGGTCGCCCTGAACCCGGAGGCCGCACACGGCCTGGTCTACCTGCGCAAGATGAACATGCAGCTGGCCTCCAAGATGCGGTTTATGTCCGCCCAGTTCATTGCCCTCCTCGAGGGTGAGCTGTGGCTGCGCTCGGCCTCGCACGCCAACGCCATGGCCGCCCGGCTGCGCGCCGGCGTCGAGGCGATCCCCGGCGTCGAACTGACGCAGAAGACCGAGTCCAACGGCGTCTTCGCCGTCCTGCCTGCCGGTGTCGCGGACCGGCTGCGCAAGTCCTTCCGCTTCTACGACTGGAACGAGGCGGCCCGCGAGGTCCGCTGGATGTGCTCCTTCGACACCACCGAGGATGACGTTGATTCCTTCATTGCGGCCATCAAGCGCGAGCTCGCCGCTGCCTGAGCCGTGCAACGCTTCCCCTGCCCGGCGGCGAGCCTGCCGGGCAGGGCTCCGGCCGTTGCATAACCTTCCAAGGTGAGCTCCCTCGATCAGGTTCCGGCAGATTTCCTCTTCGCCCTGGGGACCCTTCGGCAGGCACGGTGCCGCAGCGAGCTGCACCTGGACGAAATTCCGGCCCCGTCCCGGCTGGCACCGTTCGCGGTGGCCCTGGGCGCGGAAGTGATCGGCCCGGGCGACTCCCCCGCCGGCGGACCGGTCCACGGCCCGGCCGCCGCGGCCCTGGCACGGGCGTCCGGCAGCGACGACGTCGAGCTGGCCACTGGCCGCTTCATTCTGCTCCACGATCCCGACGGCTCTGCCGTATGGGACGGGGAATTCCGGATCGTCACCTACATCCGCGCCCAGCTGGAACCCGAGATGGGCAACGACGAACTCCTGGGGTCCGTGGCGTGGACCTGGCTGGTCGAAGCGCTGGAGAACCATCAGGCCCCCTACCGCTCCGCCGGCGGCACCGCCACCCGGGTGCTCTCGGAGAGCTTTGGAACGTTGTCGGACCGGCCGAATTCAATCGACATTGAGCTCCGGGCCTCCTGGACCCCGGCCACCCCGGACATCACCTCGCACCTGGAGGCGTGGTCGGACATGGTCTGCACCTTCGCCGGGCTGCCGCCCCTGCCCGAGGGCGTCACGGCCCTTCCCCGCCGCCCCCGCGGACACGCATGAGGCCCCTGTTCGGCCGCGGTCACGGCCCTATACGCCATGTTGTCGGTAAACTGTAGAGACCATGACCCCTCAGAATCCGGAAATCAGCACGGCCGGCGCCAGTCGCACTACGGCCGAGGCCGCTGACACCACAGCCCACATCACCGTGGAAGGCTTCGACAGCCTGGTCCCTGAAGTGATCGACCTCGACATTCCCCGCGACGGCGTGCCGCTGGTCATTGAAACCCAGTCCGGACTCGAACGCTGCGCCGCGGCCCTCGCCGCCGGCCACGGCCCTGCGGGCGTGGACGCGGAGCGCGCCTCGGGGTTCCGCTACGGCCAGCGCGCCTTCCTGGTCCAGATCCGGCGCGAAGGCTCCGGAACCTGGCTGATCGATCCCGAACCTTTCGGGGACCTCAGCATCATCAATGACGCTTTGCGCGGCGTCGAATGGATCCTGCACGCCGCCAGCCAGGACCTGCCCTGCCTGTCCGAACTCGGCATGTGGCCGGACAAACTCTTCGACACCGAGCTCGCCGCCCGCCTGGCCGGGCTGCCCCGGGTGGGCCTCGCCGCCGTGATCGAACAGCTCCTGGGCTTCGGCCTGGCGAAGGAACACTCCGCCGCCGACTGGTCCACCCGCCCCCTGCCGGAACCGTGGCTGCGCTACGCCGCGCTCGACGTCGAAGTCCTGACCGAGCTGCGCGAGGAACTGATTGAGCTGCTCGTGGCGGACGAGAAGCTGGAATACGCCGAGCAGGAATTCGCCGCCATCCTCGAAGCCGGACAGGCCCCGCCGCGCGTTGATCCGTGGCGCAAGACGTCCGGGCTGCACCAGATCCGGGACCGACGCCAACTGGCCGCAGTCCGGGAGCTGTGGCTGGAACGCGATTCCCTGGCCCAGAAACGTGACGTCGCCCCCGGCCGGCTGATCCCGGACTCCGCGCTCGTCGCCGCGGCCAAAGCGATGCCCTCCACGGTTCCCCAGCTCCTGGGCACCAAGGGCTTCCACGGCCGCGCCGCACAGCGGGAAGCCCCCCGCTGGCTGCGCTGCATCGGCGTGGCCCGGGCCCTGGAGGACCTGCCGCCGCTGCACCTGCCCACCAACGCTCCCCCGCCCCCGCGCGTCTGGGCGGACCGGGACCCGGAGGCGGCCGCCAGGCTCGCCACCGCCCGTCCAAAACTCCAGGCCAGGGCCGAGGAACTGAACCTGCCGGTGGAAAACCTGCTGACCCCGGACTATCTTCGGCGGGTCGCCTGGCGTCCACCGGCAGAATGCAGCGAGGAAGGCGTGGCCGAGGAACTGGCGAACCTCGGGGCGCGCCAGTGGCAGATCGAAATCACGGCTCCGCTCATTGCCGAGGCTTTCCTGCACCCCGAGCCGCTGCCCGCGAAGGAACCCAAGGCCGCTGCGGAGGCGCCGTCGGGTTCCACGGTCTAGCGGCTCCTTCCGGGGCCGCTCATCTCCTCCTTGCCAGCTATGTTACTGGCGAGTAACATGATGCATGATGTCGTTCGGAACCCTCCTGCCTGTGGCAACCCCTGCCGCTAGCGCGGTTCCGGCACCATGTCTCAATGAGGAGTACGCCGTGAGCCAAGCCCGCACCAGCGGAAAACCCAGCAGCGCAAACCCGAGCAGCGGAAGAAACAGGACCGTGCGCGACGTCGTCTTTGTCGACGGCGTCCGCACCCCGTTCGGCCGCGCCGGCGACAAGGGCATCTACGCGGGCACCCGCGCCGACGACCTCGTGGTCAAGTGCATCCGCGAACTGATGCGCCGCAACCCCTCGCTTCCGGCGGACCGAGTCGACGAGGTCGCGATCGCCGCCACCACCCAGACGGGCGACCAGGGTCTGACCATCGGCCGCACAGCCGCCCTGCTGGCCGGACTCCCCCGCACCGTGCCCGGCTTCGCGATCGACCGCATGTGCGCCGGCGCCATGACCGCCGTCACCACGACGGCGAGCGGCATCGGCTTCGGCGCGTACGACGTCGTGATCGCCGGCGGCGTGGAACACATGGGCAACCACCCGATGGGCGCCGGCGCCGACCCCAACCCGCGCTTCATGTCCGAACGGATCGTGGACCCGGCCGCGCTGAACATGGGCAACACGGCCGAGAACCTGCACGACCGTTTCCCGGCCATCACCAAGAACCGCACAGACGCCTACGCCGTCGCCTCGCAGGACAAGCTCGCCGCAGCCTACGCCAACGGCCAGATCCAGCCCGACCTCGTACCCGTCGCCACGATGAAGCCGGGCCAGGGCTGGACCGTCAACACCGTGGACGAACCCCCGCGCCCGGGGACCTCGCTCGGGGACCTGGCCACGCTTAAGACGCCGTTCCGCGCCCACGGCCGGGTCACGGCGGGCAACGCCGCGGGCCTGAACGACGGCGCCACCGCAGCCCTGCTGGCCTCCGCCGATGCCGCCGAGGAACTCGGGCTGCCGGTCAGGATGCGCCTGGTGAGCTATGCCTTCGCCGGCGTCGACCCCGAGGTCATGGGCATCGGCCCGGTCCCGGCCACCGAGAAGGCACTCAAGAACGCCGGACTCGGGATCGGGGACATCGGGCTCTTCGAAATCAATGAGGCCTTCGCCGTCCAGGTCCTGAGCTTCCTGGACCATTTCGGGATCGCCGACGACGACCCCCGCGTCAACCGCTATGGCGGCGCGATCGCCGTCGGGCACCCGCTGGCGTCCTCGGGGGTCAGGCTGATGAACCAGCTGGCCCGGCAGTTCGAGGAGGACCCCTCGGTCCGCTTTGGCATGACCACGATGTGCATCGGCCTGGGCATGGGCGCCACCGTAATCTGGGAGAACCCGCATCACGCGGATTACGGCACCGAAACACACAGCACTGAAACACACGGCACCGCAGCACAGCACGCAGAGACCACGACCACCGAGACTGGAGCCACAGCATGAGCGCCGCTGACTTCCGCAAGCTTGCAGACCTCTTCCCGCACGAGACGGTCACCCACTCCTACGTCCAGGACATCGAACTGCCGCCCGTCGACGGTGGGGAGACGACTGACGGCAAAAGCCCCGGCATCTTCGCGCTGGTCACCCTCGACAACGGCCTGGACCACTCCAAGCCCACCACCCTCGGACCCAACACCCTGATCGAACTCGGCACGGTCCTGGAAGGACTGAAGGAACGCGCCGCCCGGGGCGAGATTGCCGGCGTCGGCGTCACCGGCAAGCCGTACTTCCTCGTGGCCGGCGCCGACCTCTCCACGGTCAAGTCCGTCAGCGGACGCGAACAGGGCCTGTGGATGGCCCAGCTCGGCCACGACGTCTACGCCACCCTCGCGAACCTCGGCGTGCCGAGCTTCGCATTCATCAACGGACTGGCCCTGGGCGGCGGCCTGGAGATCGCGCTGCAGTCCACCTACCGCACGGTCTCTACCGGCGCCGGCGCTCTGGCCCTTCCCGAGGCGTTCATCGGACTCATCCCTGGCTGGGGCGGGGTCCACATCCTGCCGCGGCTGATCGGGCCGGAGAACGCCCTCAAGGTCATGATCGAAAACCCGCTGAGCAACAACCGCACGCTCACCGGGCCGCAGGCCTACCAGCTGGGCATGGCGGACGCGATGTTCGAGCCGGCCGACTTCGTGGAACAGTCCCTGGCGTGGGCCGCGAAAGTCATTGCCGGTGCCGTGGCGCCGGAGCGGGCGAACGCCGTGGACCCGTCCGCTCCGGAGGTCGCCGCCCGCTGGGCGGCCGCCGTCGCCAAGGGCCGCGCCTTCGTGGAGGCCAAGACCTCCAACGCTTCCCCGGCGCCCGCCAAGGTCCTGGACGTCATGGAGGCCAACCGCACCCTGACCCAGGCGCAGTCCGCTGAGCTCGAATGCGAGACGCTCGCCGACCTCATGCAGACCGACGAGTTCCGCTCCACGGTGTACGCCTTCCTGGACCTCGTGCAGCGCCGCTCCAAGCGTCCAGCCGGCGCCCCGGACCGCAAGCTTGCGCGCCCGGTGACGAAGATCGGCGTCGTCGGTGCCGGCCTGATGGCCAGCCAGCTCGCCCTGCTCTTCGCCCGCCAGCTCAAAGTGCCCGTGGTCCTCACGGACATCGACCAGGCCCGCGTGGACAAGGGCGTGGGTTACGTCCACGCCGAGGTGGAGAAGCTGCTGGCGAAGGGCCGGATCAGCCCCGACGCCGCCAACCGCACCCGCGCGCTCGTCACGGGATCAGTTTCGAAGGAGGCCTTCGCCGACGCCGACTTCGTCATTGAGGCCGTCTTCGAGGAACTCAACGTCAAGAAGCAGGTCTTCAAGGAAGTCGAGGCGATCGTCTCGGAAGAGTGCATCCTCGCGACCAACACGTCCTCGCTGTCCGTCACCGCGATGGCGGAGGACCTTGAGCACCCCGAGCGCCTGGTCGGCTTCCACTTCTTCAATCCGGTGGCCGTGATGCCGCTGCTGGAGATCGTGCGGGCACCGAAGACCGACGACGCCGTGCTGGCCACCGCGTTCGAGCTCGCCAAGGGGCTCAAGAAGTCGGCGGTGCTGGTCAGGGATGCCGCCGCGTTTGTGGTCAACCGCGTCCTGCTGCGCCTCATGGGTGAAGTCACCGCGGCCTTCGACGAGGGCACCCCCGCCGACGTGGCCGATAACGCGCTGCGGCCGATGGGCCTGCCCATGACGCCCTTTGTGCTCGGCGCCATGGTGGGCCTGCCCGTGGCGCAGCATGTCCAGGAATCGCTGCACACGGCGTTCGGGGACCGCTTCAGGGTCTCGGCGAACCTGCAGGTGCTGATCGACAACGGTGTGACGTCCATTTGGGCCGTGCAGAACGGCACACCGGTGCCGGGCCCGGACGGCAAGCCGTTCATACCGGCCGAAACCCTGGCGCTGATGTCCTTTGGCAGCACCCCGTCCACCGGCGAGGAGGTGCTGCGCCGGACGCAGGACGCCCTGGCGGAGGAAATCGGGCTGATGCTCGAGGAAGGCGTTGTGGCCGGTCCCGAGGACATTGACCTCTGCATGATCCTCGGCGCGGGCTGGCCGATGTTCCTGGGCGGGATCACCCCGTATCTGGACCGGGTGGGCGCCTCGGAACGGGTCAACGGCAAGAAGTTCCTGGCCCCGGGCGTGGCGTCAGAGCCGGCCTAAAGCCAGGCTTCACCGCTCGCTTTTGTTGGCGCCGCCGCCCGGACTTTGGTCCGGGCGGCGGCGCTGCTTTCGGGAGAGTGGCCGGGCATCCCGGCGGCGCCATGACGTGGGCAGCCTCGATGTCTGCGTTGGATTCCGTGCCTACCCCGCGGCCCCAGTCAGATTTCCCGCAGGCTCCCGCCGCTGAGTTCCAGGACGCGGTGCGCGTTCCTCCGTGCGTAGTCCAGGTCGTGGGTGACCATGACGACGGCGGCGCCCCGCGCGGCGGCGCGGTCGACGGCGCCCTGCAGCGCCTCGAGGCCGTGCCGGTCCAGCCCGACGGTCGGTTCGTCCAGGGCCACCACCGCCGGTTCGCGGGCCAGGACCGTGGCCAGGGCGAGCAGCCGCTGCCGGGAGGCGGACAGCTCGGCCGGGTGTGCCTCCTCGGTACCGGACAGGCCCACCGCGGCCAGCGCGGCCCGGGCCTTGCCCTCGGCGCCGGCCTTTCCGGACAGTTGCCGGAGTCCGAACGCGGCTTCCCGCAGGACGGTGCGTTCGAAAAGCTGGTCCCGGGGGTGCTGGAACAACAGGCCCACGGAGGCCGCGACCTTTCCCACCGGCTCGCCGGCAATGCTGCGCCCGCAGACCAGCACGTCCCCGGCCGAGGGCCGGAGCAGTCCATTGAAGTGGCGCAGCAGTGTCGACTTGCCGGCGCCGTTGAGCCCGGTCACGGCGATGATCTCGCCCGGGCGCACGGCGAAATCCACGTCCCGGAGGACCCGGTCCTGCGCGCCGGTGCCGTGCCGACGCGGGTCCCGAGCGTAGCCGAACCCAACCCCGCGCAGTTCCAGCGATGCCGGGCCGGGACCGGGCGCCGCGGCAGGCACCGGCCCGGGATGGCGGGCGCCGGCGGCGACGCCGGACCCACTGGCCCCCAGGACGCCGGACCCAATACCGCTCGGCCCAATGCCGCCGGGCCCGCCTACGCCAATCACTCCGGCGCGCTCCAGTTCGGCCGAGCCCGCCAGCTGCGCCGGCGTCCCGGCAGCGGTGACCGTCCCGGCAGCGGTGACCCTCCTGCCGTCGGGCCCGGTCTGAGCGTCAAGAATCGTCCAGTGCGTGGCTTCCCCGGCGAGCCCGTCGGCTGCCTGGCTCAGGAGGACGACGCCGGTCCCGGCGCCGCAGAGGCTGCGGACCAGGGCCTCGACTTGCGCGGCTCCGGCCGCGTCCAGCGATGCCAGCGGCTCGTCCAGGATGAGCACGTCCGGTTCCGTGATGACGGCGCAGCCCACGGCGAGCCGGCGCAGCTCCCCGCCGGAGAGCGTGGCCGGGTCCCGGTCCAGCAGGTGAGAGAGTCCGGTGCGGGCGGCGGTGCGCTCCACCGCGCGGAGCATGTCCTCCCGGGCCGTCGCGCGGTTTTCCAGGCCGAAGGCCAGCTCCTCCGCGACCGTGGCGCGCACCGAGGAGAGCATCGCCGCGGCGTCCTGCGGAACGAAGGCCACGCGGCGCGACCACTCGGCCGGGTTGATCCGGGGGTCCTCGGGCACGCCGCGGAATTCCAGCACCGTGCCGCCAAGCTCCAGGCTGCCGCGGAATTGTCCGGCGTGACCGGCCCGGAGCCAGCCGGCCAAAAGTTTGCCCAGCGTGGATTTTCCGCTCCCGGACCCGCCCAGGACGGCGGTCAGGGAACCCGACGTGACCGAGAGTGCGGCATCCCTCAGCACCGGGGTGTCATCGCCGTGGAACGTGAACGCCTCGATCCGGATCTGAAGCGCCGTGCGGGTGGTGGCCGTCATGACACCGCCCCGGCAGGCCAGGAGGCCACAATCCGCCCGGCGACGGCGGCCGCCGCGAATACCAGTGCGGCTGCCCGGCATAGCCGCTGGGCGGGCGGGTCGGCGACTTCGCGGTAGCTGGTCCGGGGCCCCGGGCTGCCGAAGCCGCGGGCGTCGAGCGCCTGGGCGCGGCTTCCGGCGTCGTCAATCAGGGCCAGGACCAGCGGCACCATCTGCAGACGGAGGGTGCCGAGGCGGGACAGCAGGCCGCGTCCGACCACCATCCCGCGGGTTTCCTGGGCCTGCCGGATCCGGTCCAGGCGGCCCGCGACGGCGGGCAGGAGGGTGAGCGTGGAAGCCAGGACGAAGCCGAACTGCGGTGGGATCCTGCGCCCGGCGAGGGCGGAGACGAGGTCGGGGACGCTCACGGTGAAGGAAAAGAGCAGGAATACCAGCACGCAGGCCGTGGTCCGGGTTCCCAGCTCCAGCGCGAAGCCCAGACCCTCGGCCGTGACCCTCGCCGGACCCCACTGGGCCAGCACGGTCTGGCCCTCAGGGAAGAAGAGGCCGTGCAGCACCAGCAGGGACAGGCACAGAGGCGTCAGGATCACGGCTCCTGCGGTCAGGACGCGCCCCGCAATGCCATGGCGGGCGGCAAGGATCACCGCGGCGAGGGCCACGGCAACAGACAGCGGCCAATAGGCGGCCGCCGTCGTGACGACGGCGGCGCATACGGCGAGGGTCAGCGCGGTGAAGGGGTGCAGTCGCGGTGTCATGGTCGCTGTGTCAGTGTCTCAGGGTCAGTGTCGCTGTGGCAGTGTCGCAGGGTCGGGGTGTCCCAGCCGCAGCGGGGCTCAGGCGTCCGGCGCTGCCGGGGCCTTGCCGGCGAGTACCCGGTAGCGCCGCACGAAGGGGAACTGGAAGGTGGCGCGGCGGGGCAGCGCGTAGGCGAGCAGCGCCGCGATGGTGAAAACGATCGCCTTGTCCATGGGGTCGGAAATCAGTGCCTGCTTGGTGATGGCGGCGAGGAGGGTGTCCCCCATGGCGCGGAAGGCGCTGACGATCGCCCCGGTACCCAGCCCTGACGTGCCGCCAAAGACGAACGCGGCGATCGGGGCGGAGACGACGCCGGCCAGGATGCCGGTGACGAAGCCGGCGACGGGGGCGAGGTAGAAGCGGCGGAACAGCCCGCCGCGCGCGGCCATGCCGGCGAGGAATCCGATCAGGGCGGCACCGGCGGCGAACGGCAGAACGGTGGGGTTGAAGAAGGACCAGACGATGCTGCTCAGCGCGCCCGTGGCGGCACCCGCTGCGGGTCCGGCGAGGACGGCGATCAGGACGGTGCCGATCGCGTCAATGTAGAACGGCAGGCCCGTGCTGCCCATCAGCTGTCCGAGGACCACGTTCAGGACCAGCGCCACCGGGATGAGGACCACGGTGGAGGTGGGCAGCGCCGGCAGGACGGCCACAATCAGCAGCACAGCGCCGAGCAGGAAGCCGCCGAGGGCAACGAGGGCCGAGAAGCTGGCCGGGCCGTTGGCAATGTCAGCGGGCTGGGTCAGCACCAGGAAGATGTAGGTGGCGGCGATCGCGGCGGCGCCGGCGATTTCGAGCAGGCGGCGCCTGCGGCCGGCCGCCTGTCCAGGGGCAATGATGGTGAGGGCTGGCTGTGACATGAGGGGTGTTCCTTTGGCTGGGTACAACAAGTTCCGCCTCATGTCACCTCGGCGCAGCTACCATCCTAGCGAGCGGCGACCATTGTAGCGATCTGCAGACCCGTCCGGGCACTCCCCGCATTGGCCCAGCCGTACTGTCCGGTTTCAGGCCACCGGCGCCCGGGGGCCCACCGCGCGCGCAAGGGCGCCGATCGAGGAAATCAGTTCGTCGAAGCACTGCCCGGGGTTGTTGTCAGAGACGATCCTGACGTTCGGCGCCAACCCCCACAGCCCGCGGAAATCGGCCACCGTGGTGCCGATCAGCAGGGGCGAATCCGTTTCGACGTCGACCGTGGCCAGCCGGGTGGCGAACGGTGTGCGCCCCGCTGCAGCGCAGGCCGCGAAGGCGTCGTGCACGTGCGCCACATAGCCTTGGTCATAGAGGCGGTGAAATTCCATGTAGAAGCGCAGGGCGTCGGACAGGCAAGCGACGAGGGGGTTCCCGGACTGGCTCCGCTGGCCTTCGGACTGCTCCGGGAGGACGAGTTCGGGCTCCGGTGCACCGGCGGCCTCGCCAAGTCGGCGCAGGTGCTCCGGGTGCATCTCGATCCGCTCGGTCATTTCCAGGGCACACAAGATCGGCAGTTTGTCCTCGGGCAGGCCCCGGTAGGCGGCAAACACCTCCTTGGCGGCATGCGGATCCACCGAGGTGTTCCATTCGGCCGTAGGGGTGGTGTTGCCCTGGTAGTAGAAGCTGCCGCCCATGATCACAAGTCCCTTGAGCAGCCGGGGAAGTTCCGGTTCCCGGCGCAGGGCCAGGGCGAAGTTGGTCAGCGGTCCGGTGATCAGGCCGGTGAGCTCCCCCGGGTGCGCCCGCGCCTCCTCGACCCAGACGTCGACGGCGTGCCGCGCCGAGATCTGCTGGCGCGGCGGCGGCAGCTCGGCATAGCCGATGCCCTGCGGCCCGTGGGTCTCCTCGGTGGTGACCAGCGGGATCTCCAGCGGGACCTCGGCGCCGATGGCCACCTCGATGCCCTCGCGGCCGCAGAGCTCCAGCAGGGCCAGGTTGTTCAGCGCCACCTGACGGGCCCCGACGTTCCCGGCGGTGCACGTGATCGCCTGGACGTGGACCTCGGGCCGGGACAGCAGGTAGACCAGGGCCAGGGCGTCGTCGATCCCAGTGTCGACGTCCATCAGGATCGAATGCGTCACGGCAGGTACCGCCGCCCGGGCGCTTGCAGCACTGTTCAGACCAGCACTGTTCATACGATCAGTGTTCAGACCTGGACCGTTCAGAACTGGACCGTTCAGAACAGCGCCACCTTGGGCGTGCGCGGGAAGAGGTCGTCCAGCTCGGCGAGGTCGGCCTGGCTGGGTTTCCAGGCCACGGCGGCGGCGTTCTGGCGCACCTGCTCCGGCGTGGTGGCGCCGGCGATGACGCTGCTGACGGACGGCTGGGCGGCCAGCCAGGAGAAGGCCACCTGGACTTCGTTGAGCCCGCGGTCGGCGGCGAACTTGCCGAAGGCACCCAGCTGTTCCCAGTCGGCGTCGTGGACCAGGTTGGTGCGGGTGTGGCTGAGCCGGCTTCCCTCGGGGGCCCGGCCGGCGGAGTATTTGCCGGTCAGCAGGCCGTTGGCGAGCGGGAAGTACGGCAGGACGCCCAGGCCGTAGGCCTCGGCCGCCGGGGTCACCTCGAGTTCGGCGCGCCGGTCCAGCAGGTTGTAGTGGTTCTGGCTGGAGATGAAGCGGGCTCCCCCGCGGGCGCGTGCCACGTACTCAGCCTCGGCGATCTGCCAGCCGGCCCGGTTGGAGTGGCCGATGTAGCGGACCTTGCCGCTGGTGACGAGGTCATCGAGGGCCGAGAGCGTCTCGTCGATGGGCGTGAGCGGGTCCGGGGTGTGGAACTGGTAGAGGTCGATCCAGTCCGTGCCGAGCCGGCGCAGCGAGGCCTCCGCCGCCTTGATGATGTAGCGGCGGGATCCGCGCGCACCAAAGTCCTCGCCGTTGGCGCCGCGCATGTCCATGCCGAACTTCGTGCCGATGACCGCATCGTCGCGGCGGGAACCGAGGGCCTTGCCGAGCATTGACTCGCTGAGGCCGGGCTCGCGGCCGTAGGCGTCCGCGACGTCAAAGAAGGTGATCCCGGCGTCGAGCGCCGCATGCACGACGGCGTCGGTGCCTTCCTGCGATTCGGTCACGGTCCCGGACCGGCCCAGGTTGTTGCAGCCAAGTCCCACGACAGAGACGGACAGTCCGGAATTTCCAACGCGGCGGTATTCAGTCATGGTTTTAGCCTATATCGCCCCGGCGGGTGCCCCGGCCAGGCCGCCGCGGGCGGCGGAGAAGCGGGACCCCGCTACCCTGCCGGCAGCTTCAGCCCGTGCTCGTCCATGGCGTCCTGGAGCTGCGCGAGGGTGCGGGGGCAGACGCCCGGCATCCCGGCAAGCCGGCGCCGGCCAAGCTGCACGAGGTGTTCGAGGGTCTCGACCCCCGCGTGCGCGAGCGACTTTCGCGCCGGCGCCGCGAGTCCCGCGGGCAGCGGGGTGCAGCCTGGTTTCGAGGGTTTGCGCGTCATTGCGTTGCCTTTCAGTCCGTGCCCCCAAACTGGTGTGAGCCGTGCCCGGCTCCTTGCCCGTGCTGCCTACAGCGTGAAGCCGTTTGCCGGCTTCGGCGAGTGCTTGAGCTTGAAAGTATCCTCGCCAAACGGCGCGGCGCCAATGCTCAGTTTGGTGAAGTCGAGGTCTTCGCCGCGGATGCAGACCTTGATGGCGTTGACCGTCTTATTAACGTCCGGGGTGAGGCAGAAGATGTTGAGCCGGGCGTCGGAAAATTCGCTGCGGTCCACGATCCCCAGGCCCCGCCAGGCCAGATGGCTGATCAGGGCGTCTTTGGCTTTTTCCTCGAGGTACCGGTCGCGGCTGGTCCCCTCTTTGGTCTTGAGCGCGTACTGGGCCACAACCCAGGACTGTTCCTCCGCCGGAATTTCGGCGTAGCCGTCCTCGGCGCACTGCGCCGCGAAGGCGTCCATGAGGCGCTCCGCGGCCTCCGCGTCCGCGACGTCCGTCTCGTCCGTCTTGCTCTGGTGTCCGACGACGCCGTGGTTCATCACGAACTGGCTGTAGTCCTCATCAAACCAGGCCTCCCTGAAGTGCAGGGTGCCCTCTTCGTCGCGCTTGTAAACTCTGATAATTCCACTCATATGCCAGTTCCTTCCTGGGCCGTCCGGCGCCGGATTCAGTGGCGCCCACGGGTAGTGCTCAACGGATGTGCTGGCTACAGCTGCGGGATGCTGCCGGTGCTGGGATGTTCCTGGCCGGGCAAGGGGCGCGCAAACGGCACCTTGGTGCCCAGGACCTGGGCGACGACGTCGTGCGTGATCTGCTGGGCGGTCAGGCCCACGCGTTCGAGCACCTGGCTGCGCGTGCCGTGTTCGAGGAACTCGACCGGCAGGCCCACCTCGTTGAGGGCAGTGTCCACGCCCGCGGCACGCATCTCCTGGCGGATCCGGGAGCCGACGCCGCCGGCCCGCACACCGTCCTCGATGCAAATGACCAGGCGGTGGCGCGCGGCGAGATCGATGATGGACTGCCGGACCGGGAGGACCCAGCGGGGATCCACCACCGTGGAGCTGATGCCCTGGGCACCGAGCCGGCCGGAGACGTCCAGCGCGAGTTCGGACATGGCACCCACGCTGACGATCAGGACGTCGTTCTCGCTCGAGCCCGCGGGCCGGCGGGCCAGCACGTCCACGCCGTCCTCCAGGCGTTCGACCGCATCGACTTCGGGGCCGACGTTGCCCTTGGAGTAGCGGAGCACGCTCGGGGCGTCTTCAATGGCCACAGCCTCGCGCAGTTCCTCCCGCAGCCGGGTGGCGTCGCGCGGCGCGGCGAGGTGCAGCCCGGGGACGATCTGGACCATGGCCATGTCCCACATGCCGTGATGGCTTGCGCCGTCGGGTCCGGTGACGCCGGCCCGGTCCAGCACGATCGTGACGCCGGCTTTGTGCAGGGCGACATCCATCAGCAGCTGGTCGAAGGCGCGGTTCAGGAACGTCGCGTAGACCGCGACCACCGGGTGCAGTCCCCCGAACGCCATGCCGGCAGCCGAGGTGAGGGCATGCTGCTCGGCGATGCCGACGTCGAACACGCGCTCCGGGTGCCGGGCGGCGAACTTGTGCAGCCCGACCGGAATCAGCATGGCACCAGTAATCCCGACGATGTCCTGGCGCTCGTCGGCGATGTCGGCGATCTCGTCGGCGAACACCGCGGTCCAGGACTTCGCGCCACCGGCTTCGGTGGGTGCGCCGGTCTCCGGATCGATGATCCCCACGGCATGGAACTGGTCCGCTTCATGGGCGCGGGCCGGGGCGTAGCCGTGGCCCTTTTCCGTCATGGCGTGCACGATCACGGGGCCGGCATAGTTCTTGGCGGTGGACAGGGCGTTTTCCATGGCCTGGAGATCGTGGCCGTCGACGGGACCGATGTACTTCATGCCGAGGTCCTCGAACATGCCCTGCGGGGCCCACCAGTCCTTGATGCCCTTCTTCATGGCGTGCAGGCTCTTGTACGTGAACTGCCCCGCGGGGCCGCCCTTCTGCAGTTTGCGCTTCCACCACTCGAGCGTGCCTTCATAGGAGGGGGCGGCCCGGAGGGAATCGATGGTGGGGCGCAGGGATGCCAGGTAGTCGGCGAACCCGCCGACCGTCGGGGCGTACGAGCGGCCGTTGTCGTTGACCACAATCACGACACGGCGTTTCTTGTCCGCCGCGATGTTGTTGATGGCCTCCCAGGCCATGCCGCCGGTCAGTGCGCCGTCGCCCACCACCGCGACGACGAAGCGGTCGCCGTCGCCGGTCAGCTGCCGGGCGCGCGAGATGCCGTCGGCCCAGGAAAGCGAGGAGGACGCGTGCGAGCTTTCGACGATGTCGTGCTCGGATTCGCCGCGGTCCGGGTAGCCGGACATGCCGCCCTGCTGGCGGAGCGTGCTGAAATCCTGCCGTCCGGTGAGGAGCTTGTGCACGTAGGACTGGTGCCCTGTGTCGAAGACAATGCTGTCGCGGGGGGAATCGAAGATCCGGTGCACCGCGATGGTGAGCTCGACGACGCCGAGGTTCGGGCCCAGGTGCCCTCCCGTCCGGGAGACGTTGCCGATCAGGAAATCCCTGACCTCGGCTGCCAGCTGATCCAGCTGCGCCCCGGACAACTTACTCAGGTCCTGCGGATTCCGGATGGTGTCCAAGATTCCCAACGGCCCCTCCTTCGGGTGGTAGACATGCCTTTTAACTCTAACGCCTCCGGGCGGGCCGCCGCGCCGGAGGCCAGCACCGGTGCCCTGCACGCTTCACGCTCTCCGCTCCCCCGCTCCAGATCCAGCACCCGCGGCCGAAACCGGGAACGCAAAGGCCCCGGCCGGTCATTGACCGGCCGGGGCCTTTGCATGCGTTACCGGAGCGTGCCCGGCAGCTCCGCTAGTGCGCGGAGATCTGGCGCAGGACGTACTGCAGGATGCCGCCGTTGCGGTAGTAGTCTGCCTCGCCCGGGGTATCGATGCGCAGGACGGCGTCGAAGGACGTGACGGTACCGTCTTCAGCGGTGGCCGTGACCTTGAGGGTCTTCGGCGTGGTGCCGTCGTTCAGGGCGGTGACGCCCTCAACTGCGTAGGTTTCCGTACCGGTCAGGCCCAGGCTGGCGGCGTTCTGGCCGGCCGGGTACTGCAGCGGGAGGACACCCATGCCGATCAGGTTGGAGCGGTGGATGCGCTCGTAGCTCTCGGCAACGACAGCCTTGACGCCCAGGAGCGCGGTGCCCTTGGCGGCCCAGTCACGGGACGAACCCGAGCCGTACTCCTTGCCTGCCAGGACCACCAGCGCGGTGCCGGCAGCCTGGTAGTTCTGTGCGGCGTCGTAGACGTAGGCCTGCGGGCCGTCGGCCTGGGTGAAGTCGCGCGTGAAGCCGCCCTCCACGCCGTCCAGGAGCTGGTTCTTGATGCGGATGTTCGCGAACGTGCCGCGGATCATGACCTCGTGGTTGCCACGGCGTGAGCCGTAGGAGTTGAAGTCCTTGCGCTCCACACCGTTGGCCAGCAGGTACTGGCCGGCCGGGGTGTCCGACTTGAAGGAACCGGCCGGGGAGATGTGGTCCGTGGTGACGGAGTCGCCGAGCTTGAGCAGCACTCGCGCACCGGTGATGTCCTGGACCGGCTCCGGCTGGGCCTTCATGCCCTCGAAGTACGGGGGCTTACGGACGTACGTGGACTTCTCGTCCCAGGCGAAGGTGTCGCCGGCGGGGGTGTCGAGCGCCTTCCAGCGATCGTCGCCCTCAAAGACGCCTTCGTAGCCGCGGGCAAACATTTCCTTGTCGATCGAGGAATCGATGACCTGCTGGACCTCGACCGGGTTCGGCCAGATGTCCTTCAGGAAGACGTCGTTGCCGGCCTCGTCCTGGCCCAGGGCGTCGTTGTCGAAGTCGAAGTCCATGGTGCCG
The DNA here is from genome assembly GCF_056396505.1 of Arthrobacter sp. 05T410. NCBI lineage: Bacteria > Bacillati > Actinomycetota > Actinomycetes > Micrococcales > Micrococcaceae > Arthrobacter > Arthrobacter sp. 05T410. Next base: position 193,932 of record NZ_JBFTLP010000004.1, on the reverse strand, counting down.
GCAAGGGCGTAGGCGATGACCAGCGGCGGGGAGGCCAGGTAGTTCATCTTTACGTCCGGGTTGATCCGGCCTTCGAAGTTGCGGTTGCCGGACAGCACGGCGGTGACGGAGAGATCGTTGGCCTGGATGGCCTCGGAGATCTCGGCGTCGAGCGGACCGGAGTTGCCGATGCAGGTGGCGCAGCCGTAGCCCACGATGTAGAAGCCGAGCTTCTCCAGGTAAGGGGTCAGGCCCGACTTGTTGTAGTAGTCGGTGACTACCTTGGAGCCGGGAGCCACGGAGGTCTTGACCCACGGCTTGGACGTCAGGCCCTTGTCGACGGCGTTGCGGGCCAGCAGTGCGGCGGCCAGCATCACGGACGGGTTGGACGTGTTGGTGCAGGAGGTGATCGAGGCGATCGACACCGCGCCGTGGTCCAGCTCGAACTCGCGTCCGTCCGCGGTCTTGACGCTGACCGTGTTGGACGGGCGGCCGTTGGACTTCGGGCCATGCGCGTGCGGGGCCACGTCACTCAGGTGCGACGCTGAGGCGGTGAATGAGGGCGAGTCCGAAGCCGGGAAGCTTTCGTCGATCGCTTCGTCCAGGCTTCCGCCGGCCAGGTCTTCCTTCACGTAGTTGCGCAGGTCCTCGCGGAACTGGGCCTTGGACTCGGTGAGGATGATGCGGTCCTGCGGGCGCTTCGGGCCGGAGATCGACGGAACAACCGTCGACAGGTCCAGCTCGAGGTACTCGGAGAACTTGATCTCGCGGGAGGGATCGTGCCAGAGGCCCTGTTCCTTCGCGTAGGACTCCACGAGGGCGACGTTCTCGTCGGACCGGCCGGTGAGGCGCAGGTAGTCGAGGGTGACGTCGTCGATCGGGAACATCGCGGCGGTGGAGCCGAACTCCGGGCTCATGTTGCCGATCGTTGCACGGTTGGCCAGCGGCACAGCCGCGACGCCTTCACCGTAGAACTCGACGAACTTGCCGACCACACCGTGCTTGCGCAGCTGCTCGGTGATGGTCAGGACGACGTCGGTGGCGGTGGCGCCGGCCGGGATGGAGCCGGTGAGCTTGAAGCCCACGACGCGCGGGATGAGCATGGACACGGGCTGGCCGAGCATGGCAGCCTCGGCCTCGATGCCGCCAACGCCCCAGCCCAGCACGCCCAGGCCGTTGACCATGGTGGTGTGCGAGTCGGTGCCGACGCAGGTGTCCGGGTAAGCGCGGACAACGCCGTCGACTTCACGGGTCATAACGGTGCGGGCCAGGTACTCGATGTTGACCTGGTGCACAATGCCGGTGCCCGGCGGGACGACCTTGAAGTCATCGAATGCAGTCTGGCCCCAGCGCAGGAACTGGTAACGCTCACCGTTGCGCTGGTATTCGATCTCCATGTTGCGCTCCAGTGCGCCGGAGTTGCCGAAGGCGTCAATCTGGACCGAGTGGTCAATGACCATTTCGGCCGGCGCCAAGGGGTTGACCCGCTTCGGGTCGCCGCCGAGCTCCTTGACGGCCTCACGCATGGTGGCGAGGTCAACGACGCAGGGCACGCCGGTGAAGTCCTGCATGATCACACGCGCCGGCGTGAACTGGATCTCGGTGTCGGGCTCGGCGCTGGGATCCCAGCCTGCCAGCGCACGGACGTGGTCGGCCGTGATGTTGGCACCGTCCTCGGTCCTCAACAGGTTTTCAAGCAATACCTTGAGGCTGAACGGAAGGTTCTCTGCACCTTCGACGGAGTTCAACCGGAAAATTTCATATTCGGTTCCGGCTACATTAAGTTTGCCTTTTGAACCGAAACTGTCCACAATGCTCATTCGCAGGACTCCTCTCGCAACAGTTTCATCTTTGTCGCGCCGCAGGACCCTTGCTAGTTAGGGCGGCCTAACTAATACAGGCATCAGTACAACGTGGTACGCAATGCAGGTAAGAAACGCAGGGAACGGCCGTTACATCAACACCAGTCAAATTAAAAGCAGCGGTGATGGAGCGCGACGACGGACTACTACGCCCATCCTAGTGGCATCACGGTTGAGGAGTCAGCAACGCCACAGTCTCCATGTGGTGGGTGTGCGGGTACAGGTCGAAGGCACGCAGCCCGGCCAGGCCCCAGCCGCCCTGCCGGAAATAGCCCAGGTCGCGGGCGAACGAGGCCGGATCGCAGGAGACGTAGGCGACGGCCCGGGGACCGGCGTCGATCAGCTGTTTGACTACCGCCTTACCGGCACCTGCGCGTGGCGGGTCCAGGATCAGGGCGTCGAAGTTGCGCGGTTTCTGCCGCAGCACCCGCTCCACGCGGCCCTGGACGATCTCGACCTGGGCGGCGTCGTGCAGGTTCTTGCGTGCATCGCGGCTGGTTCCGGGTGCTCCCTCGACCGAGAGCACGGATCCGGTCACGCCCACGGCATCAGCCAGCGGTGCCGTGAACAGCCCGGCCCCGGCGTACAGGTCAGCCACCACCGAGCCCGGCGCGAGGTAGCCGCCGTCGTGCAGGAAGCCGGTGACGGCGCCGACGAGTGTCTCCGGGGCATCCCGGTGGATCTGCCAGAAGCCGTCGCCGGTAACCCGGTACTCGTGGCCCGCGGCCGACTCCTGGACGTAGGTGCGGCCGCGCAACTGCAGCACCTCGCCGGTGGCCGGGTCCAGGCTGGCGACCGAGACGTCGTCGGGCAGCTGGGCCAGGATGCCGCTGAGCCGCTTGGACCGGGTTCCCGGGGCTGGCACCAGCAGCACCAGCGGCCGGGAGCCGTTCGCCGGCGCGGCAACCTCGATCCGGTCGATGCCCTGCAGGTCGATGTCCCAGAGCCGGAGCGCGTTGATTCCGTCCACGGCCAGCGGCATCTCGCGCACGGGCAGGATGGCATCGGAGCGGTGGGCGTGCATGCCCAGCTTGCCGGCCTGTGTCACGGCGAAGCCGGCGCGCGTCCGCCAGCCCAGGCCGGAAGCGGCCGGCTCCCCCGCGCTGCCGGCATCCTCCGGCGCGCCTGCGCCGGCGCCTGCCGCCTCGCCGACGGCCTCGACTGTGATCTGCTCTGCCGGCGCAAGTTCGACGCCGGCCAGCCGCTTGAGTTGTTCGGCCAGGACCTCGGCCTTGAGGCTGCGCTGGCGGGCCAGGGAGATGTGGCCAAGTTCGGCGCCGCCGACGGGCGGGTGCCGGTGCGACCAGGAACGTGCGGAATCGGCGAGGTCCCAGAAGTGCGACACGCGGTCCGGGGAGGCCTCCAGGACCTCCACCACATCGGCGCGCCAGAATTTCGCGGCCGGGCCGTCGTCGGTGAGCCGGACGCGGACCTTTTCGCCGGGAATCCCGTGCCGGACGAAGATGACGCGTCCCTCGTGCCGGGCCACACAGTGGCCGCCGTGGGCGACGGGTCCGACGTCGAGCGTCAGCTCGGTGCGGGTCTCGGTGTGGGTGTGCGTCCGGGTGTCGGGGGTCATTGGATATCCTGCAGTTTCTTGGCTTCTTCGGACGATTTCAGCTGCCACGGCACACTGCACACCATGACCCCGGGCTCGAAGTGCAGCCGGGTTTTGATGCGCAGCGCGGTCTGGTTGTGGACCAGTTGCTCCCACCATTTGCCCACGACGTACTCCGGGATGTAGACCACGATCAGGTCGCGCGGCGAATCCCGGCGCATGCTCTTGATGTAGTCCATGATCGGAGTCACCGTTTCGCGGAACGGGCTGGCAAGGACGGTCAGCGGCACAGGGATTTCGAGCTTCTCCCAGTCCGCAACTGTCGCCTCGGTCTCCTCGGAGCTGATGTCCACGGTAATGGCGTCCAGCCGCGACGGGCGGGAGGCCCGGGCGTAGGCGAGGGCGCGCAACACCGGCTTGCGCACGTGCGAGACGAGCAGCACGGCGTGCACCCGGGTGGGCAGCGCGCGCGGCGAGGAGTCCTCGTCCACGGCGAGTTCCTTGGCCACGTTGTCATAATGCGCCCGGATGCTCCACATGATCAGGAACAGCACGAACATGGCCAGCAGCGCGATCCAGGCGCCCTGCGAGAACTTGGTGATCAGGACGATCACCAAGACCAGGGCGGTCATGCAAAAGCCCACCGTGTTTATGGTCCGGGACTTGATGATGCGCAACCGCACGGCAGGTTCCTTGGAAAGCTTCAGCTCCCGTCCCCAGTGCCGGATCATGCCCAGCTGGCTCATCGTGAAGGAGATGAAGACGCCCACGATGTAGAGCTGGATGAGCTTTGTGACGTCGGCGTTGAAGGCGATGATCAGCACCAGGGCGCCGGCCGCCAGGGCCAGGACACCGTTGCTGAAGGCCAGCCGGTCGCCACGGGTCCGCAGCTGGCGCGGCAGGTAGCCGTCCTGTGCCAGGATCGAGCCGAGCACCGGAAAACCGTTGAACGCCGTGTTGGAGGCGAACACGAGGATGACGCCGGTGGCGGCCACCACGATGTAGAACGGGATGGACCCCTCGCCGAAGACTGTCTGCGCGATCTGGCTGATGGCCGGGTTCTGGATGTACCCCTCTTCCAGCGGTTTGCCGTTCAGGAGGAATTCGGTCGCCGGGTCCAGCACGATGTGCACCTTGGTGGCGTTGGCCAGGTAGATGATGCCCGCCAGCATGGCGGAGGCAATCACGCCAAGCAGGAGCAGTGTGGTGGCCGCGTTCTTGCTCTTGGGCTTCTGGAAGTTGGGCACACCATTGCTGATGGCCTCGACGCCGGTCAGCGCCGCCGCGCCGGAGGAGAAGGCACGCAGCAGCAGGAACGCGCCGGCCAGGCCGACAAGTCCCTCGTCGAAGCCCGGCTCCGGCACAATCTCGAACGCCGCCGACGGTGCCTGCCCCAGCTGGCCTGTCACGGCCTGGTAGATCCCGACGGCGGTCATGCCCAGGATGGAGGCCATGAAGATGTAGGTCGGGACGGCGAAGACACTGCCCGCCTCCCTGATGCCGCGCAGGTTCACCAGGGCCAGGATGATGACGCCGATCGTGGCAATCGCCGCCTGTTGTCCGTGCAGCGAGGGCACGGCGGTGGTCAGGTAGGTCGCGGCCGAGGACATGGACACGGCCACGGTCAGGACGTAGTCGACCAGCAGCGCCGAGGCGACGGTGAGGCCGGCAAATTTGCCGAGGTTGACGTTGGCGATCTCGTAGTCGCCGCCGCCGGAGGGGTAGGCGTGGACGTTCTGGCGGTAGGAGGCCACCACGGTCAGGAGCACCACCATGACGGCGAGGCCCACCCACGGGGCGACGGCGACAGCGCTCACGCCGGCGATGGCCAGGGTCAGGAGGATTTCGTCAGGGGCATAGGCCACGGAGGACAATGCATCCGAGGCGAAAATGGGCAGCGCGATCCGCTTCGGCAAGAGCGTGTGGGCCAGACGGTCGTTCCGGAAGGGCTTGCCTACCAGCACCCGCTTCACGGCATTGAAAATTGTCAGCACCACACAAAGCTAGTCTGATTCGGACGCGATGTCATGACGGCGAAGTCGGTGTGCGCAAGGGCGCCGGCCGGCGCCCCGTGCCCGTGGCCTTCCGGGACCGCGTGGCCGGTAGAGTTTTACGCAGTATCAGACGCAGAACCAAGAGGAGGCCCATGTGGCGCACTTCGTGATCATGGGTTGTGGCCGTGTCGGGGCAACCCTGGCACACACGCTCGAGGACGCCGGGCATTCGGTGGCCATCATCGACCAGGATGACCGCGCCTTCCGGCGGCTCCGCACAGGATTTTCCGGACGGAAGGTCACGGGGGTCGGGTTTGACCGCGAGACGATGAAGCGCGCCGGCGTCGAGGAAGCCTATGCCTTCGCGGCGGTTTCCAGCGGCGACAACTCCAACATCCTCGCCACCCGGGTGGCGCGGGAGACCTTCCACGTGCCCCATGTGGTGGCCAGGATCTATGACCCGGGCCGCGCCGAAATCTACCAGCGCCTCGGCATTCCCACGGTCGCCGCGGTCCGCTGGAGCGCCGACCAGGTGCTGCGCCGCATCCTGCCCGAACAGCACATCGCCGGTGACTTCCGGGAGCCCTCGGGCCGGCTGGTGCTCGCGGAGGTTGACCTCAACCCCGACTGGATCGGGCACCCGATCTCCTCGATCGAGAAGGCGGCCGGCATCCGGATCGCGTATCTGACCCGGTTCGGCGAGGGCATGCTGCCCGCTGCCGCCACGTCTTATCAGGACGGCGACACTGTCCACGCCATGCTGAACGTGGACCGGAGCTCCGAGATCGGCCACATTCTCGCCAAATCCCCCGCCAAGGAGTCCTGAGTGAAAGTCGTCATCGTCGGTGCCGGAAGCGTCGGGTCCTCGATCGCCCGCGAGTTATTGGCCCACAAGCACGAAATCCTGCTGATCGACGAGAAGCCGGAGGTGATCGGCCGGAGCGGGCTGCGCGGAGCCCACTGGCTGGTCGGTGATGCCTGCGAGCTGAGCACGCTGCAGGACGCCAAACTCGAGGACGCCGACGTCGTGGTCTCCGCCACCGGTGACGACAAGGTCAACCTGGTGGTCTCGCTGCTGGCGAAGACGGAATTCGGTGTCGGGCGTACCGTCGGCCGGGTCAACAACCCCAAGAACGACTGGATGTTCGACGACTCCTGGGGCGTCGACGTCGCGGTCAACACCCCGCAGCTGATGACCGCCCTGGTGGAGGAGGCGGTGGAGATCGGCGACCTGGTGCGGCTGCTGACACTGCAGACCGGGGTGTCCTCGCTGGTGGAGTTCACGGTCCCGCACGACTCGCATGTGATCGGGCTGACCGTGGGCGATGTCCAGTGGCCCGAAGACGCCACCCTCGTCGCGATCCTGCGGGACCAGGCGCCCATCACGCCGAGCCGCGACGACGTGATCGACGGCGGCGACGAACTGTTCTTTGTCACCACGATCGCCGCCGAGGACGACCTCCGCGCCCTGCTGGCACCCGAATCCCCGCTGGAGGACCAGCACCCGGTGACCTCGGACCAGCACGGCCACGGCACCCAGCCGGCCGGGGACGACGGCTTCGACGGCTAGAGCAGTTCCGCTCCCAATAGTTGCGCTATCAGATATGGCCGTTCCCGAAGTCTGGGAACGGCCATATCTGATAGCGCAACGGGTCAGTTGGCCTCTGGGGCCGCGGCGGGCACCGGGGCCGGCCGGGTGATCAGCCAGGCAATCCAGATGCCGAGGATGTACAGCGGGGCGCCCATGATGAGCCTGGTGGTGGCGAGGGCGGCGAGGCCCTGCTCGCCCATGAAGTAGAGCGGAACCTGCACCACGAGCCGCAGGACCAGCACGGCAACGATCACCCATGTGCCGATGCTGTACGCCCTGATCCTTTTCGGGTCCTTGCGCCATTCCACGCCCTCGTTGCGGATGAAGCCGAAGAGCAGGCCGGCGATCGGCCAGCGCACGGCCACGGAGATCGACATGGCCAGGATGTAGCCGACGTTCGTGAAGAACCCCAGGACGTAAAAATTCTCTGCTTTGCCGGTCGAGGTGGCCAGCCAGGCGGAGAGGCCGACGCCAATGAAGCCGGCCAGAGCCTGCGTCAGCGGTTTGCGCTGAACCAGCCGGGCCACGGTGAAGACGGCGGCCACCGCCAGGGAGGCCGTGACGGCCATGGCCAGGTTTTCCCGGTCGATGGTGAAGGCAATCAGGAAGACCAGGCCCGGGAGGATGCTCTCGGCGATGCCCTGGATGCCGCCGGCGCTTTTCAGCACGTCGATGTTGCCGTTGCTCGACCGGTGCAGGCCGGCCTTGGCCGCGTAGTCCCCGGCAAGCTGGGCGACGGTGGGCGCGGCGGTTGTGGGCTGGGCCGTTGTGGGCTCGGAGGTCACGGGGGCGGAAATGTCCCGGCCGCCGTCCGCGGATTCCGCCGGCTCGTGCCGGTCGGTGTCTTGTTGAGGCCGCTCCGGGCGGTCCCGCTCGGGGTGTTCGGGCAAGGTCATTGCTCCTCCTGGCGGGAGAGTATTTCGTAGCGTGGGTTGAAGATCGTGGGCAGCCCGTCGCGGATGGTGACCATGCCCTCAAGCCGGAGCTCCGTTCCGGCGTCGACGCCAGGGATCCGGCGCCGGCCCAGCCATACAACGCGCAGCCGCTCCTTGGGACCGGCTGGCCGCTGGCGCTGAGCGCCGGGGCGCACCCGGTGGGTGGACACGCCGCTGGCCGGCAGGGTGCTGGCCGGCAGGCTGCTGGCCGTCCCGGCACCGGAGCCGGCTTTGACACCAAATCCCGGGAAACGGCTGACGGGCGCAGGCACGTCGTGATCGATCAGGATCGCAATGAAGGAAGCCACCTGGTTGGCGGGCACGTACGTGACGGACTCGATGAAGCCGTGGCACAGCACCCGCCCGCGGTCCGGCAAGTCCCGGACGGACATGGCGGCGGTGGATTTTTTGCCGGCGGCATCAGCCAATCTGGGTTATCTCCGGTCCGCGTTCGGGCTGTTCGAATTCGGGGGCCGCCTGCGGCGACGGTGCAGCGGCGGTGTCCTTTGGCAGGCGCAGCTGCAGCAGGTCACGCGGCGGCATGGGGTTCTCGCCGCGGACCACGACGATCTTCCGGAAGAGCCCCTCCAGTCCGGCCGCCGCGTCGCGGTCAAGGGCTGCCTCGCCGCCGAAGACTCCGCGGAGGAACCAGCGCGGGCCATCAACGCCGATGAAGCGGGCCACGCGGTAGCCCTGGCTGCCGTCCGCGCCGCCGGCGGGAAGCTTCGCCACGAGTTCGGTGCCGAAGCTGCCCTCGACCTCCTCGACCTGGCCGCCCTGGCTGCCGACCGACTGCCCGATCTGCTCACGGATTTCATCCCACAGGCCCTCGGAACGGGGGGCGGCGAAGGCCTGCAGCTGAAGGCTCGAGCCCTCCAGGTCCATAGTGACGGCGACGACGCGCTGGCTCGCCTCTTCAACCTCCAAGCGGAGCTGGAGTCCCTCGCGGGGCGCGATCAGCAGCGCACCGAGGTCCACGTACCCGTCCTGGTCTTCGATTTCCGCGACGTCGAAGGGGCCGGTCGCGGCCCGGCCGGCGGTTTCGGCAACGTTCCCGGCCGGTGTCGCGGCGGCGTCACCAGCAGCTTCCGTGGCCACAGCGTTCTGGTCCGTATCGGCCCCGGTCGGCTGCTCCTGTTTGGCTTTCCTGCCGCGCCCAAAAACCATGGGGTGTCTCCTTCAGTTGTGATCCTGTACCGCCGCCCGGCGCCGTCCTGGCGCCTGTCCGCGTGGCCGCCCGCTACCCCGCGGCCGGCTCCTTATTTCGTGCATCATTGCCTGCATGTGCTGCAGTGCCTGCGGCACTGCAGAAACGCAGTTGGCTCCCGTGGCGTTGCCGGGGCCTGCGCTCAGGCCGGTCCGCCGAAACCGCCGGTGGAACCGAAGCCTCCCCCGCCGCGGACAGAGCCGTCGAGCTCCTCGACCGGGAGGAACCTGGCGTACTCCACGCGCTGAATGACCATTTGTGCAATTCTATCGCCGCGGCGGAGCTCGATCGCCTCGTCCCGGTCCGTATTGAGCAGTGTCACCGCGATTTCACCGCGGTAGCCGGCGTCCACGGTCCCCGGGGCGTTCACCACCGTGAGTCCGTGCTTGGTGGCGAGGCCGGACCGGGGGTGGATCAGCGCAACGAATCCATCCGGGAGCGCAATCGAGACGCCCGTCGGGACGAGGCGGCGCTCCCCCGGCGCGAGGACGACGTCCTCGCGGGCGCGGAGGTCAGCGCCCGCGTCGCCCGGGTGCGCGTACGACGGCGGCTCGAGCCCGTCGTCGAGCATTTTCAGCTGTACCGTCAAGGTGGGCGTTCCGTAGGCTGCGTCGCTGGCCGTCGGTGCGGCACTGGCGACGGCGGTTTTTTCTTCAGTCACAGTCCCTCACTCTAACGCCCGCAAGGAACATCGTCCTAGCCGCCGCTGGCCTGCCCGGGCACGCCGCCCGCGGGACTGGTGCGCGGTGGATGCGGGTTGATCCTGGTTGTTCCGGGTTGATCCAGGGCTGGAGCCGGGCGGGGCCGAGGTGAAATAGCCCGGGAAAGATGAAAAGCTGTGCTTATGCCCGAATCCAGCGCAGCCGCGCCTGCCCCGAAGAGCGCCCCGCGCGACTCCACTGCCCTTTACTCCGAGAAGCTTTGGCCGAACTTCTGGATCTGGCTGGTCGCGGCGGGGTTCTCCAGCGCCGGGATCCTCATGCTGGCGCCCATCAGCATCTGGGCCGGCATCACCGCAGCGATCGTGCTCTTCGTCATCATCTCCATACTGCTGGTCCTGTCCACGCCGTCAATCACGGTCACGAGGACCACCCTGAAGGTGGGCAGGGCCACGATTGAACGCGGATTCCTGGGCAAGGCCACGGCGTTCCGGGGCAAAGAAGCGACGGCGGAGCGGGGCACCCGGCTCAACGGGCTGGCGTTCCTGTGTATCCGCGGCTGGGTGGATCCGGTGGTCCGGATCGAGATCGAGGACCCCTCGGACCGCACGCCGTACTGGCTGGCGTCCAGCCGCCACCCGGAGCAACTGATCGCCGCGCTCAACGCTTAGTTCCCACCGCCCCCTGCACGGCTCTCCCCAACTCCCAGAGGGCACCTCACGTCGCCTCCTCCCCGGTCCCGAAATGCGGGCCCGGGATCGGGGGTCCTGGTCAGGGCTGCCGCGTGCCTAGCCCTCGCAATCCTTGCAGTACTTAAGGCCGTCCTTTTCGCGGGCAATCTGCGAACGGTGGCGGACGAGGAAGCAGGAGGCACACGTGAATTCGTCAGCCTGGGCGGGCAGGACCCGGACCAGCAGTTCCTCCCCTGACAGGTCTGCGCCGGGAAGTTCGTAGCCTTCGGCGAGGTCGGACTCATCTTCATCCACCACGGCGGAAGGCTTCTCCGTACGCCGCGCCTTCAGAGCCTCAATCGAATCCTCGCTGAGGTCTTCTTCGGTCTTACGCGGCGCATCGTAATCAGTCGCCATTATTTGTTGCTCACACTCCGCATTCGTTCGATTGATTCGCCGCTCCTGGGTGGCCCGCCGGGATGGTAACCCTGGGCTCCGGGAACGGTTCACCGTTGTAACGCCGGACATGCGGTTTTTGTGCCCGGTGTCGGGTCATTTTTGCTTAAGCGCCTCCCGAATGCCAGAGCCCACCGGTCTCCTCGCCCCGATCTCTCCCGCAGACCGGCAAAAACCGGCGGAAAGTCGCGTAAAGTCGCGGAAAATCACGGCGCGCCTGCCGTCCTAACCCGAAATGCGTCCGGCTGGTGGCAGAGTTTCGATTGTTAGTAATGCCAGGGTGGAGGATTTGTATGCAGGATCTACGGCTTGTAGGCGTCCACGACGACGGAGAGCATCTCCTGTTGAGTGGCACCGGCGGCGCGATGTTCCAGCTGCCGATCGATGAAGCACTTCGGGTGGCAGCCAGCCGGGCGTCGGCGAAGACCGCGTCCAGCGCGGCCGCACCCCCTATTGCCATGTCACCGCGCGACATCCAGACCAGGATTCGCAACGGGGCCACCGCCGCCGAAGTGGCGGAACTGTCCGGAATTCCGCTGGAGAAAGTCCAGCGCTACGAGGGCCCGGTCCTGGCCGAACGCGAGTACATCGCGCAGCAGGCCCGCAAGGTGGAGGTCGCCTCCCCCGCCCCGGGCCACGACGCCTACCGGTCGGTGTTCGGTGAAAACCCGGCGTCCCTCAGCGACATGGTCGAGCACCGGCTCAGGGCCTACGGCGTCGAGCCCTCAACACTGGAGTGGGATTCCTGGCGACGTCCCGACGGCAGCTGGAACGTGGTGGCCCGCTTCGAGCCCAAGCCCGGCGGCCCGGCCGGAATCGGCGAGGAGCCGCCGGCCCTGTGGACCTTCCACCCCGCCCGGAAGACCCTGCAAAACGCCAACCGCTGGGCCCAGCAGCTGAGCGAACTTGAGCCGCTCGAAGGCCCCGTGCCGACCCGGCGCCTTACGGCCGTCTCCGACCGGCCCTTCGACTTTGAAACCGATGCCGAGGCCGCCGCCCGCACAGCGACCGGCCAGCACAGCATTATTCACCAGATGCTGCTCCAGCAGGACAGAATCCACCAGGAGCAAGACGCCGACGGGCTGCTGGACATGCTGCGTTCCCGCCGCGGCCAGCGGATCGGCGTGGACGAGGACGCGGACGACGCCCTTGCCACGCTCCTGACCACCGGCGTCCCCGCTGCCCACCCCCGTCCCTCGGAGGTCCCGGAAACACCCGGGCTTCCGGCAGCTGTGGAACCGGATGCCATCCCCGAATCGGCTGCGGAGAACGATCCCGCCCCGGCCGAGACCGATCCAGCCCTCATCACCCCTGGTCTGCCGGACGTTCCTGCAGTGGAGCCGGCCGCCCCGTCGGAAACCGACCCCTTCACGCGACGGCGCGACGGCAGGCCCTCGATGCTCTCGCGGCTGAGCCTCGCACCGCGCCTCCCGGAGGAGGACGATGCCCTGAAACTGCATGACGGCGTCAGCACCGAGACCCGGGAAGTCACCATCGCGGCCTCGCAACTGCGCCCGGCCCCTAAGACCGGCCCGACGGCGAGCCCCGGCCTGGATGAATTGATCGGCGGCGGAACGTCCCGCCGGCAGCACCGCGAGTCCCACGCCGCTGCCCGGAATGAGGCCGGAACGGACCAGCCCGAGCGCCAGCCGGCCAAGCCGAAGCGCTCCAGCGTTCCGAGCTGGGACGAAATCGTCTTCGGAACCCGCAACGACCAATAGGAGCCGGGCCAGCGTTTCCGGCAGGGATTTCAGTCCCGAATTTCAGGCAGGAATTACCGTCCCGATTTTCAGGCAGGGATTTCAGCCGCGGGGCGCTTTTTTACCGTCGGCCTGGAAATAGAGCAGCGGGACTTCCCGCTCGGCTTTCGTCAGGGAACCGTGCTGGCCCACGACCTCAAGGGCAGTGGGCCGGACCCTGCGTGTATCGTAAAGCGCCAGCGCGTCCCGGGCCGCGATCATGACGTCGCCAATCCGCAAGGCGGCCTCGGCCCTCACGTCGCCGAACAGGCCGCCCGCGATCGCTTCCTCACGGGTGAAGGCCCATATTCTGTCCCCGAAACGGGACCGCCAGTTGGCCAGCAGGCGGCCGCGGGCGGCGTCGTCCGTCCTATCTTCCAGGTAGAGGTGGACCATGCGCGGCTCTCCGGCGGTGTGCCGCACCCCGGCGAGCAGCGCCGGCTCCGCGGAGTAGTCGATCCGCTGCGATTCGGGCACGTCCACCATTCCGTGGTCCGCCGTCAGCAGCACCGTGGTGCCGGCCGGCAGGGTGGCGTTGAGCCGGCGCACCGTGGCATCGAGCTCTTCCAGCTGGTGCTCCCACTGGGCTGACTGGCAGCCGTGGCGGTGCCCGGCCTTGTCGAGCTCATTGACATAGAAGTACATCAGCGAGGGACCGGCGCCGGCCATGGCCTCGGCGGCCGCTTCGGTCCGGGCGTGCGACGTGGTTCCGGTGAGGAAGCGGCCTCCGCGGAGCGCGGCCTCGGTCATGGCAGAGGTGCTGAACTGCGGCAGGCTGACCGTCGTCACATCGACGTGTTCCGCGGCCCGTTCAAAAACGGTGGGGAACGGCTGCCACGTCCGCGGGTCCACGCCGGCGTCCCAGTTGCCCAGCATGTTCACTACCCGGTCCTGATCCGGATCCAGGACGTCATAGCCCACCATGCCGTGCTGGCCCGCCGACAGTCCGGTGCCGAAGCTGGCGAGGGATGCCGCGGTGGTGGACGGGAACGCCGAGTCCAGCGACACGGGCACCTGGCCCTGGCCGGCCTGCTGGACCGCACGCAGGAACGGGGTGTGGGCGCTCTTCTGCTTCAACAGGTTCCGGCCCAGCCCGTCGGCCAGCACCACACACACGCGTTTGGCGGCCGGAAGGTTCAGTTTGTTCTCAAACCCCGGGACTCCCAGGCTGGCGGCGGCGCTGGTGAGCACCTCGGCGATGGAACGGTGTCCGAACGCCGGGGCGGGCGGGAGCGGGGACGGACCAGCACCGGCGGCCAGCGGAACGGCCGCGGCGGCGCCGGCGGCCAGGGAGGGAGCCAATACCGGGACTGGCAGCTGATCTTCGGCGGGCTCAGGCTGACGGAAATGGGCCATGTCAGCGCTGGTGGCCGCGGCTGAGGCGGTTTCCGAACACGCCCATCCGCGGTCGGGGCGGCAGCCCGGGCCCGTTGTGCGGGACCGGCGCCGCGGAGCCGGTGTTCACAGCGCGGAGGGCGCGGGCGAAGAGCTTAGCGTCCTGTACGGCCTGCAGGCCGTCCGCTTCGGCGCTGATGCGCAGGACGATGTCTTCCTGGGCAATGGTGCCGCTGTAGCCGTGATCGGCCTCGCACTGCGGGTCCCCGCAGCTGGCCGGACCCATGTCGAGGCGCTGGCCGCCGGACCATGCAATGGACAACGTCAGCTCGCGGACAGGGTCGGAAGGCTTGTAGTCCTGCGGCTGGGCGTAGACATAGCTCAAGACCACGGAGCGGATCTGGGTGACGGGAACGGACTCGGTGGACACCTGGGCGACGGTCTGTTCGCCGGCCTCGTCGAGCTGCTGGTCGTCGACATGGGTGATGACCAACATGTCGTCGGTCAACACCAGGACGGTGATGTGGCGGCGGACCTCGGCCCGGTCGAAGTGTGTCTCGAGATGTACGAGGTGGGCCACGCAATCGCGGCCATCCAGGGCATCGGCGACGACGTCGGCCACGAGCCGGGGGTAGAAACCGGCCTGCTGGAGGGCCCCTTCCAGGCTCTGGCCCTGCGCACTATGGTCATGGAGGCCGTGGTGGTGCGCGGTCTGGCGTGCGGGGGCGGTCGCCAGGGGCTTGGGTGCTGGAGGCTGGGTGCTCATAGTCTCCATTTTCACAGATCAGCATGGGACTTGCTAACTGCCGGGCCCTGGACGCGGGCTGCAGCCGGGGAGGTTAGACCCTAACTCCGCATCGCCCGGCGCGCACTGTCGGTCCGCTGGGCGGCGTTCGCGATCCTGACATCGGCGGCCAGGATCGAGGCACCATCGGGCCCGGCGAGGACGGGATTGAAATGCACCAGCGCGATCTCCGGGTGGTTGTCCTTCAGCCTGGTGAGGCGGGCGGCGAGGTCCTCGAGTGCCGCGACGTCGACGGCGGGCAGGCCCTGGTAGCCGAAAAGCTTCCGCGACGCCCGGGGCGCCCGGATGAAGTCGTGGACGTCGGAGCCGGAGAGCGGCGGCACGCGGTGGGCCCAGTCATCGAGCAGGTTCACGGCGTCTCCGGCCAGGCCGAAGGAGATCACCGGCCCCAGCAGCGGGTCTTCGATGGCGCGGAAAGTGCAGGCCTGCCCCACGGGTACCATGGTCTGCACTTCCAGGGACGGCGAGCCGTACCGCTCGAGCGACTTGCGCATCTCCAGCACGTTGCGCCGCAACGAATCGGCGTCCTGGATGTCCAGCCGCACACCTCCCAGGTCCAGCCGGTGCCGCAGTGCCGGGTCCGTGGTCTTCAAGGCCACAGGCCAGCCGAGCTGCCCGGCCGCGGCCACGGCCTCCTCCGCCGTCTCGAACCCGACGGACGGGACCAGCCGGATGCCGTAGTGGCCCAGCAGCCGGGCGGCCGTGTCCTGGTCCAGCCGGACGAGCTGCTCGCCGCCCACATCGCGCAGCAGCAGCTCCAGGTCCGCCCGGGCGGCCTCCGGGTGGCACCCTTCGGGCTCCACGAACAGTCCCTGGTCCCGGTCCAGCCACTGGGCGTAGCGCACGACGGCGGCAAGGGCCGCGACCGCCGCACCCGGGTTGGAGTAGCACGGGACCGGCGGAGCGGGCGCGGGCTGGTGCGGCTGTTCAGGTTCGGCGCCGACCATTCCCTCCACATAGATGGAGGGATCAAGGATTCCGCTAAAGGCGGCAACCACCGGCTTGCCGGCCGCCGCGGAGCATTCGGCCAGCACTCCGGCGATCTTTTCGACGGTGAGACCGTGCGCCGGCAGCAGCGCGACCACCGCGGCGTACACCGTGTCCGCGGTCAGGGTTTCCTGCAGGCTCCGGCGCAGGGCCGGCAGCGCCCGGGACATGCCCGCGTCCAGGTCCACGTCTGTCACGATCCGTTCCACGCCGAGCCCCTGGCGGGCGGCACTGTCTGCTACCACCTTGCCAAGGGCGCGCGAGTTGCTGAAGACGGCGATTCCGGGGCCCCCGGGCAGCGGCTGGCTCGAGACGATCTGGGCGACGTCCATGAGCTCTTCGATGGTCTCGACCCGGATCACCCCGGCCTGCCGCATCATGGCATCCAGCGCTTCCGAGGGAGCCTGGGTGGTGCGGACAGAGTGCCCGGGCGGCAGGTTCAGGCCCATGGCGTCGGACTTGGCCACAATCACCGGCTTGGTGCGGGCCAGCCGGCGGGCCAGCCGGGAGAACTTGCGCGGGTTGCCGATCGATTCCAGGTACAGGCCCACCGCCGTGGTGTCGGCGTCGTCTTCCCAGTACTGCATCATGTCGTTGCCGGAGACGTCGGCGCGGTTGCCGGCCGAGAGGAAGGTCGAGATGCCAACCCGGCGCCGGCTGGAGGCCGCGTAGAGCGAGACGCCGATCGCGGCCGACTGGCTGAACAGCCCCAACCCGCCGCGACGGGCCAGGGCCGGTGCCATAGAGGCGTTGAGGGACACGGCCGGGTTGGTGTTGACGATGCCCAGGGACGCCGGGCCGATCACGCGCATGCCGTTTTCTCGAGCCTGCCGCACCAGTTCGCGCTGGCGCGCCAGGCCGCGTTCGCCGTCGTCCGCGTACCCCGCGGTGGCCACCACGATTCCCTTGACCCCGGCGGCCGCGCATTCCTGGACCACCTTGGGGACCTCGTCGTACGGGACCGCGATGATGGCGAGCGTGACCGGGCCGGGAACCTCGGAGAGCCGGGCGAAGGAGAGCATGCCGGCCAGTTCCAGGGCCTCCGGGTTGATCGCATAGACCGGTCCGCTGAAGCCGCCTTCGATGACGTGCTCGAGCAGCTGGTAGCCCACGGTGCCCCATTTGCGGCTGGCTCCGATCACGGCCACGGACGCCGGAGCGAGCAGTTCCTGGATGCTGCGGGCTTCGGCGCGGTGCTCGCGGGATTCCATCACGGCGCGGGATTTGTCGGTGGGGTCGATGTTGAACTCGAGGCTGACCACGCCGTCGTCGAAGTGCCGTTTGACGTCGTAGCCGGCGTCGGAGAAGACCATGAGCATCTTGCGGTTCTCCGGAAGCACCTCGGCGCTGAACTTGCGGATCCCGTTCTCGCGGGCCGCTGCGGCGAGGTGTTCGAGCAGGATCGAGCCGATGCCGCGGCCTTGGTGGGCGTCGGCGATGTTGAAGGCGACCTCGGCCTCGGCCGGGTCATCGAGCCGGTCGTAACGGCCGATGCCCAGGATTTCGCCGCCGATGGTGATCACCAGGGCCACCCGGTCCTTGTAGTCCACCTCGGTGAAGCGCTTGAGTTCCTTGCTGGAAAGCTTGGACTTGAAGGCGAAGAAGCGCATGTAGATGGACTTCTGGGACTGGCCCACGTGGAAGGCCTGGACCGCATCTGCATCGGAGGGGTGGATGGGGCGCACATGCGCCGTGCCGCCGTCGCGCAGGACAACATCGGCTTCCCAATATTCCGGATATACGCCGTCCGCCGGCTGATCCACCATAGGCTTAGCCTAGTCATAAACTTACGCAGTACCCGTTCAGCACCCCTCAGAAGGATCCACCAGCCTTATGGCACGCCGCCAAACCACGCCCCCGGCAGGGGAACCCAGCCAGGATTTCGTTGAGAACATCGTCGATATCGATGTCACGTCCGAGATGGAAGGCTCATTCCTCGAATACGCCTATTCGGTGATCTATTCGCGGGCCCTTCCCGACGCCCGCGACGGCCTGAAGCCCGTCCAGCGGCGGATCCTCTACATGATGTCCGACATGGGGCTGCGCCCGGACCGCGGCCACGTCAAGAGCGCCCGCGTGGTGGGCGAGGTCATGGGCAAGCTGCACCCGCACGGTGACGCCGCGATCTACGACGCCATGGTGCGGATGGCCCAGGACTTTTCCCTGCGGCTGCCGCTGATCGACGGACACGGTAACTTTGGCTCGCTCGACGACGGCCCGGCGGCCCCCCGCTACACGGAAGCCCGGCTGGCGGCCGCGGCCCTGACCCTCACCGACCACCTCGACGAGGACGTCGTCGATTTCGTTCCCAACTACGACAACCAGCTGACCCAGCCGGACGTGCTGCCGGCCGCGTTCCCCAACCTGCTGGTCAACGGCGCGACGGGCATCGCCGTCGGCATGGCCACCAATATGGCCCCGCACAACCTGGTGGAGGTCATCGCCGCGGCCCGGCACCTGATCGACAACCCGGACGCCACGCTCGAGGACATCATGAGGTTCGTCCCCGGCCCGGACCTGCCCACCGGTGGCCGGATTGTGGGCCTGGACGGCATCCGCGACGCCTATGCCACCGGCCGCGGCTCCTTCAAAACCCGGGCAAAGGTGGACATCGAGCAGCTCTCGGCCCGCCGCACCGGCCTGGTGGTCACGGAACTGCCTTACATGGTGGGCCCCGAGAAGGTGATCGAGAAGATCAAGGATGCCGTCAACGCCAAGAAGCTCACCGGCATCAGCGACGTCGTGGACCTCACCGACCGCAAGCACGGCCTGCGCCTGGTCATTGAGCTCAAGAACGGCTTCAATCCCACTGCCGTGCTCCAGCAGCTCTACCGCTACACCCCGATGGAAGACTCCTTCGGCATCAACAATGTGACGCTCGTCGACGGCCAGCCGCAGACCCTCGGGCTGCTCCAGCTGCTCTCGGTCTACGTGGACCACCGGATCAATGTGGTCCGGCGCCGCACCGCCTTCCGGCTGGGCAAGAAGAAGGACCGCCTGCACCTGGTCGAGGGCCTCCTGGTCGCGATCGTGGACATTGACGAGGTCATCCAGATCATCCGGTCCTCCGACGAGGTGGCCGAGGCCCGTACCCGGCTGATGTCCATCTACGATCTCTCCGAGATCCAGGCCAACTTCATCCTGGAACTGCGGCTGCGGCAGCTGACCAAATATTCGCGGGTCGAGCTGGAGAAGGAGCAAGAGGAGCTCCGCCGGGAGATCGCGGAGCTTGAAGCGATCCTGGGCTCCCCCGCGCTGCTCCGTGCCCTGGTGTCCGACGAACTCGGCGAGATCGCGGAGAAGTACGGCACACCGCGCCGGACCGTCCTGCTGGAATCCGAGGCCGTCTCCCCCACCGTCGCCGCGGCACTGGGCGCAGCCGCCGGGGCCAAGGGCAAGGCCGCACCGCTGGCCCTTGAGATCGCGGACGATCCTTGCTGGGCCATCCTCACCGTGTCCGGGCAGATTGCCCGCACCGCCAACCAGGACAGCCTGGCCGAGGCCGGACCGCGGACCCGGCATGACGTCTTCTCCTCCGTGGTCAAAACCACCGCCCGCGGCGAGATCGCCGCCGTGACCTCGCAGGGCCGCATGCTGCGCCTGCAGGTCATGGACATGCCTGTGCTGCCGCCAACCTCGGGTACCCCCAACATGGCCGGCGGGGTAGCGGCCAAGGATTTCATCACTCTGCTCAAGGGGGAATCGCTGGTGGCCTTCGCGCCGCTGGACCAGGTTCTGGCAATCGGAACCGCCCAGGGCGTGGTCAAACGGGTGCAGCCGGACTATCCGCTGAACCGCGAAGACTGGGAAGCCATCGCGCTCAAGGACAAGGACACCGTGGTGGGCGTTGCCCCCGCCGGGTCCGACGACGACGACCTCGTCTTCATCACGCGCCAGGCCCAACTGCTGCGTTTCAGTGCCTCCGCCGTCCGCCCGCAGGGCCGGACCGCCGGCGGCATGGCCGGGATCAAGCTGGCCGCCGGGGACCGGGTGATGTTCTTCGGGACCGCCAGCCCCGCTGACGCCGCCGCCGTCGTCGTGACCATCGCGGGGACGGAAGGCGCGCTGCCGGGCACAGCCCCCGGGGCCGCGAAGGTCACCGCCCTGGCCGAGTACCCGGTCAAGGGCCGGGCGACTGCCGGGGTGCGGGCACACCGTTTCCTCAAGGGCGAGGACACGCTGCTGCTCGGCTGGGCTGGGCACGGGCCGGCCAAGGCGTCCTCCCTGGCAGGTGTGGCGCGCTCACTCCCCGGCGAGCATGGCCGCCGCGACGGCTCCGGCATTCCGCTGTCCCAGGCGATCGACGCCATTGGACCCAGCATGGCGTGGTCAGAGGACCCGGAAGCCGGCAACGACACGTAGGACCGCGGACGAACGAAATCCGGCCGGCGGCGCTGTCGCGCTCCGGCCGGGATTCGTGATCCGGCGTTGCCTCCGGCGATCTCAGTCCCGGAAGCCTTGCCCGCATCCTGTGGGCCGGCGCTAGGGCATGTGGTTGAGGCTCAGGATGTTGCCCTCCGTGTCCAGGAACCACGCGGCCGAGCTTCCGTCCGGAGTGGTGGCGATGCCGTCCTCCGTTTTTAGGCCCGGGAAGTCGTATTCCTCGAAGACGACTCCCTTGGCCCGGAGTTCCGCAACGGCACCCGGAAGGTCATCGACCACCCAGCCGATCTGCGTGTTCTTGGCCGTTCCGGCATTGGGCGTCTGGTACAGGAGGAACCCGGTACCGCCGCCGCACTTGTACTGCAGGTTGTCCTCGGCATCCGCGTTCTCGGGTTCGAGTCCGAGCTTATCGCGGTAGAAATCCCGTGCACGGGCGATGTCCGCTGCCGGTAGCACTGCGCCGACTTGCTTGTCCTTGAGCATGGCTATTCTCTTTCCAGGCCCGCCCCCCGGAAGGAATGATACTCCTCCACATCCCCCACGTACCTGAGAAACCGCGACGCCGATTTCCTTGGCCGGCGGGGCACGGCCGGGCATGCGCGCACTCGATATCCGTGAGTGCGTGTAGCTCGAGGCTCCCGGACGGGGAGGCCTTCGGACTCTACCGGGCAGCCGAGGTCGGCCCAAGAATCGGAATAGCAATGGTCTGAGGCGAAAGGGCACCGGTCTTGATGTGGGGCTACGGCATGAATATGGCCTGGATGTGGATGTGGGGCATACTCCTGCTCATCGGCATAGCGCTGCTGGTACTGGTCGCCGTGCGCATGTTTGCCGGAGGCGGCAGTCACAGCGGGATGCAGGGACCGCAGGGGCCCTACCCGGGCAGGAGCCGGGCCCGGCAGATCCTCGATGAACGCTTTGCCCGGGGTGAACTGACGGCGGAGCAATACCGCGAGCAGCTAAAGGTTCTCGGCGAGGACCAATAGTGCTCCCAATGAGCCGCCGGAACGCGCTCCTGCTGGGCGGCCTCGGCACGGCAGCCGTAGCCGCCGGCGGAGCCGGGCTCTGGTGGACGGTCAGTTCCCGGTTCGCGTCCGTCGCGGGCGGAGACTTCACCGAGCCGAAGCAGCTGCGCAGCAGCAACGGACAGTTGCAGGTCCGGCTCGAAGCGTCAGCTGGCTCAGTGCAGCTCGGCGGCCAGCAGGCCTCGGCGCTTGGCTACAACGGCGGAATCCCCGGCCCAACCCTGCGTTTGAGGGGTGGGGACGTGTTCGCCGTCGAGCTGGTCAACAGCATGGACGTCCCGACAAACCTGCACGTCCACGGACTCCACGTTTCACCCCAGGGCAACGGAGACAACGTTTTCAACGTCGTCGAGCCCGGCCACTCGTTCCGCTACGATTACCGGCTCCCTGCGGATCACCCGCCCGGCGTGTACTGGTACCACCCCCACCATCACGGCATGGTCGCCGATCAGATTTTCGCCGGCCTGTTCGGTGCGATCATCGTCGAGGACGCACAGCCCGTGGACGTCAGCCGCGAGCGGGTGATGGTCGTCTCTGACATCACCCTGGACGGCTCCGGAACCGTCGCCGGCCCCTCGCCCATGGACCGAATGCTCGGCCGGGAAGGTGAACTTGTCCTGGTCAACGGCCAAAGCAACCCGAAACTTTCCGCCCGGCCGGGCGAGCGTGAGCGGTGGCGGATCGTGAACACCTGCGTGGCCCGCTACCTGCAGCTGCGCCTGGACGGGCAGCAGATGCAGCTCCTCGGCATGGATTCCGGCCGCTTCCCCACACCCCGGAACGTGGACGAGGTGCTGCTGGCGCCGGGCAACCGTGCAGATGTCCTGGTCACAGCTGTCGAGGGCGACGCCACTCTCGGTGCCGTCTACTACAACCGTGGCAGCATGGCCGGCGTGATGGGACCGGCAGGGCCAGCCCCCAACGGCGCGCAGGGCATAGGGGACCTCGTGCTGGCGACCCTCTCGGTCTCCGGCGCCCCGGCCGCTCCTCCTCCGGCGGTGCCGGCCCGGCCCGCAGCGGCAGACCTGAGGACCGCGGCCGTTGCCGCTCGCCGGCAGCTGACCTTCGCCGTCGGCGGTATGGGGATGGGAATGACTTTCACCATCAACGGCCGTGAATTCAACGCAAGCCGGACGGACACCACCGTGGCCGCGCAGACGGTGGAGGAGTGGACCCTGATCAATCCCAGCCCGATGGACCATCCTTTCCACCTGCACGTCTGGCCGATGCAGATCATCGAAGAACAGAGGCAGGCGCCGGGCCAGCCCGTCTGGCGTGACGTCGTCAACATACCCGCCAACGGACAGGTGCAGGTCCGGATCCACTTCAAGGATTTCACCGGCCGCTCCGTGTACCACTGCCACATCCTGGACCACGAGGACCAAGGAATGATGGGCGTCATCGAAGTCCGCTAGCCCAGCGGGAGCAAGTATCCCGACGACGGCCCGGCCAATGCGCAGCCTGTAGCCTTAACCTGGCTACCGTCCAACACTGCCAACCGGAGGGAGAATGCCATGGCCGCAGCTTTCATGGGCCATGCCGCAACCGCCCTTCGCCGCGGATTCCTGCTAGTGGGCCTGCTGGCGGTCATGGCTGGATTCCTCGGGATGCACATCATGACCGGAATGCATGGCGCTCATGCCATGACCGCGGTGACATCCTCCGCGGAAACCGCGGGGTCGTCTTCCCGGCCGGAGACCAACCTCGCACCTCATCCGGCCGCCCATGCCCTGCAAGAGCGCACCATGGGCCATGACTCCGTGGCTCCGCGCCCTGCGACCCCAGCCGGTCCCGACCTGACGGCCGACAGCCGGGCCGCTGCCCCAGCGGCTTCGTGCGTATGCCAATCGAACTGCGCCGACGCTGCGTCAATGCACTCGGCCTGTGCGCCCTCGGCGGCAATGACGTCCCTGGCCGCGCCCCCGCCTGGCACGGCACCGGCCTCAATGCACAACCCGGACACGCACGCCGACGCCGCCGTCTGGGCCTACTGCTATCTCCCCGCAAGTCCTTCACCGGGCGATCTGTCCATCAGCCGGACGTAAGACGGGATCGCGCCGTGTCGTGCCCGGCGTCCCTACTTACCCGACACGCTCCATCCCGTTCTTCCAGCGGCGCGGGCGTGTCATCCGCAGGCGTGCCACGACGCCGATTGATGATTGAAGGACTTGACCCCATCAAGAAAACCCTGACCATTTCTGCCACAATTTCTGCCTTCGGCATTTCCGCCGCCATCGCCCTTGCCGGCTGCGCCGGCACCTCCGGAAGCACACCCACTAACACCATGCCGGGCATGGTCAGCGGCGGCATGGGCATGGCATCCAGCTCAGCCCCCGCAACCGCAGGCCACAACGCGGCAGACACCATGTTCACCCAAGGGATGATTCCGCACCACGCCCAGGCCGTGGAAATGAGCGACATGATGCTCAGGAAACAGGGCATGGACGCGCGGATCACCGCACTCGCCACCAAGATCAAGGCCGCACAGGCACCCGAAATCGCGCAGATGACGGGCTGGCTCAAGACCTGGAACGAACCCACCCAGATGGCGTCCGGCCATGGCATGGGCGACGGGATGATGGGCGACGACGACCTCAAGACGCTCGACGCCGCCCAGGGCAACGACGCGGCCAAGCTGTTCCTGGCCCAGATGATCGCCCACCACGAGGGCGCGGTGATGATGGCCAAGACTGAAAGCAGCCAAGGCAAGAACTCGGACGCCATCAGCCTCAGCAAGGCAATCGTGACCGCCCAGGAAGCTGAAATCCAGGAGATGAAGGACCTGCTGGCCAGCCTCTAGCAGCGTCCCGGCCCCGGTCCGTCTTCGGACCGGGGCCGTCAACTGGGCGGCCACGGCCGACGTCGTCAAAGCATCGGCCGACGGCGGTGCTGCTTTGGCCTCGTACCTGGGTGCCGCACCGGCTGCAGCGACGGGTCGGGATGCCCGGCGGAACAAATGCACCTACACTGCTGGAATGCCTATCATTCCGGATTCCAAGGACTGGACTTGGGTCCTGTCGCGGCCCTGCCCCGAGTGCGGTTTCGATGCCTCCGCCGCGACCCCGGCCACGGCGCCGGGGATCGTCATCAGCATGCTCCCGCGGTGGCGTGCAGCCCTCCGACGTCCGGACGCGACGGAACGGCCCAACGAGGCAGCGTGGTCCGTCCTCGAGTATGGCTGCCACGTCCGGGACGTCTTCACGCTTTTCGATCACCGCCTGTCCCTCATGTTGTCCGAGGACGATGCCCGGTTCGATGACTGGGACCAGGACAAGACGGCAATCGAGCAGGACTACGCCAACGCCGATCCAGCCCAGGTCGGCGTCGAGTTGACGGCCGAGGGCGAGCAGATTGCAGCGTCCTTCGCACGGGTAACGGAGGAGGATTGGGTCCGCTTGGGGACCCGGAGCAACGGCTCAGTGTTCACTGTCCTGACCTTCGCGCAGTATTTCCTGCACGACGTCGTCCACCATCTCCACGACGTGGACGGCTAACGCGAAGAACCAGCGCGCGGACGGCCGGCGGGCAGGCGCAGGTCTGCGGTTCCCCGAGGCGGCCCCTACGGCGCTGCCGGCTGAAGCTCCTTGTCCCACGCCATGCTCCGGTTGACGGCCACATAGCCCATCTTGATGTAGAGCGCGAGGGCCCCGGTCGGGTTCTCCGAGTCGACATCCAGCGAGGCCACGTCCATGCCCGCGGCCGCGAAGCGGCGCATGGCATCGGCCAAAAGCACCTGCGCGATGCCCCGGCCACGGTACTCCCGCCGGACGCCGAGGAGCTCCGTGTAGCCTTCGCGGAAGCCGCGGGTCAGGGCGGCCCCGACGTCGTGGGTGGCCAACTGGTACCCGGCCACCGTGCCGGTAGAACGGTCCAGCACGACGCCACTCAGGTCCGGCCGGGCCTGCGGATCATTCACCACAAAGCCCCAACCCTCCTGGTCGCGGGGCTCACTGCCCCAGTGGTCCCGGAATGCCGCGTTGTGCGCCAGCCGCACCGGTTCATGCAACTCCGGACCAAAAGTGACGAGCTCCAGTCCGGGGTCCAGGGAGGATTCAGGCACAGCCTGGTTCAGTTGCCGGTGCATCTCGTTGTAATAGCGGACAACGCCGTAGCCGGAACCGGCGAACAGGGCGGCCTGGTGCTGGTGCTGCTGCTCGGTATGGAGCCGCAGTCTCGGCCGCGGGACGTCCCCGGTCCCCCCGTCCTCGCCGGCCGCCAAAGCTGTGCCGGCATCCCCAACTGTGCCGGCCGGCCGTGCGTCCTCGGCAAAGCGGTCCCTGGTCCGCTGTTCCATCCAGCCCAGCAGCGAGGTGCCGATCCCGCTCCCCTGCCACTCGGGGTCAACGCAGCCGGAGCCGTTCGCCTTGTCACCGTCGCGGTTCTTGGTGATCCGGCCGTAAGCCCGGGCAACGCCCTCCGGATCGAAGCCGATGATGGTGTTTGCCGTTGCCGGGTTATTTTTCGACTCCAGGATCTGTTCCAGATCCGCCTGGCGTTCGAACCAGACGGGTTGCTCGACGGCGGCCGTGCGGGCAATCAGCCCGGCCCACGCGTCGAGGTAGCGGCGCTCCGCCGGCCGCCAGGACAGCCGGGGATCGAGCGCGGGCCGGGGGTGGAGCTCGCCGTTGCGGTTCATGGCAACAGGCTAATAGGCGGGTTACCCGCGCGCCAGCACGGCCGCCGCCGCTGGACCCTCCCCCGCGGCGCCCACGGCGGCAGCCGCGGCTGCGGCGTCCAGGTCCAGCCTGGTGTCCGCGGCGTCGATATCGTCCGGGTTGTGGGTGACCAGGACAACGGTCCGGTCGCGCAGCCCGTCGCGCAATTCGGCGAGCATGAGCCTGCCTGACTCCGCATCGAGGTGCGCCGTCGGTTCATCGAGCAGGATGACGTCGGCCCCGGTCATGAGCGTGCGCGCAACGGCCAGGCGCGTACGCTCTCCGCCGCTGAGGAAGGCCCCGCCCGGGCCGATCCGGGTGTCCAGGCCGTCCTCGAGCCGGGCCAGCATCGGGCCGAGTCCGACGGCGTCGAGGGAAGCCCGCATCTGCTCGTCCCCGTTGGCCACCACGGCGCCGCCGGGTCCTCGCTGCGCACTGTCCGTCCTGGCGGGAGCTGGCTCCGGCCGCGCCAGGAGAAGGTTGCCGCGGATGGTCGAATCGAACAGGTGTGCCTCCTGCGGGCACCAGGCGGCGCGTCCGCTCAGGTACAGGTGGCCGCCGGCCGCCGGCAGGAACCCCAGGACCGTGGCCAGCAGGGTCGATTTGCCGGAGCCGGAGGCGCCGGTGACGGCCAGCCAGCGGCCGGGGCCGGCCTCGGCCGTGAGTCCGCTGAAGACATTTCCGCCGCCAGGCCACGCGGCAGCGAGGTCCACGAGTTCAATCCCTGGCCGGCCGCCGGGCCGCGAAGCCACGGGCACCAGTCCGCCCGTTGCGGCGCCGCCGTCCGCGTCACTGTCCGCCCCCGCCTCCAGGACTCCCGCCGCGCTGATCCGCCGCATCACGGCGCGCAGCGCGGGATACTGTCGCACGGCCGTGGTGATGGCCGCGTAAGGGTCCACCAGGGCCAGCTGCACGAGGACGACGACGGCAACAGTCTCCGGTTTGACCGCGCCGCTCAGGGCGAGCGGGGCGGCCAGCACTGCGCTGGCCAGGGCGGCCCCGGCACAGGCCAGGACGGTCAGGGCCTGGCCGAGACCCTCCGCCCATGCCGACCGTTGTGAGGCTGCCGTCGCGGCCCGGTCCGCCCGGCCAATCGCATTGAGCACGGGGGCGCTGACGCCGTTCGCGTGCAGTTCCGCGCGGGCGTCCAGGGCTGCGGCAACGTGACGGAGCACGCCGGAACGGAGGCTTTGTTCGGTGCCGGCAGACATGCGGTCGGCGGCCAACGCCAGGGCGGGGGCAACGACGATGCTCAGCAGCGCTGCCGCGGCCACGGCAGGCAGCGCAGCGGGAAGCAGCAGTCCGATCCCGGCCACTGCGGCCGCGGCGACAGCGACGGCGGTCACGGGCGGCAGCACGACGCGGGGCAAAAGCTCGCGGACCGTGTCGACGTCGTCCACCACCGTGCCGAGTACGTTGCCGCCCTGCAGGAGCCGGCGCAGGGACAGCGCCCGGCGGCTCAGCGACTCCCAGAGCCGGCCCCGGAGCCGGGTCAAGGCGGCGAACACGGCATCGTGCAGCAGCAACCGCTCGGAGTACCGCAGGCACGCCCGGCCGACGCCGAAAAACCTCACGCCGACGATCGCGGTGAGCAGGTACAGGATGGGCGGCTGTTCACTGGCCCGGATGATGAGCCAGCCGGACAGCCCCGCGAGGGCGACGGCGAACAGGGCCGCCAACGTGCCTACGGCTCCGGCGGCGGCGAACCGGCCCTTGACCGGGGCCAGCAGGCGACGCAGCTGGGCAGGGACCGAACCGGACGGGCCGGCCGCGCCGGAGCCGATTGAGCTGACCGAACCGGCGGCCGCGGCAGGAGCGGGGCCGGTTTCGGGGCGGCCCGGGGCCGGATCCGGGGTCGGGGTTGGGTCCGGGGTCTGGCTTTGGCCCGGCGCCGCGGCGTCCACGAGGAAGGGCGCCCGGGTGGCCGCCGCCTGCACGCCCGGCTCTCCCCCGGCGGATGCCGGCAGTGGCGGGACGAGGGCCGGAAGTTCACCGCCGTGGTGGCCGCCGGCTCCCGGCGTAACCGCGACGAGAGTGTCGGCAAGGTCCCGGGTGTGCCGGTCGTGCGCAACGAGCAGCACGGTGACCTTTCCCCGGAGCCCGGCGAGGGCCCGATTGACCAGTGTGGCCGATCCCCGGTCCAGATGGGCGGTGGGTTCATCCAGGAGCAGTACGCGGGCGCCGGCCTCGATCCTCGCCAGCCCGCGGGCCAGAGCAACCCGCCTCAGCTCCCCCGGGCTCAGCTCGGCCGGGTGCTTGGCCGCCAGGTGCCCCGCGCCCACGGCTGCCAGGCACCGCTGCGCTGCCGCATCGGCTTCCGCGCCCGCCTCGGTGCCGGCCGTGGCGGCGTCGGCTTCGTCGGCGGGAACGCCGAGATACAGGCGGATCTCGTCCAGCACCGTGGAAGCCAACATGACGGGATGCTGTGGCACCCAGGCGAGATCCGCCGTCGTGAATCCTCCGAGGCGTCCGGACACGGCGGTCCCTGCATCCGTCCCGATGGTCCCGGCGAGGACTCCGAGCACGGTGCTCTTGCCGGCGCCGCTGGCACCGTCGAGTGCCGTGATCTGGCCGGCGGCGGCGGTGAAGCTCAACGGTCCGACGGCGGCGTCCGTGCGTCCGCCGAAGCGGACGGTCAGTCCGTCCACGGTGACGGCGGGCGGGCCGGCAGCAGGAACGGAGGCCGGCGTCGGATCCAGGGGCGCAGCTCCGGGATCCGCGAGGACCGCTGTGGTTTCGGCGAGCGCTGCCCGGCCGTCGTCGCTGGCGTGGTGTGCGGTGCCGAGCTCCCGGAGCGGAAGGTAGCAGTCGGGAGCGAGGATGAGCGCAAGCAGCCCTGCCTCAAGCGCCATGTCGCCGTTGACCAGGCGGACGCCGATGAACACGGCGACGACCGCCACGGAAATCGTCGAGATGAGCTCGAGGGCCAGGGCGGAAAGAAAGGCCGTGCGCAAAGTCCCCATGGTCCGGGAACGATATTCCTCGGACATGTCCTCCAGCGCCTGGCGCTGGGCGGAGGCCCGGCCCAGGCCCACGAGGACGGGCAGGCCTTTGGCGAGCTCGAGCATGTGCCCGGAGAGCCGTGCCAGCGCGGACTGGGCGTCCCTGACACGTTCCTCGGTGTACCGCCCGATCAGGATCATGAACAGCGGCACCAGCGGCACCGTCAGCACGATCACCACGGCGCTGACCCAGTCGGCGAACAGGATGCGGGCGCCCAGCAGCAGCGGAATGGCCGCGCAGTTCACCAGCGCGGGCAGGAACTGGGTGTAGTAGCTATCCAGGGCGTCCAGCCCCCGGGTGGCCAGCACGGCGAGGCCGCCGTCGGCGGGCCCGGCAGACCGCGTGCCGTTCCTGAGCGCCTGCTCCAGCAGTTGCGAGCGCAGCTCCTCCTTCACTCCGAGCGCCGCCCGGCGTGAGGCCACGGACTGGCCCCACACCGTCAGCGAGCGCAGCACCGCCCCCGCGGCGCCCAGAACCAGCTGGTCTGCCCAGGCGGTGTCATGAGCGGCGAGCCCGGCGAGCATCGATGCCACAGCCTGCGCCATGAGCACGAGCGAGAGGGCTTT
The DNA here is from genome assembly GCF_056396505.1 of Arthrobacter sp. 05T410. Classification (NCBI taxonomy): domain Bacteria; kingdom Bacillati; phylum Actinomycetota; class Actinomycetes; order Micrococcales; family Micrococcaceae; genus Arthrobacter; species Arthrobacter sp. 05T410. The sequence continues at coordinate 164,522 of NZ_JBFTLP010000004.1, read as the reverse complement.
CAGGGCGGCAAGCAGTCCCAGCAGGTAGAGGGCGGAACGGGTCGAGGGGCCGGCGGGGAACGGTCTCATCTGGGAAGTTAGTCCTTCGGTGCCAGCGCTTTGGCGGCGATCGCGGGAAGGAAGCTGTGCGCCTCCGGGATATGCGCTGCGCTCACCCGGCGCCGGAACACCCAGTACGTCCAGGCCTGGTACGCCAGGACCAGCGGCAGCCCGATGCAGGCCACAATGCTCATCAGGCCCAGGGTGTAGTCCGAGGACGAGGCGTTGGAGACGGTGAGATTGAACGCGGGATCCAGCGTGGACGGCAGGACCACGGGGAAGGCGGCACCGAAGATGGAGGCGCTGCCGAGCAGGAGGAAGGCACCCAGCGACATGAAGGCACGGCCTTCGGCACCCTTGCGGGCGAAATTCCACGCCAGGACCGCGGCGACGACGGCGCCGACCACGGCGGCGATGGTCCAGGCCTCGCCGCTGAGGAGCTGGAGGCTCACCGCCCAGCCGGCCATGGGCAGCAGCAGCACGGGCAGCAGCCGGACGAACCAGGCCCGCGCCCGGTGGCGTACCTCGCCGTCGGTCTTCAGGGCCAGGAACCCGAGACCGTGCAGGAGGGAAAAACCGACGACGGCGAGCCCGCCGAGCACGGCGTAGCCGCTGAACCAGGCAAACGGGCCGCCCTCTCGGTCGCCGTTGGCGTTCAGCGGCAGTCCCGTGGTGGTCAGGGCCAGTGCGGCGCCGACGCCGAAGGCCGCGACGAACGACCCTGCCGAGATGGCCCAGTCCCAGCGGGCGCGCCACCGGGGGTTGTCCACCTTGCCGCGGTATTCGAAGGCGACCGCCCGGAAAATGAGCGCCACGAGGACCAGCAGGAGTGGCAGGTACAGGGCGGAGAACAGCGAGGCGTACCAGAGCGGGAACGCCGCGAAGGTGGCGCCGCCGGCGGTCAGGAGCCAGACTTCGTTGCCGTCCCAGACCGGGCCGATCGTGTTGATCAGGACGCGGCGTTCCGTGTTGTTCCGGGCGAATCCCTTCATCAGCATGCCGACGCCGAGGTCGAAGCCCTCGAGGAAGAGATAGCCCGTCCACAGCACCGCGATGGCAACGAACCAGATGGTGGGTAGCAGTTCCATGCTGAGAATCCTCTGCGTATTTTTCGTGTGGGTTGCTGGGTGGTGGGTTGCCGGGCGGGCGCCTAGTAGGCGAACGCCAGGACGTCGTCGTCGGGTTTGCCGGGACCGCCCTGGGGGGTGTTGTCCTCGTTTTCGTCAACGGGGGCGTGGACAAGTTCCGGCATGGCCGAGGCCACGCCGCCGCGGATGTACTTGACCAGGAGCTTGACCTCCACCACCAGCAGCACAGCATAGATGGAGGTCAGGACCACGAGGGAGGTCAGGATCTCTCCGGCCGAGACTCCCGGTGAGACGGCCGCGGCGGTGAACATGAAGACCTGGTCGATGCCGCTGGGGTCCGGGTTGGGGGCGACGACGAACGGCTGGCGGCCCATCTCGGTAAAGATCCAGCCCGCCGCGTTGGCACCAAACGGTGCGAGGATCCCGAACACCGCCAGGCGCATGAGGCCGCGGGAGGCCGGCACGGTTCCCTTGCGGGTTGCCCACAGTGCCAGGAGGGCGGCGAGGGCGGCCACGCCGCCGAAGCCGATCATCATCCGGAAGCCCCAGTAGGTGACTTCCATGACGGGCACGTACTGGATTTGCTGTCCGGCGCGGTCCCCGTAGATGGGGTTGTCCGGCAGGGTGGTGCCGTACTTGGCCTGGTACTCGCCCAGCAGGCTGTTGACGCCCTTGACCTCCGTGGTGAAGTCGCCCTTGGCCAGGAAGGACAGGATGCCGGGGACCTCGATCACGGCCACGATGTCATCGCAGTTCTTGGCACCGAGGTTGCCGACGCTGAGGACCGAGAAGCCGGTGCCATCATGGCAGGCCGCCTCGGCGGCGGCCATCTTCATGGGCTGCTGCTCGAACATGAGCTTGCCCTGCAGATCTCCGGTGACGGCGGTGCCCGCGAAGGAAATCATGGCGACGACGGCGCCGATCCTCAGCGAGCGGATCCAGACGGTGTGGTCACTGCGGTCCCGGCCGAGGATGCCGGCGGCTTCGCCGGGGATCACCTTGCCGTCGGCCCCGATGGTGTCGATGCCGTCGTGGCGGCGGCGCCACAGGTGGTACCAGGCAATGCCGAGCAGGAACCCGCCGGCGACGGCCAGGGCGCCGAAGAGAGTGTGGGGCACGGCGACCAGGGCCGTGTTGTTGGTGAAGACGGCCCACGCGTCGGTCATGACGGGCCGGCCGTTGACCATTTCGACGCCGACGGGGTGTTGCATCCAGCTGTTGGCCACGATGATGTAGTAGGCCGAGAAGACGGAACCAATGACGGCGATCCAGAGGCAGGCCAGGTGGACGGCGGGCTTGAGCTGTTTCCAGCCGAAGATCCACAGGCCCAGGAAGGTTGACTCGACGAAGAACGCCAAAAGCGCTTCCAGGGCCAGCGGGGCGCCAAAGACGTCACCGACAAAGCGGCTGTACTCGCTCCAGGCCATGCCGAACTGGAACTCCTGCACGATGCCGGTGGCCACGCCCATGATGAAGTTGATCAGGAAGAGCTTGCCCCAGAACTTGGTCATGCGCAGATATTCCGGCTTGCCGGTGCGGTACCAGAGCGTCTGGATCACAGCCACCACCAGCCCGAGGCCGATCGTGAGCGGCACCATCATGAAGTGGTAGACCGTGGTGATTCCGAATTGCCAGCGTGCGATTTCCAAGGCGTCCAAGGCAGTCCCTACTTTTGGCTAGGTCCGAGCAACTTCTACGTGGCGTAGAAGTAATTCTTCTACAGAGTGTAGAACACATCGTCGCTTCCCCGTAACCCAGACTCCCACGGCACGTCACGGCCTGCAATGGAACAAAGGCCCTCTCCCGCCACCCCGGGTCGGCGGCGCGACACGCCGGGCGGCCGTGTTCTACTTCATGTAGAAAGAATGCGCAAAACGCGGTAAATTTGTAAACGAAGTATTCACACACACCGCCCCGGCAGGCACCAGCAGTTTCCCAGCATGACGCCGGCGCGGCAGGCATAGAAGGATGTACGCAATGGCAAGTCTCGGTGAACTGGAACGGGCAGTGATGGACCTGCTCTGGGCAGGCCAAGAAGCTGCGACAGCCAACACTCTGCGGGACCTCCTCGCACAAAGCACCCAGCCCCAGGACGGCAGCGCCGGACACGTGGGCAAAGACCTCGCGGTCACCACGGTGCTGACCGTACTCTCGCGCCTTGAGCGGAAGGGTCTGGTGGAACGCGAACGCGGCACCCGCCCTCACCGCTACCAGGCCGTCTCGAGCCGTGCGGACCACACCGCGGAACTCATGCACGAGGTCCTCGGCTCCGCTCCGGACCGCGAAGCCGTCCTGGCCCGGTTCATTGGTTCCGTCACGGATAACGAGGCAGAAACCCTGCGCAAGCTTTTGGGCCGCAGCTAGCGCCCGATGTTCTGGACCTCATATTTTCTGGCGGTCCTGGCGATAGCATTGGCGTGGCCGGTGCCTGTCCTCCTCTCCCGTGCCCAGTGGCCGGCCCGCTCCCCCTTCACGGCGATGCTGTTGTGGCAGGCGATCGCGCTGGCCGGTGGCCTGTCCATGATCGGCGCCATGCTGGTTTACGGGCTCGAGCCGGTCGGGGACAACCTGCTCTCCGGCCTGCGGGCGCTGGCTGGCATGGTCTTCCACAATGCCCCCACCACGGAACTGGGCTTCTGGCACATCTTTGCGCTCTCGGCCGCGGCCCTGCTGACGGCGCACCTGGTATTTACCCTGCTGCTGACCTACTACAAGATCCAGCGCCAGCGCCGCCGCCACCGCGAGCTGCTGGACCTCCTGGCGTCGCCGTCCTCCGACGGCCCGGGGACGATGGTCCTGAACGTGGACTCGCCGGTGGCGTACTGCCTGCCCGGCGGCGCACGGTCCGTGACGGTTCTCTCCGACGGCCTCATGGCCGCCCTGGAGCCCGATGAGTTGCGTGCCGTGCTAATTCACGAGAACGCCCACCTGAGCCAGCGCCACCACCTCCTGCTGTGGGCCTTCGCCGCGTGGCGCCAGGCGCTGCCGTGGCTGCCCACCACCCGGCTGGCGCAGGAGTCGGTCAACTCCCTGATCGAGATGCTGGCCGACGACGTCGCGCTCAAGACGGAGAGCAAGGCGACCCTGATCAGGGCGATTGCCATTGTGGCCAGCGGGTCCCCGGCCACCCCCGCGGTGCGCCTGGCGTTCGGCGAGCCCGGCGTGGCCGACGGCGACCCCAGCCAGCCCGGCGCCACCGGAGGCAGCGGCTCGGCGGGCACGACGGCGTCACGCGTCAGCCGCCTGCTCTCGCCGCAGCCGCCGTTGTCGGAACCGCTGCGCGCCGCTGTCCTGGCCTGCTGCGTGCTGCTCCTGGCCGTGCCGACGGCCCTGCTGCTGGTCCCCGGCCTGCTCGGCTAACTCCGGCCCCCTGCCACTCCTGTCATCCGGCCCCCCACGCCGGACCGCCCCGCCACAGGAACGGCGGAGCGGCCGGTTTCGCGCCAGGATAGCCATCTGCGCCGCTATTTCAGCAGCTTGCTGGCCTTGAATTGCAGGTCGACGTTGCCGGACCCGTTGCCCTTGGACGTTCCATTGATCGCCGAGGTGGTCATGGCGAAGGTCAGTGTCGAGTGGGCGATCGCGTCGGCCATTTGCTCCAGCACAGTGGTGTTGACGTTGGCGAGAGTGTCGCAGGCCTGGTGGTAGCAGGCGTCATGAGCCACGTTTGGTGTCCCGCCGAACACTGCCGCTTCCGCCACCGTCTTAAGGTCTTCCGCGCCGGTGAACAGGCCACCCGCCGGAATCCCGTTGTTGATGAACCCGGAGTAGTCCGAGCGCCCGTCGAACTGCGTCGGCGCAGTAGGCAGGTTCTGGGACTTGAAGTAGTCCAGGAAGACCTTCTCGACGAGCCCGGAGCCATTGGGGCCCTTCGTGCCGAAGGAGGAGCCGTCGCCGTCGTAGACGAACCGCACAAAGTTCGGCGAGCCGACCATGTCGAAGTTGAGGTTGACCGCGTGCGCCTTGATCTGGCTCGCCGTCAGCTGGGATGTGTAGAAGTCGGAGCCGACAAGTCCGGGCTCCTCCCCTCCCCAGAAGGCGAAGCGGACCCTGTTCACGGGGGTCTGGCCCGACGCCTTCAGCTGGATCGCCGTCTCGAGGATGGAGGCTGTCCCGGTGCCGTTGTCGTTGATGCCCGGCCCTTCCGGCACGGAATCCAGGTGCGCCCCCACCAGGACGGTGCGGTCCGCGCGTCCGCCGGTGTCGGCCAGGATGTTGAACGAGGTCAGCTTGGTGACGGTGGAGTTCACGGCGAGGTGCATGCTGACGCCGTTCAGCCCGGCGAGTTCGGCGCCGGTGGCGAAGCTGGTGCTGACCACCGGGATACCTGCCTGAGGCGCGTCCAGCGTGCCGCCGAAGAGGGCAAAGCGCTCGTCCGCCGGGTCCGCATTGCCCTGGTTGAAGATGATGACGCCGGCCGCCCCGGCCGCGGCGGCGTTGTCCGCCTTGATCCGGAAGGTGCAGGTGCCGCGCTGGATCAGGGCGATGTTGCCCGCCGTGAACCCGCCGAAGTCGGCTGCCTCGCAGCCGCTGGTGGAGGCCCGGTCGCCGGCCAGATTGATGTCGACGGCGCTCAGCGGGGCCGTGACGTTGCCGGAACCGGAATAGTTCATATCGAGGAAGCCGTCCGGGGCGTCATAGGCGTAGGTCCGCGGGGATGGCGAGAGGCGCTCCATCGACGCCGAGACGGTGTCGTAGCGCTCGTAGGGGAAGGTTTGGCGGACCGGGGTGTAGCCGGCGGCCCACAACTTGCGCTCGATGTACCGGGCGGAGGCTTCGTATCCCGGAGTGCTGGCAGCCCGCGTGCCACCGTTGGCGTCCGCGACGGCCTGGAGGGCCGCGAGGTGTTTCATGATGTTTGTTGCCGACACGGCAGCGCGCAGGGGTGCCGTGTTTGTTCCGTTGTCAGCGAGTGCGGGCGGCGCAAGGCTGGCCGCCAGTCCGATCGAGGCGGCGATGGCCGCACGGCGGATATTCCGGCGTTGCTTCATAGGGTTCTCCTGGATTCGGCTGCGGAATCCAATCCGGGCGTCCTTGCCCGCAAGGGTGAGATGAAGCTATCGGAAGCACCTTGGGCAAAGGTTGAGAGAACCAGACGCCGGCGAAGCAGCCGCGACGGCACAGATTTCGGTCGCCGGGCCCGTCCCCGCCGGCGGAACGTCAGGCGTCGATGCGCTCCCGGTCCAGATTGGCGGCGCCTGCAATGATGAAGTCCTTGCGCGGCGCCACGTCCGAGCCCATGAGGAGGTCGAAAGTCTCTTCGGCCTGCTTGGCGTTCTCGATCCCGACCTTGCGGAGCGTCCGGTGTCGCGGGTCCATGGTGGTTTCGGCCAGCTGTTCGGCATCCATTTCGCCCAGCCCCTTGTACCGCTGGATCGGCTCCTTGTAGCGCTTGCCCTCTTTGGCGAGCCGCGCCAGCAGGACATGGAGCTCAGCCTCGGAGTAGGTGTAGATCATCTCGTTGGCCTTCTGGCCGGCGTTGACGACCTCCACACGGTGCAGCGGCGGGACGGCGGCGAAGACGCGCCCCTCGTCGATCATCGGACGCATGTAGCGGAAGAAGAGCGTCAGGAGCAGGGTCCGGATGTGGGCGCCGTCGACGTCGGCGTCGGTCATCAGGATCACTTTGCCGTACCGGGCGGCGCTGATGTCGAACGTGCGGCCGGAACCGGCCCCCACCACCTGGATCAGGGCAGCGCACTCGGCGTTGGAGAGCATGTCCCCCACCGAGGCTTTCTGGACGTTGAGGATTTTGCCGCGGATCGGCAGGAGCGCCTGGAAGTCGGAGGACCGCGCCAGCTTGGCGGTGCCGAGCGCGGAGTCACCTTCGACGATGAACAGTTCGGAGCGTCCGACGTCGTCGGTACGGCAGTCGGCCAGCTTGGTGGGCATGGAGGAGGTTTCCAGCGCATTCTTGCGGCGCTGGGTTTCCTTGTGGACGCGCGCCGAGATGCGGGACTTCATCTCGCTGACGATCTTTTCCAGCAGCAGCGCGGACTGGGCCTTGTCGTTGCGGTTGGCGGAGGTCAGCTTCGCGGTGATCTCCTGTTCCACCACCTTGGCCACAATGGCCCGGACGGCGGAGGTGCCCAGGATTTCCTTGGTCTGGCCCTCGAACTGCGGTTCGGCCAGCCGGACGGTCAGGACCGCGGTCAGGCCGGCGAAGATGTCGTCCTTTTCAATCTTGTCGTTGCCGGCCTTGAGCTTGCGGGCATTGGTCTCCACGGCCTTGCGGAAGGTCTTGAGCAGGGCCTGCTCGAAGCCGGACTGGTGGGTGCCGCCCTTGGGCGTGGAAATGATGTTGACGAAGGTCCGGACCGTGCTGTCGTAGCCAATCCCCCAGCGCAGCGCGACGTCGACCTCACAGTCGCGTTCGACCTCCGCGAGCTGGCTGTGGCCCTTTTCGTCGAGGACGGGGACGGTTTCCTTGAATTTCCCGGCACCGTGGAGGCGCCAGATATCCGTGACGGCGGGGTCGGCGGCGAGGAAGTCGACAAATTCGGAGATGCCGCCGTCGTGGTGGAAGACCTCTTCATGCGGGCCCGATTCTCCGGGCGTGCCGGCAATCCTGCGTTCATCCCGGACCGTGAGCTTCAGTCCGGGGACCAGGAACGAGGTCTGGCGGGCACGCGCGGCGAGGTCATCGTAGGAGAATTTGGCGTCGGGCGTGAATATCTGCCGGTCCGCCCAGTAGCGGATCCGGGTTCCGGTCACGCCGCGCTTGGCCTTGCCCACGACATCGAGCACAGAGCCGTCGATGAAGGGTTCGAACAGGGTCGCGGGGTCCGGCTTGGTGCCCGGATCCTTGAACCGGCCCGGTTCCCCCCGGCGGAAGGACATCTTGTACGTCTTGCCGCCTCGGTCCACTTCGACGTCGAGGCGGGCCGAGAGCGCGTTGACCACCGAGGCGCCCACGCCATGCAAGCCGCCGGAAGCGGTGTAGGAGCCGCCGCCGAACTTTCCGCCGGCGTGCAGTTTCGTGAAGACGACTTCGACGCCGGTCAGCCCGGTTTTCGGTTCGACGTCCACGGGGATGCCGCGGCCGTCGTCGTGGATCTCGACTGAGTTGTCCGCGTGGAGGATGATCTTGATGTCGTGGCCGAAGCCGGCGAGGGCCTCGTCGACGGAGTTGTCGATGATTTCCCAGAGGCAGTGCATGAGGCCGCGGGAGTCCGTGGAGCCGATGTACATGCCCGGGCGCTTACGGACTGCCTCGAGGCCCTCCAGCACGGAGAGGTGCCGGGCGGTGTAATCAGAACTGGGTGCCACGGGTCGTGAACTCCTTAAAGGATCGGGACAGCCACCGCAGCGTGCGCAGGCGGCAGTCACAGAATTTGACGCACTTCCTAGGTTAGTCGGACTCCGGGTGATCGACGGTCTGCCACTCCCCGCGGGGGCTCTCCGGCCACCCGCCGTTACTGAGACGTGATACGCGGACAGCGAAAGTAGGCCATCCGTGCCATGGTTTGGCCACGAATGCTGGTTATATAGGTATACCGATCTACTAAGGAGGCCGAACATGACAACAGCAGTTGCGGACCGCACACTGACCGCCGCAGACCGGTGCGATCGTTGCGGAGCACAGGCATATGTCCGAGTTGTTCTCGGTGCCTCCGGCGGTGAGCTTCTTTTCTGCGGCCACCACGCACGCGCCGTAGAACCGACCCTCAAGCCGCTCAGTTCAGACTGGCATGATGAGACTGACCGCCTTCACCAGAAGGCCCCGGTTCCGGTCGACTAGACCGCACCGGTTTCAGCCCGGCACCCTACAGGGTTCCGGGCGACCTGAGACCACTGCATCAGGGCCCCTCCATACCGGAGGGGCCCTGATTCGTTAAGTGCTGTTTCGTCAGGTGCCGGGTCGGTTAAGTGCCGTGCACCCGGCTGCGGCGGCAAAAAGCAATGCGGGGTCCCTTCCTGCCCGTTCCTCCGGTGAGGATGGGCGGGAAGAGACCCCGCATTGCTGAGAACCTTTACCCGGTCTGCGACCAGTGGCGCTTAGTCCAGGTAGTCGCGCAGGACCTGTGAGCGCGACGGGTGCCGCAGCTTGGACATGGTCTTGGATTCGATCTGGCGGATGCGCTCACGTGTCACACCGTAGACCTTGCCGATTTCGTCTAAAGTCTTCGGCTGGCCGTCGGTAAGGCCGAAGCGCATCGCTACCACGCCGGCTTCGCGCTCGGAGAGCGTATCCAGCACCGAGTGCAGCTGTTCCTGCAGCAGGGTGAAGCTCACGGCATCCGCGGGAACCACGGCTTCGGAGTCCTCGATGAGGTCGCCGAATTCGGAGTCGCCGTCCTCGCCAAGCGGGGTGTGCAGCGAGATGGGCTCGCGGCCGTACTTCTGGACCTCCACGACCTTTTCCGGGGTCATGTCGAGTTCGAGGGCCAGCTCCTCCGGGGTGGGTTCGCGGCCGAGGTCCTGCAGCATCTGGCGCTGGACTCGGGCCAGCTTGTTGATGACTTCCACCATGTGCACCGGGATGCGGATGGTGCGGGCCTGGTCAGCCATGGCGCGGGTGATCGCCTGGCGGATCCACCAGGTGGCGTAGGTGGAGAACTTGAAGCCCTTGGTGTAGTCGAATTTCTCCACCGCACGGATCAGGCCCAGGTTGCCTTCCTGGATCAGGTCCAGGAACAGCATGCCGCGCCCGGTGTAGCGCTTGGCCAGCGAGACGACGAGGCGGAGGTTGGCCTCCAGCAGGTGGTTCTTGGCGCGCTTGCCGTCGTGGATGACGAATTCGAGCTCGCGCTTGAGTTTCGGGTCCATGGTGCCGTCGTCGGCTGCGATCTTTTCTTCAGCGAAGAGACCGGCCTCGATCCGCAGGGCCAGGTCTACTTCCTGTTCGGCATTCAGCAGGGCGACCTTGCCGATCTGCTTCAGGTAGTCCTTGACGGGGTCGGCGGTGGMGCCGGCAGACATAACCTGCTGCACCGGAGCGTCGTCGTCGTCGGCGTCGGAGTAGACGAAGCCGGAGCCGGTGGTGGCCGCGGCCTTGCCGGCGACTTCCTCGCCTTCTACTTCGTCGCCGAGCTCGGCGGCGTCGGGCGTGATGTCGTCGAGATCCTCTTCGGCGTCGACGTCATCGTCAGACGTACTGGCAGAGTTGCCGGCGGCTTCTGCCGCGGCTTTCGCGCCGGGCTTGGGCCCGCGCTTCTTGGGCTCAGGCTTGGCGACTCCGGTTACGGTGTCGCCACCCTCTGCGGAAGCGGCGTCCTTGACAGCCTTGTTGGCTGCGCGCGTGGCGGCGCGCTTGGCGTTGGTCGCCGCCTTCTTCTCCTCAGGGGACAATTCGGCCTGGTCGGCGGGTTCCTTCTTCGCGGAAGACGGGGTCACTGAAAACCTTTCTAGCTGCGGTCTGCGGAATCACCATACGGGCAACACCACTATGACCCTGTCAAGTCCGTGTTCAACATCAGGTGCAACCACGACCAGCAGAGCCACTTAGTAGAACTGCTGGCGCGGCCTTAATGTTCCCTGTTTCCAAGGAACATTTAGGGCACTTGATACACGGACCCAACCGGGTCTCGGCAACCATTGTCTCACGGTTTTCAGGCCGGGCGCCTTTCGCGACGCCGGGTCGACGATATCGCGGCGGCTTCGCCCGCCGCGTCAGGACCTCATGCCGCGTCCGGGGCAAACTTCTGCCAGGCCGCCTCCCGCCTGGCAGCCCAGCCGCAAAGGGTGCCGCGCCGGCCAAGCTCTGCCAGCAGTTCCGCGAGCCTGTACCCCGGCTGGCCCTGCAAGGCCTGCCGGTAGAGCGCGTCGGCGTAGGAGCCGCGGCCACGGCACCATTCGATCCAGCCCCGCGCCGTCACGGCGGCCGCCGTTGCCTCCCCGTCACCAAGACGGCCAAGCCGTTCCAGGACCCGCTCGAGCCCGACCATCAGGGTCCAGTCCGGAACCGACGGCGCCAGTCCGAGCAGGACTTCCCCGTAACCGGGAACAGCCCCGGCTGCAGGCACGGCGCCGCCGGCGGACCCGCCGCTGCCGGGTGCCACCGGCAGGGGTATCCGCGGAGCGGACTTGGACCGGGAAGTGCGGCCGGACATTGGACCCGGCAGGGGGCTGGGCGTGGGTCGGAGCCGTGAGGCGGGCGTGTTATCGGGGAAAGCGGCGGACCCGGGGTCCGGGTCGAAGATACCGAAGTCCTCGGCGCCGCGTTCGGCCGCAGACCGTCCGGCGGCCGCCATCACCAGGACCGCATCCCGCCATGACGGAATGCACAGGCTGGCCCGCAGGTAGCCGGCGAGTTCCGGTGAGAGCTGAAGCGGCCGGCCAATGGTCCAGGGATCGGGCGTCCCGGAGCCGGTGGTTCCGGCGTCGGTCCCGGAGCCGGTGGTTCCGGCGTCGGTCCCGGCGTCGGTGGTTCCGGCGTCGGTCCCGGCGTCGGTGGTTCCGGCGTCGGTGGTTCCGGCGTCGGTCCCGGCGTCGGTGGTTCCGGGGTCGGGGACGGCACCCCTAGCCACGTCACCCGCGGTGGGGACAGGAAGGTGCTCCTGGCCAATGGCGGCCTGCATGGCCATCATCCAGACGTCGAGGACCTGGTCGAATTGGGCCCGGTCCCGCCGTCGAGGAGAGAATTGCTCCGCCCAGCCGCACTCGGCAAGGCTCACCGCGGGGTCCACCGGCAGCGGCGCCGGGGTGGTCCCCTGGGCGCCGGGGACCGCGCCGACGCTGCTGCCGCGGTAGACCATCTCGGCGTTGAGCCTGCTGTTCCTGATCTGTTCGACCGGACGGCCGGGCATCCCACAGCATTCCGGATCGCTGCAGTCTGCGTTGCGCCAGAACTCAGTACCGATAATCCAGGCGTCCCTCACGGGCAATCCGGCTGCCTCAAGGGCAAGCTCGAGTTCTTTGAGCAGGTCCGCCCACGCATGGCCGTCGCCGGCGCTGTCCGTCTGCGTATCGGCGCCGGCCTCAGCGTCAGTGAAGAAGGCCAGCAGCGAACCGTCAGCCGCGTCGTCCGCCTGCAGATAGGCCACGACATTCCGGGCAAAACCGGCCAGCATGTCCCTCCGGCCTGAGCCGCCTCCGGGCACGGGGAGGTCGACCCGCAAGGTGGCTCCGAGGCGTTTCCCCTGCAAGGTCATGGCCACGAGGCTGTCTTCCGGCCAGTAACCGAGGGAGTGCGGGATGAAGCCCAGAATGTCTTCGGGGCCGGTAATTCTCAGGTGATCGGGAGCTGTCATAAGTCCAGCTTCGCGGCGGCTGCGTCCCCGGCGACAGTACCGGGTTGCGCTATGTGGATAACCGCGACGAAGTCGGAACCACTATGGCGGAACCAGCGCCAACGGGCGGTGTCCTCCCCCCGCCCCCCGAATGCTGACAGGACGCCGGCCTTTCGCCAAACCGCACTAAATCGCACTATTTCGATGCAGTGGCCTCCACCGTTGCCGCGTTCGCGTCCGCGGCGCGGCGAATCTCTTTGACCTTCGCGATCTGCGGGGCGAGTTCCTGCATGCGGGTTGTCAGGTATTTGTCCAGGACTTTGTCCAGGGCAGCGTGGAACCCGGTCTTGTCCCGGCAGACGGCGTCGGTCACGGCGATTCTGAACTCTTCCTGGCCGCCCGCAGTTTTACCGGCATCGGCGGCCTGCCCCGGGTTAGAAAACGAGGCGTAAGGGGTTTCCTTCATGCAGGCCGCCCAGTCAGCGACTGCTTTGGTAATGCCCGAGTCGCCGGAGGCGGACAGGGCGGCCGGGAAAAACCAGTTGGAGGCGATGCCGGTGGCGAGCATGTAGTTTTCCGCGCTGCCGTAGATCTGTGTCATGGCTTCGCCGCGGCATCCGCCGGAGGACGTTCCCATACCGTCCACCGTGGTCATTGACGCGGTGTCCCCGGGCCCGGTGAGTGCCTTGGTGAAGGCTGGATTGGCGAAGAGTTTGCCGTCTGCGGACCCGGGAGCCGGCTCGTGAGGTCCCTGCGGTCGGGTGCTGGCGTAGCCGCTGGCTTTGGCGGCGTCGACCGTGAGCCGTTTGAATCCGATGGCTCCGTTGAGGTCCATAGTCGTCTCGGAGGCGGGCGGTGTGTAGTCGAAGCCGGCCTTGGCCATGCAGCGGCGGACAGCCTCCTGCATGCCCTTTTCGGCTATCGGATCTGTTGAGGCGTAGGCCTCTGCCTGGCGGATGATCCCTGGGACGGGCTCCGGGGACGCGGTGACCGACGCGGCCGGGATGGCGGCCGCGGCCAGGGCGGCGCCGGTGCCTACGATCAGCACGGCAGCGCCGAAGATCTTCTTTTTCATGGTGGCTCCTTCGGTTGTTTTGGGCAAAGCGGTGGCTGTCCTTCCCGTATTGGGACGGCGTCGGAGGGTGGGGCGGTGCTGTTGTGAGGGCTAGTTGAGGACGTTGTTTTCGTAAGCGAAGGCGACGAGCTGGATGCGGTTCTTCAGCTTCAGTTTCGCCAGGATGCTGCCGACGTGGGATTTCACAGTGGCTTCGCTGAGTACCAGTGAGGCCGCGATTTCGGCGTTTCCCAGCCCTTTGGCGGTAAGGAGAAACACGTCGCGCTCCCTTCCGGACAGGTCTGCCAGCGCGGCGTCGTTCCCGGAAGAGGGCGTGGTGTAGTCGCGTAGCAGTTCGTTGGTGATGGCCGGAGCGATGACTGAGTGCCCCGAGTGAACCGTTCGGATGGCGGCCAGCAGGAAGTCCGGTGTGGTGTCTTTGGTCAGGAAACCGGCGGCGCCGGCCTGGATGGCTCGGACGACGGCTTCGTCATGCTGGATCGTGGTCAGCACGATGATTTTGGTGGCAGTTCCAGTGGACTTTTCCAGGATCGTCCTTGTGGCCGTGATGCCGTCCATGACAGGCATGCGGATGTCCATGAGGAGCACATCAGGGGAGGTCTCCTGCACGAGTTCGACGGCGGCCTCTCCGTTGACGGCTTCGCCGACAAGGTCCATGTCCGCCTGGCTGCGCAGAATCATTTTGAGCCCGGCGCTGAACAGCGGCTGGTCATCGGCCAGGGCAATCCGGATCGGTGTGGTCGTCATGGCTGTGCTCCCTCCAATGAGCGCAGGCGGGGCCCGTTGGAGGCGGCCGCTGCCTGCTGCCTAGGTCCGGCCGACGGGAGGAAGGCCAGTACTTCGAAGGTCTCTTCGCCGCGGACTGTTTCCACCCATCCGCCGGCGGCTGCGGCGCGGGCTTTCATTCCTGCTATTCCGCGGCCCGATGGGGTGGCCTTTGTCGTCGCGGCCGGGCTGGTGATCAGCGAGGAGTTGATGCGGAGCTCAAGGGATCCTGCCGTCCACACCAGGTGCAGGTGCGTACCCTGGCTCCGGTCTCCGTGCTTGAAGGCGTTTGTGAGGCTTTCCTGCGCCAGGCGGTAGACCGTTAGCTGCTGGGCGGCGGTCATGTCCCATGGCTGGCCCGTCGTTTCGATCGTGACCGCCATGCCGCTGGAGCTCAGACGGTCGGCAAGAATCACCAGGTCTTCAATTTTGTGAGTCGGTTGGTTGCTGAGCTCCGTGGAGAAGCCTTCGATGAGCCGGCGCGTTTCGACAAGGGCGGTCCTCGCCGATTCGGCGATGACCTTGGATGCTTCTTCCACGGTTTCCGGTTCTGTGCGGTGGATGAAGCGTATTTCGTCGGCCTGGGCCACGATGACTGTCAGTGAATGTGCCAGGACGTCGTGGAGCTCCCCGGCGATTCTGTTGCGTTCTTGTTCGATGGCGAGTTCGCTCGCGGTCTCCCGCAGCCGTGTTTCCGCCGCGAGCTGCGCCCTTCGGCTCCTCGAGGCGTTGTTTACTGCCACACCGACGGCCCAGGCGGCGAGGTTCAGGGCGGCGAAGGCTCCAAAGATCAGAAAGGCGTAGGTGAGGGTTCGCAGTAATCCCCTGCCGTAGATCGGGCTGGCGAAGATGATGTTGATCCAGGTCTGGTCGGTGAACCAGTTGACGGTGATGATGCCGGCAAATACGACAGCAGCAACGGGGAGGACCCACCGGTTCCGGGCTTTCCAGCCGATGACGGCGACAAAGATGACCACCGGAACGACAGCGTAGCTCAGCACGCCCGAGAGAAAGACCAACGGGAAAACCTTCAGGCTCTGCAGGGCCAAGGCGGCGAAAACCAGCCCCACGGCAGCGGCCGGCAGGACCTCGGCCACAGCGACGCCGGTCAGGAGCGCCAACAGAAGGGCGCTGTTCTGGTCGAAATGTCGCTCCTCCAGGATAAAGAGAGTCCCCAGAAGCAGCACGGACGTGGCCGGTGCCGCGAGGAGCCTCAGAGACTGGATCGGTTTGAACATGCCTTCACCCTAAGCTGGCGTCCACATCTCCAACGCTCGTTCTAAGTTAGTTCAACCCCGATAATGAACAACTTCAGCCATACGGATGACCGATCAGCCCGGCCCACCACATATTCAGGGCGTGCGGCGGCGCTCCGCGACCAGCCTGCGCTGCTCGGCCAGGGACTTGAGCAGCGGCGGAACCATGACTCCCTGGGCCGCCATTTGGCGCCGGACCTTCCGCCGGGTCACCACGATGGCTCCTGCTCCCCCGGCCAGCAGCAGGAACTGCACGCTCAGGGCCACGCGGAACGGATCCAGGCCGTAGAGCTCCCCCTGCGAGAACCCGGTGGCATGCAGGACGTCGAGCACCAGCCCGATTAGGTAAATGGACACGAGCGCGGCGATGAAGCCGCCCACGTTGACGATCCCGGTGGCGGTGCCGAGCCGGTGGGCCGGGTTGAAGGTCCGGGCGAAATCGAAGCCGATCATGGAACCGGGGCCGCCGACGGCGAGGGTCACCACGAGCACGGCCAAGAGCCAGAGCGGCGCTCGTCCCGGCACCAGCAGAACCGCCGCCCAGGCGGCAGCGGTGCATCCGGAAATGAGCAGCACCATGGTGGAGCGCCGCAGCGGATGCCGGGCAACGAATCTGCCCATCAGCGGTCCGGCGGCGATGGCGCCGGCGACGTACAGCGCCATGAGGGCCGAGACCGTGCCGCGGTCCAGCCCCTCGGCCGAAATCAGGAAAGGGTAGCCCCACGTCATGGCAAAAACCGTGCCACTGAACTGGACGGTGAAGTGGCTCCACAGCCCGAGCCGGGTCCCGGGTTGCCGCCAGGCGTGACCCAGCGAAATGCCGGTGGCGCGCAGCCCCTGTGACTGTGCCGGTGCGGAGTGCCCAGGTGGAAGGTCCTGGAGCAGGATAAGCACCAGCACGACGGCGAGGCCGGACATCGCGGCGAGCGTCAGGAAGGCCGGCGTCCACCCCGCGGAGTGCAGGATCATGGCGAACGGCACCACGCTGAAGAGCTGGCCGAGCTGGCCGGACATGCCGGTCAGCTGCGTCAGGAGCGGGACGCGCCCCGGGGCGAACCAGAGCGGGATGAGCCGGATGACGGAAATAAACGTCATGGCGTCACCGGCGCCCACCAGGACGCGTCCCAGGACTCCGCCTGGTATGTTGTCGGCAAACGCCAGCTGAAGCTGGCCGAGTCCCATCAGGACACCACCGCCCGCCAGCATCGCGCGGGAGCCGAACCGGTCCACCAGAATCCCCACGGGAATCTGCAGCGCCGCATAAACCAGCAGCTGCAGCACGGTGAAGAAGGAGATCTCCGCGGCGCTGGCGTGGAAGCGTTCCGTTGCCTCCAGGCCGACCACACCGAAAGAGGTCCGTTGGCTGACCGCCACGAGATAGGCGAAGATCCCGACGATCCAGATCAGCCAGGCGCGGGGAGAGGTCACTCCCCCATTATGCCCGGTTCATGATAAATAGTATTTATTCGCCGGGTTCTTTACGGGCCAGGTACGCCTCGACGGCGGCACCAAGGGCGTCGGCATTGGGGAGCTGGTCGTTCTCATCAGCCAGCAGCGACCTCCGGACCGTCCCCTCGGCCTTTTCGTCGTACCGGGTCTCCAGCCGTGAGACCACCTGCTGGACCTCCTCGGATGCCTCGATCTGCTCGGCTATCTGCCGGCCCACCTCGCGTCCCGCCTCGCGCAAACGATCGGTCGGCAGCATGAGCGACGTTGCCGCGCCCAGGTACTCGAGCCCGGCCACGGCGGCCGTGGGGTACTCGGCTTCGGCCAGGTAGTGCGGCACATGGATCACATAGCCGGCGATGTTCCGGCCGGCCTCCGTCAGCCGCAGCTCCAGGATGTGGCCCACCGCGGCTGGCACCTCCACCGTGGGCTTCCAGACCGAGATTCCCTCGATCAGCTCCGGCCGGTTGCCGTGCACGGTCACACCGACCGGCCGGGTGTGGGGCACGGGCATCGGGATCGAATGGATCCAGGTGACGAGGTTGACGTCGAGCTCTTCGACGAGGCCGACGACGGCGCGAGCGAAGCGCTCCCATTGCAGGTCCGGTTCGAACCCCGCGAGGAGCAGGAACGGGCTGCCCAGTCCGTCGACCAGCCGGTAGAGGGCCAGGCTCGGTGCCTGGTAGTCCTGCAGGTGGTCCTCGACGAAGCTGACCTGCGGGCGCCGGGACCTGTAGTCGATCAGCTGGTCGGCGTCGAACTCGGCGATCATCTCGGTATCGAGCGTGTCCAGCAGTTCAGCGGTGATCTGCCGGACCACGTGGCCCGCGTCGGCGAAGCCGGTGAACCCCATGACGAGGTTGAGTCCGCGCAGTTCGGTGCTGGAGAACAGCGCGTCATCACGGATATAGAGCGACTGGGGATCCAGCAAAGAGCCGGAAATCCGTTCAATCACGGCGTGTTCCTTTCACGAGGGCGGCGGTGGGAGAAGCGGGGCGCAATCCGCCATTCGGGCGGCGCCTGGCAGAACGGCCAGTCAGGCGGATCCTGCCGGCCAGTCCCATGGAGCACTCACCGCTCGCAGCGTCTCTACCAATACAACGCCCCGGCGCCCGGGCTAATTCCTGCCCGGGGTGTGCTCCAGCTCTCATTCGATTGAATTTCCGCACGGTCTAGAGACTACGATCGGTGATGGCCCTAGGGCTTGTTTTGCAGACACCGGGTTGCGTCCCAGACCGACGGCGCCCCGGGATCCGTGGCAGGACGCCAAACATGCAGTTCCTGCCGAATATCACCGAGAACCATCACAGAGAATTGAGGACTGTCCTCGTGGTCAAGAATAGTGAAGTCAAACTTAGTGCAGTCGCAGGGGATTTGAAGAAGTCCCCCAGCGATGCCCTCGTCATCGGCGTCGGACAGGGTCCTGACGGCCCCGTTCTGCTCGACAATCCGCTGACGGCCAAGGCCGCGGAGGCCCTGGCGGAATCACTGAGCGTTCTTGGCATCACCGGCGCGGCGGACCAGGCTCACCGGCTGCCCGGCCTGCCCGAGGCGGGAGCGACCATCCTGCTGCTCGCCGGCGTCGGCAAGCTTTCCGCCACGCAGCCGCTCTCCGAGGAGGCACTGCGCCGCGCCGCCGGCTCGGCCGTCCGCCAGCTGGCCGGCGTCGCCACCGTCACCCTGGCCCTGCCCACCACCACCCTGGCCGAGGTCGCGGCGGTCGCCGAGGGCGCCGCGATGGGCGCCTACTCCTACACGGAGTTCCGGTCCTCCAAGGACGGGCTCAAGGACCCGGTGAAGAACGTCATCATCCGCACCGACTTCGCCACGGACAAGGCGCTGGTGCCGGTCCTGAACCGGGCATCCCTGATCGGCACGGCCGTGAACGCGACCCGCACGCTGGTCAACCAGCCGCCGAGCCACCTCTACCCCGAGTCCTTTGCCGACGCCGCCAAGGAACTGTCCAAGGGCCTGCCGGTGAAGGTGACCGTCTGGGACGAGAAGCGTCTTGAGAAGGAGGGATTCGGCGGCATTCTTGGCGTCGGCAAGGGCTCCACCCGGCAGCCGCGCCTCGTAAAGGTCGAATACGCCCCGGCGAAGGCCACAGCCAAGATCGCCCTCGTGGGCAAGGGCATCACCTTTGACACGGGCGGCATCTCCATCAAGCCGGCCCTGGGCATGGGCGACATGAAGTCCGACATGGCGGGTGCCGCCGTCGTCCTCAACACCGTCCTGGCCCTCGCGGGCCTCGGGCTGCCCGTCAAGGCGACCGCGTGGCTCTGCATCGCCGAGAACATGCCCTCCGGCGCTGCACAGCGCCCGGCGGACGTTCTGACGATGTTCGGCGGCAAGACCGTCGAGGTCCTCAACACCGACGCCGAGGGTCGCCTGGTCATGGCCGATGGCATCGTCGCCGCCAGCCAGGAATTCCCGGATGCCATCATCGACGTCGCAACCCTCACCGGCGCCCAGCTCATTGCTCTGGGCGACCGCACGGCCGGCGTGATGGGTTCCGACTCCCTTACCGGCGCCATCAAGACCGCCGCGGACCGGGCCGGCGAGCTCGTCTGGCCCATGCCGCTGCCGGAAGAACTCCGGGCCAGCCTCGACTCCCAGGTCGCCGACATCGCCAACATTGGCGAACGCCACGGCGGCATGATGACGGCGGCCGTCTTCCTGCGCGAGTTCGTCGGCAAGGGCAAGGACGGGGAACAGATCCCATGGGCGCACATCGACATCGCCGGCCCGTCGTTTAACAACGGCAGCCCCTACGGCTACAACCACAAACAGGGCACGGGCTGCACCGTCCGCACCTTGGTGGCCTACGTCGAGGACATCCTCACCAAGACCGTCTAGCGCGCATCGCGGCTTTGTGGCCGGGGCGGCGATGCCTTCCCGGCCACAAAGGCGCGTGACACTGGACACAAGCGCTCCACAAACGCCATGGCAAGATGGAGCATGTATTAGTGGTTCGCTAAGGTAAACCTTGTTTCCCAGAAGCAGACCCCAATGTAGTAGTCACAAATGAAAGGGAACCGGCCGGCTGGCACAATCACAGCAGACAGGTTCCAAGACCAGATGATGCGTACTCTCGTGTCATCGTTCACGCGAGGGAGCGTTTTAGTGGCCGATCAGGCAACTGCGCAAGAATTCGACATCCTGGTACTCGGCGGCGGCAGCGGCGGCTACGCCACCGCACTGCGTGCTGTCCAGCTTGGCCTCACCGTCGGCCTCATCGAAAAGGGCAAGCTCGGCGGCACGTGCCTCCACAACGGCTGTATCCCCACCAAGGCCCTGCTGCACTCGGCAGAGCTGGCGGACCACGCCCGCGACTCGGCCAAGTACGGCGTCAACGTGACCCTTGACAGCATCGACATCACGGCTGTCAACGCTTACAAGGACGGCATCATTGCCGGCAAGTTCAAGGGCCTGCAGGGTCTGATCAAGGGCAAGAAGGGCATCACCGTCATTGAGGGTGAAGGCAAGCTTCAGGGCACCGACACCGTCGTCGTGAACGGCACCGCGTACAAGGGCAAGAACATTGTCCTCGCGACCGGCTCTTACTCCCGCACCCTGCCGGGCCTGGAAATCGGCGGCAAAGTCATCACCTCCGACGAAGCCCTCACCATGGATTACATCCCCAAGAGCGCGATCATCCTGGGCGGCGGCGTAATCGGCGTCGAGTTCGCCTCGGTCTGGAAGTCCTTCGGCGTCGACGTCACGATCGTCGAAGGCCTCCCGTCGCTGGTTCCGAACGAGGACGCCACGATCGTCAAGGCCTTCGAGCGAGCCTTCAAGAAGCGCGGCATCAAGTTCTCCACCGGTGTCTTCTTCCAGGGCGTCGAGCAGAACGACGACGGCGTCAAGGTCACCCTCGTGGACGGCAAGACCTTCGAGGCCGACCTCCTGCTTGTTGCTGTGGGCCGCGGCCCCGTCACGGCGAACCTCGGCTACGAAGAGGCCGGGATCACGATCGACCGCGGCTTCGTCATCACCAACGAGCGCCTGCACACCGGCGTCGGCAACATCTTCGCCGTCGGCGACATCGTCCCCGGCGTGCAGCTGGCGCACCGCGGCTACCAGCAGGGCATCTTCGTCGCCGAAGAGATCGCCGGCCTGAAGCCGGTCATCGTCGAGGACGTCAACATCCCCAAGGTCACCTACTCCGAACCCGAGATCGCCACCGTCGGCTACAGCGAGAAGGCCGCCAAGGAGAAGTTCGGCGAGGACCAGATCCAGACCCAGGAATACAACCTGGCCGGCAACGGCAAGAGCTCCATCCTGGGCACGTCCGGCCTGGTCAAGCTGGTCCGCCAGAAGGACGGCCCCGTCGTTGGCGTCCACATGATCGGCGCCCGCATGGGCGAGCAGATCGGTGAAGCACAGCTGATCGTGAACTGGGAAGCCTACCCGGAGGACGTGGCCCAGCTGGTCCACGCCCACCCCACCCAGAACGAATCCCTGGGCGAGGCGCATCTGGCGCTGGCGGGCAAGCCCCTCCACGGCTAGCAGCTCCGCCCGCACCACCGCATGAACTCAGAGCTTGGTGCACCCGGCCCGAAAAGCCGGGTGCACTAAGCTCGACCAAGGCAGCAATCATCCGCACTAAAGATCAATAAGGAGAACGGGGACGACATGTCTGAATCCGTTAACTTGCCCGCCCTCGGTGAGAGCGTCACCGAAGGAACCGTCACCCGCTGGCTCAAGCAGGTCGGTGACCGGGTAGAGGTGGACGAGCCGCTGCTCGAAGTCTCCACCGACAAAGTAGACACCGAGATCCCCTCTCCGATCGCCGGCGTGATCGAGGAAATCCTCGTCGCCGAGGACGAGACCGCTGAAGTTGGCGCCCCGCTGGTCCGTATCGGCTCCGGCGACGCCGCCCCCGCAGAGGCTCCGGCCGCAGCCGCCGAAGAGGCACCGGCTCCCGCCGCAGCTGCGCCGGCCGCAGAAGAGGCTCCCGCGGAGGCTCCGGCCGCCGAGGCCCCTGCCGCCGCTCCGGATTCTGCTCCGGATTCTGCTCCAGCGGGGGAAGGACACGACGTCACGCTGCCTGCCCTGGGTGAAAGCGTCACCGAAGGCACTGTGACCCGCTGGCTGAAGAGCATCGGCGACACCGTAGAGGTCGACGAGCCGCTGCTCGAGGTTTCCACCGACAAGGTCGACACCGAAATCCCGTCCCCGGTTGCCGGAACCCTTCTGGAAATCCGCGTCAACGAGGACGAGACGGCCGAGGTCGGCTCCGTCCTGGCCGTCATCGGTTCCGGCGCAGCGGCACCGGCCGCACCGGCGCCCGCCGCGGCCCCCAAGCAGGAAGCAGCACCGGAAGCTCCCAAGCAGGAAGCGCCGGCCGCCCCCGCACCGGCAGCAGCACCGGAGGCTCCCAAGCAGGAAGCTCCCGCAGCCGCTGCTCCGTCAGCTCCCGCCGCTCCCGCCGCTCAGGCAGCTCCCGCGCCCGCGGCAGCAGCTGCCGCACCGGCAGAGTCCGGCTACGTCACTCCCCTGGTCCGCAAGCTGGCCAACCAGCAGGGCGTCGACATCGCGGCCCTCACCGGCACCGGCGTCGGCGGCCGCATCCGCAAGCAGGACGTGCTGGCAGCTGCCGAGGCAAAGGCAGCACCGGCCGCCTCCGCACCCGCGGCAGCCCCCGCCGCATCTGCGCCGGCAGCCGCGGCATCCGCAGGCGCAGCGTCCTCGCTGCGCGGCACCGTGCAGAAGGCCCCGCGCATCCGCCAGGTCATTGCCCGCCGCATGCGCGAGTCGCTGGACATCTCCACCCAGCTGACCCAGGTCCACGAGGTCGACATGACCAAGGTTGCCAAGCTGCGCGCCAAGGCCAAGAACTCCTTCCAGGCCCAGAACGGCTCCAAGCTGACCTTCCTGCCCTTCATCGCCAAGGCTGTTGCCGAGGCCCTGAAGCAGCACCCGAAGGTAAACGCCTCCTACGACGAGGACAAGCAGGAGATCACCTACCACAACGCCGAGCACCTGGCGATTGCGGTGGACACCGACAAGGGCCTGCTGGTTCCGGTCATCTCGGACGCCGGCAACCTGAACCTGGCCGGCCTGGCCGGCAAGATCGCCGACGTCGCCGACCGCACCCGCAACGGCAAGATCGGCCCGGACGAGCTTTCCGGCGGCACCTTCAGCATCACCAACATCGGTTCGGTGGGTGCCCTGTTCGACACCCCGATCATCAACCAGCCGCAGGTTGCCATCCTCGGCACCGGCGCGATCGTCAAGCGGGCCGTAGTGGTCGCCGACGAGAACGGCGATGACTCGCTGGCCATCCGTTCGATGATGTACCTCTCCCTGACGTACGATCACCGCCTGGTCGACGGCGCCGACGCAGGACGCTTCCTGCAGACGCTGAAGGCACGCCTTGAGGAAGGCGCCTTCGAGGCCGACCTCGGACTCTAGGTCTAAAAGCGCACACCGACGGCGACGGCGGTGCGGGCTCCGGTGGGAACCACCGGGCGCCCGTGCCGCCGTCGCCGTTTTTGCTGTTCCGCCCCGGGGCCGCGGCGGGTCCTACTACGGTGCGTAGAAGACTCTGGCTACACTGATGCCATGAACATCGTCTATAACGTCATGGTCTTCCTGCACATCATCGGCGCCGCCATGATTGTCGGCATCTGGATCGGCCAGATGAAGAAGCCCACCGTCCACCCGCGCCAGTTCGACGGCGCGATGCTGCAGCTGATCACGGGCATCATCATGATGGGGCTGATCCCGGCCCTGGACATGAACGCCAACTACGCCAAGCTCGGGGTCAAGCTTGTCATCGCCCTGATCGTCGGCGTCCTGGCCTTCATTGGCCGCCGCAAATACAAGAAGGGCGAGCCGATCAGCAAGGGCCTCGCGAACAGCGTTGGCGGCCTGGCACTGCTCAACGTCGCGATCGCGACCCTGTGGCAGTAACCGGCTGACTGCACAGGCCATGACGGCGCCGCTCCCCCCGCCGGGGTGCGGCGCCGCCGTCGTTTAACTGCCGCCGTTAAACCGGCTTGTCAGTCGCCGGCGATGCAGAATTCGTTGCCCTCGGGATCCTGCATGACATCCCAGTGGAAGTCGCCGATGTCATTGCCCTCCACGAACCCGGCACCGAGGGACTCGGCGCGGGCGCGCAACGCCGCAGGGTCGGGCCCATGGATGTCCAGGTGCAGGCGCCGCCTGCCCTCCGTGGGGTCCTGGACCTGCTGGAAGGCCAGCTGCGGGGCTCCGGTGCCGGCGGGTTCCAGCCAGACGAACTGCTCGAAGCGCGAGGAGACCGCCGTGCCCAACAAGTCGGCCCAGAACTGCGCCAGGCGCCCGGCGTCGACGGCGTTGACCATAATCGTGGCGATACGCGCCACGGGCGCCCCTGGCACCTGCGCATCTTCGGTAAGTTCCATGACGACACTGTACGGGTCACAATCCTCTGACAGCGGAACCCCCGTGCGGCGGCCGCACAGAATCCCTAGGATTGATCACGGCAGGCTCCGGCACCAGCCGGACCCCTGATTCACAACGACGTCGAGGAGTGGACATGGCTACAACACGCACCGCACACACTGTATGGAATGGCGACCTGATGACAGGCGCCGGCAACACCACCCTGGACAGCTCCGGGCTGGGCAACTTCGACGTCACCTGGAAGGCGCGCGCCGAGGCCGCCGAGGGCAAGACCAGCCCCGAGGAGCTCATTGCGGCAGCGCACTCCGCGTGCTTCTCGATGGCCTTCAGCAACGCCCTGGCCCAGGCCGGCCACACGGCCGAGGAGATCAACACCAAGGCCGACGTGACCTTCCAGCCCGGTACCGGGATCACCGGCAGCCACCTCACCCTGGCCGCGCGTGTCCCCGGCATTTCCGCCGACGATTTCCAGCGGCTGGCCGAGGAAGCCAAGACCGGCTGCCCCGTCTCCGCTGCCCTGACCGGCATCGAGATCACCCTGGACGCCACCCTGGCCTCCTAGGCCGGCCGCAGTAAGACGAAGGCCCCCGCCGCCCTGGATGTCCAGGGTGGCGGGGGCCTTGCCATCTGTCCTGCGCGGACCGTCTGTGCGGGCCGCGCCCGGGAGCGCCTAGGCCTGGCCGGCCTGCCGGCGCGCAGGCAGCGGTGCGGGCCGGACCCGGCGGTAACCCTCGCGCAGCGGCGGACGGTCCGTGGGCAGTTCCTGGATCATTTCCTTCAGCGCCCCGATGCCGTACTCCAGCTGCGGGTCGGTTCCGGCGGCGTAGGCGTGCGGCGGGAAGGTCACCTCGATATCCGGGGTGACGCCGAAGTTTTCCACGCCCCAGCCAACGCCACCGGCGAACCAGGTGGCGTAGCGCGGCTGGGTGACGCCGGTGCCGTCGGCCAGCGCGAAGCGGTTGTCGATCCCGACGACTCCGCCCCAGGTGCGGGTGCCAATGACGGGCCCGATCCCCCGCAGCTTGGAGACCTGCGTGATGATGTCGCCATCGGAGCCCGCGAACTCATCGGTGAGAATGATGACCGGTCCGCGGGGAGCGTGGTGCGGGTACGTCCGCGGCTTTTCCCCGCGCGGCATGCTCCAGCCGGTGACCTTGCGCCCGATGAGTTCGGCCACGAGCTGGGAGGTGTGGCCGCCGCGGTTGCGCCGGACATCGACGATCAGTCCGTCCAGGGCCGTTTCGGTGTCGAGGTCGCGGTGGAGTTGTGCCCAGCCGTTGGCCATCATGTCCGGGATGTGCAGGTAGCCGAACGTCCCGTTCGAGGCTTCCCGGACAGTTCGCCGGTTGCCGGAGACCCATTCCTGGTAGCGCAGGCGCTCCTCGTCCTTGACCGGGACCACGGCCACGCGGCGCTGGGCGCCCGCGGCCGCACCATGGCCGGCGCCATTGCGCAGGGTAAGTTCCACGGCGCGGCCGGCCGCGCCGACCAGCTGCATTGCCGGGGTCCGCGTTTGGGTCAGTTCGACGCCGTCGATCGCCAGCAGGACGTCGCCCGGCTTGGCGTCGGCGCCGGGACGGGTCAGCGGCGAAGTGGCCAGCGGGTCAGAGGACTCCCCCGCGAGGATGCGGGTGATTTCCCACCCCTCGCCGGTGAACCCCAGGTCCGCGCCGAGGCGGCCCTGCGGGCTGCTGCCGTTCTCGACAGCGGCCACGGGCCGGACGTAGGCGTGGGAGGTGCCGAGCTCGCCGTGCAGCTCCCACAGCAGGTCCACCAGGTCGTCATGGGAGCCGAGGCGTTCCACCACCGGGCGGTAGCGGGCGTGGACGGACTCCCAGTCCTGGCCGGCCATGTCCTCGGTCCAGAAGAAGTCGCGCTGGAGCCGCCATGCCTCGTCAAAGGCCTGGCCCCACACACTGAGTGGGTCCAGCTGCACCCGGATCCGGCCAAGGTCCACCTTGACCAGCTGGCCGGAGTCCTCATCGGCCTTGGCGGCGGCCGGCGCCACGCGGATCTGCTTGTCCTGGATGAACACGATCTTTTCGCCGTCGCCGGAGAGCCGGTAGCTGTCCAGGGCCTCAACGATCGTGGCGGTGCGGCGCTTGGCCAGGTCGTAGCGGACCAGGCTCGGCGCCGCGCCCTTGTCCTCGAGGCTGGCCCGGCCCTCACCGGTGGTGCCGGCGAGCTCGCTGTCCAGCCAGAGCAGGGCGCCGGCGACGGCGGTGAGTCCGGCATAGTTGCCTTGCGGCACCGGGACCCCGATGACGCGGTGGGCCAGGCCCTCGGCGTCGACCCGCACGGACGGCACGGGTTTTGCCGCCGGCTGGGGCCCGGACGCAGCACCCGCTGTTCCGGCGGCACCTGCCTCGGCGTCGGCGTCGGCGTGGAGGTCGACGCTCGGGCCGAAGGGCGAAGGTGTGTCGGCGGCGAGGGCGACGAGGTACGGCTTGATCGGGCTCGGGAAGGACAGATCGAAGGAGTGCCCGTCGTAGACCGGGTCGAAACTGCGGTTGGAGAGGAAGGCGAGGTATTTGCCATCCGGGGTGAACGACGGCGACTCGTCGCGGAACCGGCCGTCGGTGACGTCAATGATCGCAGCTCCAGTGCCGCCGTCGATCCGGGTGATCCGGAGCCGGCTGCGGGACCCGAAGGACGTGACCGGCTCGGACCAGCCGAGCCACGCGGAGTCCGGGGACCATGTGAATCCCTCAATGCTGCCCTCGCCGATGCTGCTCAGCTGGGATATCGTGCCCGTGCGGGTGTCGGCAAGGTAGATATCACCGAAGGCCGTGCCGACGGCGAGCCAGCGCCCGTCCGGGCTGGCTTCGATGGCGCTGGTCCGGCTGGGCTTGGGGAAGTCGATCCGCGTCAGCTCATCGGAGGCAGGCGCGGCCTCCACGGCGGCGCCCGCACTGGCCCGGTCGGGCTCGGAGCCGGAGATGGAGCCGGCTGCGTCTGCTGCAGCCGGGGCCGGGACCGCTGCGACCGGGCCGGACACGGAACCGTTTGCAGCGGCGGGGATTGATCCTGCTCCGGTCAGGGCGGCGGCGGACACCGGCTTCGGCAACTGCATGCCGGCGTCCTCGGCGGAAGCAGCGGGCTGGGCAGTTGACTCGGCAGCGGACTGCACGGCCGGCTGCGGGGCCTTCGATGCTGCCGCAGCCGCTCCGGCCAGGGGCGCCGCAATGGCTTTCAGGTACAGGGCCTCGACGCCGTCGTGGTCGGCGACATAGGCGATCCGGCCCTCGCCGAAGGGCCGCGGCAGCCGTGCCCGGACGCCCGGGGTGGCCTCGAGGACGCGGGAAGGGCCGTCCTTGTGCCGCAGCCAGTGGACGGTTCCGTGGGATTCGACGGCACTGGACGCGCCCGTGCGGTCCGGTACGACGTCGCCAAGGTGCTTCGAGGGCTTCAGCGGGGCGGGCCTGCGCGCCTGCGAGGCGGAACCGAGCACAATGTCGAGCTTGACGGCCTCGGCGTCGAGCCTGGGCAGCAGCCAGAGCTCACCGGCCGATTCGAAGATCACGCGTTCGCCGTCGGTCGCGGCGTGGCGGACATAGAAGTCCTCGTGGTCCGTGTGGCGCCGCAGGTCGCTGCCGTTGGGCAGGACGGAATAGAGGTTTCCGTAACCCTCGTGGTCGGACAGGAACGCGATCCGTCCCTTGACCCACAGGGGGTCCGTGAGGTTTCCGTCCAGCGCGGCAGCGAGCCGGACGAATTCACCGTTTCCGTCGGCGTCGATCCACAGCTTGCCGGCGGCGCCGCCGCGGTAGCGCTTCCACCAGGCCGGCTCACGTGACAGGACACTGGCGAGCACCACAGGGCGTTCGTCGCCGACGACGGGGCCATAGGCCACGGACTCGACCGGGCCGAACGGGAGTTCCTGCGCCCAGCCGCCGGTCACGGGGAGGCTGTAGGCGTGGGTGTGACGGCTGTCGGACTGGCGGAACGCGCTGGTCACCAGGACGTCGCCGTCGGGGGTGAAACCCTTGACCCGGGTGGAAGGGTGGCCGAAGTAGCTCAACTGGCTGTAGCCGCCGCCGTCGACGTTGGCCGTGACGACTTCCGGGGCAGTCCCTTGGACGACGGTCCAGACCAGACGCTTGCCGTCGGGGGTGAAGCGCGGGTTGCGGGCCGGCAATTGCAGGGAGGATACGCGCCAGGCGCGGCCCCCGCCCACGGGTGCAATCCAGACGTCGTCCTCGGCCACAAAGGTGACCAGATCGCCGTGCAGATGCGGGAAACGGAAGTAACTCGAGGGGGTCATCGTTCGATCATAGCCACAACGGTCCTTACGGCCCGGGAGGTTTCGCGGCCGTGCCGGGCATGGTGAGATGGATCATGCGAATCCTTATTGCCGGGGCCTCCGGGCTGATCGGAACTGCCCTTTCGGGTGCACTGCGCAGCGAGGGGCACGACGTCGTCGCCCTGGTCAGGCGTGCCCCTGCGTCCCCAGCCGAGTTCCAGTGGGACCCGGCTGCCGGCCGGATCGACGACACCGCACTGAAGGGCGCGGACGCGGTGGTCAACCTCTCCGGCGCCGGAATCGGCGACCGACCCTGGACCAAGGCGCGGGTCAACGAGCTCCGCGCCTCCCGGCTGGGGGCTACCCGGACCCTCGCGGCCGCCATGGCGCGCACCGACGCGCCGCCCGCCGTGTTCCTGAGCCAGTCGGCCTCCGGTTACTACGGCAACGCCGGTACGGCGGTGCTGCGCGAGAACGCGCCGGCCGGCACCGGCACCCTGTCCCGGATCTGCGTCGACTGGGAGGCCGCGGCGCATGAGGCGCCTGCCGGAGTCCGGGTGGTCACGCCCCGCACCGGCGTCGTCCTGAGCCGTTCCGGCGGCGCACTGGGCCGGCTGTTGCCGCTGCTGCGCCTGGGTGTCGGCGGCCCGCTCGGCGATGGCCGGCAGTTCTGGCCGTGGATCACTCTGCCGGATGTGGCTGCCGCCTTTTCCTTCCTTCTCTCGGCGCCCGTGTCCGGGCCGGTCAACGTCTGCGCCCCCGAAGCCGCAGATGTGAATTCCCTGATCACGCAACTGGCCAGGGCGCTGCACCGGCCGGCGGCGCTGCGGGTACCGGCCCCGGTGCTGCGGCTGGTGATGGGCGATCTCGCCGAAGAACTGCTGCTCGCGAGCCAGCGGCTGGAGCCGGCCGTCCTGGCGGAGAACAGCTTCGCCTGGAAGCACCCGTCCCTCGCCGGGGCCGCCGCCTGGGTGGCAGGGCGCGGCTAGCTGCCGCTATTAGCCGTGCAGCGTCGCGTACCTCCGGAGGAAGAGGGCCAGGGACTCTGCCAGGGCCCTGATCTCGCCCGGATCGACGCTCTCATTCGGTGCATGGATCAGGGCGAGCGGCTCCTCGACGCCGAGCAGGATGATCTCCGCGTCCGGGTAGGTGTCGGCGAAGACGTTGCAGAGCGGGATCGATCCCCCTTGCCCCAGGGTTGTCATGGGCGTGCCGTAGGCCTGGGACATCGCGACGCTCATGGCTTCAAAGGCCGGGCCGCCGACTGCCGCCTGGAATGGCGACCCGATGGCCTCGAGGTCCACCGTGACGTGGACATCCCAGGGCGCGGCCGCCTTGAGGTGGCTGACCAACGCCGTGTGCGCGTCGGCGGCCGCCATGCCCGGCGGGACGCGCAGGTTCAGGCGCGCCGAGGCCCGCGGCACAATCGCCGCCGTCGAGCCGGTCACAGCCGGGCAGTCGATGCCGAGCACGGTGACCGCGGGCCGCGCCCAGAGCATGTCGGACACGGTGCCGTCCCCCAGCAGGGACACTCCCTCCAGGACGCCGGCGTCGGTGCGGAACTGCTCTGGCGGATAGGGCGCACCGGTCCACGTCTGGGCGTTGTCCAATCCCATGACCGTCGTGTTGCCTTGCCGGTCCCGCAGTGATGCCAGCATGGCGATCAGTGCGGCGAGCGCGTCGGGGGCAGCACCGCCAAACATGCCGGAGTGGAGCTCTGACGCCATCGCCTCCACCGTCACCACGACATTGACCATCCCGCGCAGAGTTACGGTCGCGGCGGGGTGGCCCACGGCGGCGTTGCCGGTGTCGCAGACCAGGATGGTGTCGGCACGGAGCAGGTCCGGGTGGCCGGCGACGAACGCCTCGAGCCCGCCGGTGCCCTGTTCCTCCGACCCCTCGACCACCAGCTTCAAGTTCACCGGTACGTCGCTGCCGAGCGCCCTCAGTGCGAGCAGGTGGGCGAGGATGTTGCCCTTGCAATCGGCGGCGCCCCGGCCGTACCAGCGGCCGTCCACTTCAGTGAGCTCGAAGGGCGGGGTCCGCCATGCCGAGTCATCGAGGGGTGGCTGGACGTCGTAGTGCGCGTAGAGGAGCACGGTGGGCGCGTCCGGATCGGGTCCGGGCCTGGAGCCCACCACCGCGTCGGAGCCGTCCGGGGTCCGTTCGAGGTGCACATCCGAAAATCCGAGTCCGGCGAACTTGTCCAGCACCCACTGGGCAGCCTTGGCACACTCCTCGACGGGAAACTGCCGCGCATCCGCCACCGACCGGATGGCCACAAACTCGGCGAGCTCCTCCCGTGCCGGACCCATCAGATCGGTGATGCGGGCGCGCAGGTCCACGGCTCACGCACCACCCGTGTGGTACGTCTTGAGGTCGTCGATGAACTCCTGGAACTCAGCGAGCTGGTCCGGGCAATAGACCTTGATAATCGCGAGCTCGCCGACGGCGATCCGGGCGTTCCCGATCACCGGCCTGTATCCCGGCCCGGTTGCCCCGTTCGCCAGCTGGCTCAAGAAGGTGGCCCGGCTCAACGCACTGTTCGGGTTCGCGCAAACGGCACCGCCGTCGTCACCGAGCACCCGAGCTATCTGCTCGCGCGAGGGTGCCGTCCCGCCGGCTGATTCGATCGCCGCGATCAGCTGGTCGGCCTTCGCCAGGGACTGTTGCGTCTCCCTCGCCGACCGGAAATTCAGCAATGCGACGACGGCGAACACCACCAGCAGGATCATGGCAACTATGTAAACGACCGAGCGGCTGCGCCTGGTCGAGGACTCCTGATGCGTGCTCATGACCTAGGTGCCTCCGTCTGAGCGTCTTGCTCCGGCAGCTTACACGAGGGTTTGCGGAACCTGTAAAAGAGGAACGGCACGAGCAGGCCAAGTCCCAGCGCGCCGCCGGCGACGATCAGGAAATAGACGGCCGGATCGCCGTTGCCAAACTGCGACGGCGGGACGAACCCGACGAGCAGGGCGGCCAGGGAGGCGGTAAAACCGACGCCGCAGAGCCCAACCAGCATTGGCGCCCGGAAGCCACGCGCGTGGTCCGGTTCGTTGCGGCGCAGCCGGACGGCGGCCACGAACATCAGCAGGTACATGATCAGGTAGACCTGCGTGGTGATCACCGAGAAGATCCAGTACGCGCTGGAAACATCCGGGATCAGCGCGTAGCCAAGCGCGATCACGGTGGTGACGAGCCCCTGGACCACCAGGAGGTTCTGCTGGATGCCGTTCTTGTTCAGTTTCTGCAGGAACGGCGGGAGGTATCCTTCCTCACGCGAGATCAGCAGCAGGCCCTTGGACGGACCGGCCAGCCAGGTCAGCATGCCGCCGAGGGAGGCGGCTACCAGCATGATCCCGAGGATCGGTGTCAGCGCCTGGAGGTTGAAGGAGGCCAGCACCGCGTCGAAGGCCTGCATGACACCGGCTGTGAGGGAGAGTTCATCGGCCGGGACGATCCAGCTGATCGCCAGCGCCGGCAGGATGAAGATCAGCAGTACCAGCCCCATGGCCAGGAACATCGACTTCGGATACTCCTTACCCGGGTTCTTCAGCGAGGACACGTGCACCGCATTCATCTCCATGCCGCTGTAGGACAGGAAGTTGTTCACGATCAGCACCAGACTGGCCAGCCCGGCCCATTCGGGCAAGAAGTTTGCCGCGGTCATCGGAGCGGCGGACGGATTGCCCTGGCCGAGGAAGACCACACCCAGGATGACTAGCAGGGCGCCCGGGATCAGGGTGCCGATGATCAGGCCACCGCTGGCCAGGCCCGCCACACCCTTCGTGCCGCGGGATGAGACGTACACGCCGGCCCAGTAGAACACCACGATCACCAAGGCCGTCCACACGCCGCTGCTGGCCAGCGCCGGGTTGAAGACGTAGGCGAGCGTGCTCGCGACGAATCCCAGCAGGGTTGGATAGTAGAAAATCGTCATCGCGAACTGGCACCAGACCGCCAGGAAGCCCATCGGTTTGGAGATTCCGGACGATACCCAGTTGTAGATGCCGCCCTTCCATCCGGAGGCCAGCTCGGCCGACACGAGGGAGGTCGGGAGGAGGAAGACGATCGCGGGAACCACGTAGAGGAAGACTGAGGCGAGGCCGTAGACGGCCATGGTCGGGGCCGCACGGAGACTGGCCACCGAACTCGTGGTCATCAATGCCAGGGCCACCCAGGAGATCCACACGGCCGGTGGTGCCTTCGGCCGGGTCACTGCCTGTTCGCTCACGTGAGCCACACCCTCCAGTGCCCCGTGGTCTGCGCCACGGGCCAGGCGGAGCTAAACCGCCTGGGGCGAGTACTCGTCGGCTTGAACATGCCCACTGCCCCCCTTATCACAGAAAGTGCTCGGTGCCTACAGCATGGACCTAGGAATTAGCAGGGAATAGTCCCCAACTCCCCTATACGTCAGATCGCCGGGGTGCTAATTTGCGCGGTTTCGGGCGCGCTTCCACAGCAAATCGGTGATCAGCGCCAGTGCAAGGATGACCACCAGCGCGGCGGCGGTGGCGGGTTCATTGACGAGCGTGGTTGTGCAGAACACGACGAACGTTCCCAAGGTCGCAATCAGGGCGATGATAAGCACCAAAAGCTTGGCCCCGGTCTCCCGGTACACCTTGAAGTGGGCCATCGTGACCGCGGAGAAAATGAGCAAGGCTACCGCACTTCCAAGCGACGCGATGCTGTTGAGGTTGAACGCCACCACCATCACCGCCGCGAGGCCGGCCATGACCAGCAGCCCAACCGGCACCTGCCTGCGGCCCACGGAGCGGCCGAAGACCGGTGGAAACTGTCCCACCGAGGCGAGATGCCGGGTCATCCCCACGGAAGGATAGAGGCTGGCGTTCACCGCCCCGGAAGTGGAGAGCAGGGCGGTGATCACCATCAGCACATAGCCGAACTGGCCCAGCGTCGGCTTGGCGGCCTCGGCCAGCGCAGTGGCGCCGTAGGCGACGACCTCGTCGGCGGTCAGGGTCCCGAAAACTCCCAGCGAGACGGCGACGTACACCGTCGTGGCGATCGCCAGCGCCAGATACATGGCGCGGGGCAGTTGACGGGACGGGTCAGGCAGATCCTTCGCGGTAAAGGTGATGACGCCGAACCCGAGGAAGGCGAAGAACGTCAACGCCACGCTCGCGATGATCTCGCGGACGCCCGGGTAGCCGGCCGGATCCAGGAGCGCTGGGTTCCAGTTCGCGATCGTGACAATCGCGAACACGGACAGGATGGCCAGCACCATCTTCACGATCACCGACTGGACTCTTGCGACCGCCGTGGAACCGACCGCGTTCAGGACGGTCATGACCAGGATGAGCGCGACCGCGAACACTTTGGCCCAGCCTGGGTCGCGACCGGTCAGGACTGCACTGGCATATCCACCGAAGGACGACGCCACCATTGCCCCCACGATCGCGCCGGTCACGTAGAACAGCCACGAAACGATGCCTGTAGCGTGCCCCTCCCCGAACCCCCGGGCCAGGTAGGCCAGCATGCCCCCGCCCGATGGGTAAGTCGCGCCGAGCTTCGCGAACGAGTACCCCTGTAGGCCGGCGATGGCGCCCGCCACCAGAAAGGACACCCACACAGCCGAGCCGGCGACAGCGCCGGCTGCGCCCAGCAGCGCGAAGATTCCCGCGCCCACCATGGAGCCCACCCCGATGAACGCTGCTTGAATGACGGTCATCTGCTTCTTCGGAACCGTGGTCGACATGGCGTCCCTCTCCGGCGTCAGGCTCTCGCTAGCAGCCGTCTCGGTGGGAGGTTACCACCGCGCCCTGAAGCGTGGAACCCTAGCCGGCTCCGGGCCCCGGAGGTAGCACGTCCTGGATCCGCCAGCGCCCGTCGACGGGCACCAGGACCAGGTGAAGCTGCTGTGCGGAGGCAGCGGGTACTTCGGCCACCGTGGCGCCGTTCCCATCGATTTCCCGGTAAGCGGAAGGTGCAGTGGTGATGGTCACCACTGCCCGGGCGGGGCTGCTCTCCGCGGTGGTCTCGATCCGGGTCAGGGAGGTCGAGAATCCGGCCAGGACGTGGCCGGAGGCGGTGAGCTGCGCTTTGATGCGGCCGTCCGAGGCGGCGGCCGCCGAGTCCGGGGCGTTGACGGCATCGAGCAGTCTGAAGTCGCCGGAGCTCAGTGCCAGTGAACGGAGCCGGGCCAGGCCGCGGACCGCCTCCACCGGGTCGGCGGAGGCCAGGAGTGCCTCAAGATCGGGAAGGATGGCGGTGGCCCCGCCGTCGGCGGTGGGGGGCGGCGGCCCGCCAACCGGCCCCTCCGACGGCGCCGCCGGTCCCTCGCGGCCCACGGGACTTCCTGTCTGCACCGGCGCATCGTGGCCGCACACAAACCCTGGAAACAGCCCGGCGACGGCGTCGGAGGCCGGCCCGCCACCGGCCAGCAGCCAGGTGCCGGCCAGCAGGACTGCAGCGGCGAGAGCGGGCAGCAGCGCCCGCTGCGCGGGAGTCCGCCGGAATCCGCGGTGGAGTCCGGCTTTCCGGATAGCGCCTGGGCGCCGGCCCGGGCCGGACTGCACAGCCTTGCGTGTGAGCAGTTGGGGGATGACGGTGGGGTGCACGGAGACCGACAGATCGACGGGCTCCGCCCGGGCGCTGCGGTAGACCATAGCGGCAAACTCCGCCGCCGGGGGACGCTCCCGGCGCTCACCGCTCAGCCCCGCTTCGAGGGCGGCAACCAACGCTGCCGGCACCTCCGGGACCAGCAGGCTCAGCGGTGGACGATGCGCGCCGGGCTCGGGGGCCCGTCCGGTGAGGCAATACCAGCCCAGGGCGGCCAGGGAGTAAATGTCGCGTTCGGGCTGCAGCCCGGCCCGCACAGCGTCCGAGGGGGCGGGATCCTGGAATCCTGCCGTGCCCTCTTCCGCGACCGGAGCGGCATCGGCCACCATTCGCGCGACGCCGAGATCGGCCAGCAGCGGTTTGCCGTCGGCCGTGAAGAGCACGTTGCCGGGTGCCACATCACCGTGGGTGAAGCCTTGGCCGTGAAGGTATGCCAGGGCCTGCGCGATGGGAGTCAGGACCGTCACCGTTTCGCCGGGACCCAGACGTCCCCGGCTTCCCACGAGCGTCGCCAGCGAGCCGCCGGGTGCGTAGTCCAGCGCAAGCCCGAGGCCGCTGCCGCCAGAGTCGTGAACCGGCAGGCGCACCACGGCATGGACGCGAAGCAGGTGGCTGTGTGCCAGGGCGGAGAGGATCCGGACTTCGCGCCGCATGACGTCCCCGCCCTCGGATTCTTCCGGTGCGGCGCGGTCGGCATCGAAGCATTTCAGGGCGAACTCGCGGCCCGTTGACTGTTCGGTCACCAGCCAGACCGTGGCGCTGCCGCCGCGCCCCAGCAGCCGTCCGACGTCGTAACCGGGAACCTGGGGGGCCGCACCGGCGGCCGGCGGGAGATCTTCCATACCCAAGGAATAGTCGATTGCGCGGAATCGTGCAGAAGTTATCCACAGGCATGAGAGCTTAAGCACACAAACGGGAGGTGGGTGCGGCGGGGTCTAAGCTTGATGCCATGACTCTTGAGTTCAAACAGCTGGGTCTCGCCCCGGACTTCGTCGATTACACGCGCGGATGGGACATCCAGCGCGAATTGCATGAAAAGGTCCTCGCGGGCACCGCGCCCAGCACTGTACTGCTGCTCGAACACGCCGCGGTTTACACCGCAGGCAAGCGCACCGAAGACCACGAACGGCCCTTTGACGGAACTCCCGTTGTGGCCGTGGACCGCGGCGGCAAGCTGACGTGGCACGGCCCCGGCCAGCTCATTGGCTACCCCATCATCAAACTGAAGAACAAGGCTGGCATCCGCGACTACGTGGAGCGGCTGGAAGCGGTCATCATCGCCGTCCTGGCGGACTACGGCATCGCCGCCGTCCGGATCAAGGGCCGCGCGGGCGTGTGGATCGAACAGGACGAAAAGGGTCCGGACCGCAAGATCGCGGCCATCGGCATCCGCGTCCACGAAGGTGTCACCATGCATGGCTTCGCGATCAACTGCAACAACGATCTCGCCCCCTACGGCCAGATCATCGCCTGCGGGATCAGCGACGCCGGAGTCACCACGATCGCCCAGGAACTTGGCAGGGACGTCACCCCGGCGGACCTCATGTCGCGGATCACCGAAGAACTGCGCAAGAATGAACAAGCCCTAGTTGCAACCCCAGAAGGAGCTCTACTGTGACACTGGCACCAGAAGGCCGGAAGATGCTGCGCATTGAGCAGCGAAACGCGGCCACACCGGTGGAACGGAAGCCGGAATGGATCAAGGCCAAGGTCCAGATGGGCCCGGAGTTCGTCCAGCTCAAGAACCTCGTGAAGAAGGAGGGCCTCCACACCGTGTGTGAGGAGGCCGGCTGCCCGAACATCTTCGAGTGCTGGGAAGACAAGGAGGCCACCTTCCTGATCGGCGGCTCCGAATGCACCCGGCGCTGCGACTTCTGCCAGATCGACACCGGCAAGCCCTCGCCCGTGGACATGTTCGAGCCCACCAAGGTGGCCCGCTCGGTCCAGGCCATGCAGCTGCGCTACGCCACCGTGACCGGTGTAGCCCGCGACGACCTCGCCGACGAGGGCGTCTGGCTGTACGCCGAGACGGTCCGCAAGATCCACGAACTGAACCCGGGCACCGGCGTCGAACTGCTGATCCCGGACTTCTCCGGCAAGCCCGAGCACATCGAGGCGATCTGCGACTCCAAGCCCGAGGTCTTCGCCCACAACGTCGAAACCGTGCCCCGGATCTTCAAGCGGATCCGCCCGGCGTTCCGCTACGAGCGCTCCCTGGACGTCATCACCCAGGGCCGCAAGCTCGGCATGGTGACCAAGTCCAACCTGATCCTCGGCATGGGCGAGACCCGCGAGGAAATCTCCGAGGCGCTGCGGGACCTGCACGAGGCCGGCTGCGACCTGATCACCATCACCCAGTACCTGCGCCCGTCCGAACGGCACCTGCCGGTGGACCGCTGGGTCAAGCCGCAGGAATTCGTGGACCTGCAGCACGAAGCCGACGAGATCGGCTTCCTGGGCGTCATGTCCGGGCCCCTGGTGCGTTCCTCCTACCGCGCCGGCCGGCTCTGGGCCACCGCGATGCGCAAGAAGGGCTGGGAAATCCCGGCCGAGCTCGCGCACATCGAAAGCTCCGGCAGCACCCGCCAGGAAGCCAGCTCGCTGCTCGCGGCACATTCCTGAACCCTGCTCTGACACCCTTCCACTTAAGGGCCGGCACCGGATGACTCCGGTGCCGGCCCTTGGCCGTCCATCACGTAGAATTAAGGAACTATGGCGAATTCCCCTGATCCCAGCAACTCCAGCCCGGCTTCCGAAGCTCCGAAGCGCGGCCTTGTCTCCCGTAAGCCCAAGGAAGCAAAGGCCAAGAAGCCGAGCCGGCTGAAGCAGATCGGCGAGGTCTTCCAGATGACCCGCCGCCACGATCCCATGGTTCCGTGGCTCATGTTGCTGGCGTTCCTGGGTGTTGTTGCCCTCAGCCTGCTGGTCGGTTTCCTGCTCGACAACTGGATCACCGGCCTGATCATCGGCATCGCCCTGGGCGCCCTTGCGGCCACGCTGATCCTGTCCCGCCGTGCCGAGCGCGCCGCGTTCGCGCAGATCGAGAACCAGCCCGGCGCGTCAGGTGCCGCGCTGGGCACGCTCAAGCGCGGCTGGATCACCGAGGACCAGCCCGTCGCCGTGAACCCCCGCACGCAGGATGCCGTCTTCCGCGCCATCGGCCGTCCCGGCGTCGTGCTCGTCAGCGAAGGCCCCAGCAACCGGGTCAAGCCGCTGGTCGACGCCGAGCGCAAGCGCCTTGCGCGCATCCTCCCCAACGTCACCATCCACGTGATCGAAAGCGGCCGCGGCGAGGGCCAGGTGCCGCTCAGCCAGATCGCCAGGAAGATGAACAAACTCAAGGGCGAACTGACCAAGACCGAGGTCAGCGCCGTGTCGAAGCGCATTTCCTCGCTTGGCGGCCGCCTGCCCATCCCGAAGGGCATCGATCCCTACAAGGCCCGTCCGACCCGCGGACGCTAGGCGGGCGGCAGTACCGCACCGCATGATGGAATTGCCCGCAGTACAGAATCGCCCCGGTTCACGGCCACCTCAGGCCGCCAGCCGGGGCGTTTCTCTTACTGCCCGACGTCGGCCCGCCCTGCGCCGGGTTACCGGACCCGGGACAACGGACGCGGGGTGCCGGACGCGGGACACCGAACACCGCGAAAACGGACGCAAGAACTCAGGAGATACGCATGAAACTTCCCTCGACCGCCAAAATGATCCGCATCTTCCGGGGGCTGGCGATCGCCGAAGCGTTCAGCTGGGCCGCGCTGTTGCTCGGCATGGTGCTCAAATGGATCACCCGGACGACGGAACTCGGCGTGGAGATTGCCGGTCCGATCCACGGGGCGTTCTTCATCGGCTACGCGGTTGCGGCACTGAGCCTGTGGGCAACGCTGCGCTGGCCGTTCCGGATTGCCTTGCTCTCAGGGCTCTCCGCCGTCTTCCCCTTCGCGACGGTGTGGTTTGAGCGCTGGGCCGGCCGCCACGGATACCTGACGGAACGGTCGGGAGAGGCTGCGCCGACGCCGGCCCAGGAGACGGCGGGGGTCTAGTCCGCCGAGGACCTCGGGTTTCTGTGCGCCCCGGCACCATCGCTGTGCCCATCTGACGCACATGGCCGCTATGCGGGGCGGTTAGCGGCCGTTCGTGGCCAACGGACGGGGGGCCGCCGCGCAACGGGGAGGTCAGCGGCCATTCGTGGCCAACGGACGGGGACCCGGCGAGCCCTGACACCATCGCTGTGCCCATCTGACGCACATGGCCGCTATGCGGGGCGGTTAGCGGCCGTTCGTGGCAAACGGACGAGGGCCCGCCGCGCCCTGACACCATCGCTGTGCCCATCTGACGCACATGGCCGCTATGCGGGGCGGTTAGCGGCCATTCGTGGCAAACGGACGAGGGCCCGCCGCGCCCGGTTGCCTGGCACCGCCGTCGCGCATCCGGCCGCGGATTGCTACATCCGGACGAGCACCGTATTCATGGCCTTGTCGTGGAGGCCGCGCTGGTCCGGGTCGAAGATGACGGCAGGGATAACGAGGCACAGCAGCAGAGTGCGCACCAGGGCCGCGAGCGGACCCGCCGGGCCGCCGCCCAGCCGGACCACATGGATTCCCACGATCCGGTGGCCGATGCCGTAGCCGAGGGTGCCGATCAGCAGGATCTGCTCGATGGCAAACACGGCAAGCGTGGCCCAGGAGTCGCCGCCGAAGGCGAAATTGCTGATCAACAGCGCGATGCCCCAGTCAATGCAGATCGCCAGGATGCGCCGGCCGGCACGGGCGATCGACCCTGCCCCGGACTCGGGCAGCCCGAGCCGCTCCCCCGGGTACCTGGAGATGCCGGATGTGTCCGGCCCGGTGAGCCATGAACCGATGTCTTTGCGATCAACCACCCTCCAAGCTTATCGGCTCTGGCCTGTCCATAGTGTGGGAGGTAGGGTGTCACATTGTGGACCAGATAGGCCACAGTGTGGACTGGCGACTAGCGTTTACGTGTCAGGACATTCTGTAACCTCCCCGAAACAATGCGGACACTGCGGGGAAATCCCTTGTCCTTAGGGTGGTAACAGTTGCTAGCGACCGCGAGGCGGGGAAGCTTTTTTGCCTTCTCCGCTGTTGGACTGCGCTGGACAAATGTGCCTGACGGCCAGATCTTTCATATGCGTAAGGAGCATAGATGTTCAAGACTGCGGACGAAGTCCTCAAGTTCATCAAGGACGAAGACATCAAATTCGTCGATATCCGCTTCACCGATCTCCCGGGCGTTCAGCAGCACTTCAACGTGCCTGCCAAGAGCGTTGACGCCGACTTCTTCGTCAACGGCCAGCTTTTCGACGGATCTTCGATCCGCGGCTTCCAGGGCATCGCCGAGTCTGACATGCAGCTCATCCCGGACGTCACGACGGCGTTCATCGACACGTTCCGCATGGAGAAGACCCTTGCACTGAACTTCTCGATCGTGAACCCGCGTACCGGTGACCCGTACCACCGCGATCCCCGCGGCGTGGCCGAGAAGGCGGAGGCCTACCTGGCTTCGACCGGCATTGCCGACACCGCTTTCTTCGCTCCCGAGGCCGAGTTCTTCGTCTTCGACAACGTCCAGTACCAGTCTTCCCCGCAGGGCAGCTTCTACAAGATCGACTCCGAGGAAGCACACTGGAATTCGGGCCGTGAGGAAGAGGGCGGAAACCTCGGCTACAAGACCCCGGTCAAGGGCGGATACTTCCCGGTCTCCCCCACCGACAAGCAGGCCGACCTGCGCGACGCTATGTGCGTTGCCCTGGACGAGGCCGGCCTTGAGGTCGAGCGCAGCCACCACGAAGTCGGCTCCGCCGGCCAGGCTGAAATCAACTACAAGTTCACCACCCTGACCCACGCGGCTGATGACCTGCAGAAGTTCAAGTACGTCATCAAGAACACCGCCGATGCCTGGGGCAAGTCCGTGACCTTCATGCCGAAGCCTGTCTTCGGTGACAACGGCTCGGGCATGCACTGCCACCAGTCGCTGTGGACCGGCGGCGAGCCGCTGTTCTACGACGAGAAGGGCTACGCCGGCCTGTCCGACACCGCCCGCTGGTACATCGGTGGCCTGCTGAAGCACTCCTCCGCTGTCCTGGCCTTCACCAACCCGACGGTGAACTCCTACCGCCGCCTGGTCAAGGGTTTCGAAGCCCCGGTCAACATGGTTTACTCGCAGGGCAACCGCTCCGCCGGTATCCGTATCCCGATCACGGGGTCCAATCCGAAGGCCAAGCGCATCGAGTTCCGCGCGCCGGACCCCTCCTCCAACCCGTACCTGGCGTTCGCTGCCCAGCTGATGGCCGGCATCGACGGCATCCGTAACCGGATCGAACCCCCGGCTCCGATCGACAAGGACCTCTACGAGCTCCCGGCCGAAGAAGCCAAGGACATCCCCAAGGCTCCGGGCACCCTCGAGGAGGCCCTGGATGCACTGGCCGAGGACAACGAGTTCCTGCAGGCCGGCGGCGTCTTCACCCAGGACCTGATCGACACCTGGATCGAGTACAAGTACGAGAACGAGATCCGTCCGCTTTCGCTGCGCCCGAACCCGTACGAGTTTGAGCTCTACTACGGCGTCTAATTAGATCACGGGGCTAAACAGGGTTTAGTCCGCAGAGAGTCCGCACGAGCTGCCAGCACTTCCGCAACGGCAGCACGTGCGGACTCTTCTTTGTCTGGCCACATATGCCCATACACATCGAGCGTCGTCTTCGCTGACGCGTGCCGTCGGGACGCGAAGTAATGCCTTAGATCGTGGAATCGGAACCCCTCGGGGAGCCCTTCGACGGCATCCCGCGCTTCCCTGAATCTGAACTCCAGGCGGTGAGGCGAGATGCTGCGGCCCCACTCGGTATTGACGAAGGTGTCACTCCCCCACTTCGTATGATTCTTCGACAACTCCGGGCAGAAGTCTTGTGGTACCGGGACTGGATTCTTTGATTCCTCCGTCTTCAGTTCCACGCCCGGATTCTGGATGCCGGAGTGAGGACGCCCCGCATGAAGTCCACGTCAGAGACTCGAAGGGCAACAGCCTCAGCCACACGCAAGGCCGCAACGGCAGCCAGAAGCACGGCGGGACGCAGCACCGCCGGCATGGCATCGTGCAGCCCCCGGATCTGCCCGCCGGTGATCCCTCTGGTTTGTGCGGGTAATCCTCGGGGTCCGTTTTTTGGATGGTTCGGACTCATACAAGGACTAGTTTTATGGCTGAAAAACCCAGTGCGCCCGCGGATATACGGGCTGTTGGTAAGAAGTTGGGGCGTGACACGTTGGATGTTTTACGACGGGCGGCAATCGCAGTGGGCATGGATCCCCGCCGGCAACGCGGAGCGCGTCACCGATGCTGACTGGGATATTGAAGAAGACCGGCGATGCCCGGAACACTTACGCGGCATCCGCTGGGGAATCCGTCTGCCCGAATTCCTGCCGGACTAATGTCTTTGATAGTTAGTTCCGTATCCGCATTGTTACGCTTTTCATCAGCGTCGGCTTTGCACTTAGGGGAAGATCATAAGGGCATGATATTGTCCAGCCGTTTACCTAAAAAGGGGGTTCGGGGCACCGTGCCGAACAAATTCACGCCGTCGCCGTCAACTTTCAGTAGAGGGTGCCGCGGTGCTGCCGCCGCCGTCCTGGCGCTTGCCATGATCTCAGGTTCTTCTGCTGCTGCTTCCGTGGCCGCAACTACAACTGTTGCCACTGAAATGTCAGTGCCAGCGGCTAAATCATTGAAGAAAATACCGCATTGGTTATCGGGTCAGGTCCCCATGTTGGCTCAGACTCGCGGCGGTATTGGTGACCTCGTCATGGCTTATTACGACATATGGAAGGTAGGCGAGGTTGTTGCAAAGTATCAGTGGTATCGGGATGGCCGGAAGATCGAGGGCGACACCGGATCTGCACACACACTGGTAGCCGCAGATAAGGGGAAGAAACTTCATGTGGTCATGACCGGATCGAAAGATGGCTTTGCACCCACCAAGGTTGTCGCAGGATCCATGACTTTCGATTTCACACTCACCTTTCACGGCAAACCTTCTATTATAAATCCTTCCGGCGGCTTGGTCGGTATGCCACTTTTTGCCAACGCTGATTACGCCAGGACGGTTATAGCAGGTGTTGCGGAAGTCAAAGATTTCTCTTACCAGTGGAGACGCGATGGACAAGCTATTAGAGGTGCCACGTCAGACACATATGACATGACGTTGCAAGACTTAGGAAAAAAGCTGAGCGTAACAGTCACACCTCTTATCGCGGGTTACACCTCAAACTCGTCTACCTCGGCAGCCACCGCACCGGTAGTAGACGCCTCCGTCATCAACGGATCGAAACCGATTGTGACAGGTACTGCCAAGGTCGGCCGAAAGCTAACGGCCACCAGGGGTAAATGGAACGCGAATGCCAAGACGTTCTCGTATCAGTGGTACGCAAACGGTGTTGCCATTCAGGGCGCAACAGCATCGTCGTACACGATCACGGCCAGCATTGTCGGGAAGAAGCTCACGGTACAGGTCACTGCCCGGGGTGCGTATATGTTCTCGACCGCGTCCTCAGCCCCTTCGGCTGCCGTTCGCAGAATCTAGGGACGCAGTCACTCCTCGTCCCCCATTTTCGGGGGCGCCCAACCCCCGCCGGTCATCACGACCGGCGGGGGTTTTCTGCGTTGTGCCCAGGCCGTCCCGATGTTCCTCCAGCCCGCAGAAAGTCCGCAAGAAGTTCAGAACCGGGCAATTCGAGCCAATCTTGGACAGCATCGAAAACCCCGGACGCTAGCGGATTTCAACGCCTCCCAACTTCATAACCTCAGGTCTGTTTAGTTAGAGCTCTACTACGGCGCCTAGTTAGATCAAGCGGCCTGACACTATTCGGCCGGAACAGTTCCAAAACAAAAGGTTCAGCGCTTCCACACCTCAGCGCTTTCCGTACTTCTTGTGCACGGCCTGCTTGCTGACGCCAAGGCACACCGCAATGGCCTCCCACGACAGTCCGGCCTGCCGGGCACGCAGCACCACTTCGGTTTCCGTGCGCGCCAGCTCTTTGTGGAGTTCCGCCACGGCGTAGAGCGCCTCGGCCGGCCCTTTGCCGTCCATGGAACCTATCAATGTCTGCATGATGCACCTCCGGCGTCAACGTTAGTTGACGCCGGGAGAAGCGTCAACCCTCGTTGACGGCAAGAAGCCGGCGTAATTCCCCTACGGGATCGGGGATCTCCGGTCCGTGGGAAAAGAGCATCCTGTCCGGCTCCAGCAGGCTCAGTCTCAGAAGCGACTCTTCGGCCCGCGCAGAGTCCGCTGTAAACTGCTCCGGCGCCCGTCTCATCACACCTCCGGCTGTCCCCACAGCGTCCCCTACGAACAGCATTCCGTCGTCATGCAGCAGGCTGATGTGTCCTGCGGTATGGCCAGGCGTCTGCACGATCTGGATATCGCGGACCCTGTCTCGTTCCACGAGCGGGCGCAGCGGCACTGCGGAAGAAATCTGGGAAACGTCAGCCGCGCCCGCCCAGATCGCTGCCAACGGGCTCCGTTCCACGACTTCGCCGAGGCCGCCGACATGGTCCGGATGCCAATGGGTGAGGACGACGTCGGTGATGTCACTCCATGCTGCTCCGACACGGTCCAAGGCCGCCGCAATCGCATCCTCGCTGCCCTTGAGGCC
Source organism: Arthrobacter sp. 05T410 (assembly GCF_056396505.1). Taxonomy (NCBI): domain Bacteria; kingdom Bacillati; phylum Actinomycetota; class Actinomycetes; order Micrococcales; family Micrococcaceae; genus Arthrobacter; species Arthrobacter sp. 05T410. Next base: position 119,803 of record NZ_JBFTLP010000004.1, on the reverse strand, counting down.
TGTATCGATCAACAGCAATCCCCCGGCGTGCGGCACAAGGAAACAGCGTACGTCCATCGTCAACTCAACCGGCCCTGCCAGCCCGGCGGGGATGTGGAGCTCCTGGATGACCGGTTCTACCTGCATCTGTGAGTGACCCATCATGCACCTTTCCAGCGGCTGGTCTTGGTTCAATACTGCGGCACGCACCGTCCCAGTCAAGATGCGCTTTCGGTCAGAATGCCCGGTACATGATGCGTTGCGGTCCGGCGTCGCCGCCTTCGTAGCGGCCGCGGTCCTCGAATCCGGCCCTGCGGTATGCGGCTTGGCCGCCGGGGTTCAGTTCGTTGACGGAGAGTACGACGCCGGCCTGGCCGCTGCCGAGGTCCGCCGTCAGTTTGGCGGCCTCCCGCACGGCGGCCTCCGCGGCGAGGGTGCCGAGGCCCTTGCCCTGCTGCCGCCGGTCGATCAGGAAGCCGCGCAGGAGCCAGGCCGTGTGGTCCTCTGGCCAGCCCGCGAGGGTCGCCGCCCCAGCCTGGAGCGTCAGGACACCCACGGCGGCCCCGTTCTCATCCACGGCGAACGGGTGCCGGGACTCTTCCTCGAGCCCGATCAGCATCATTCGCAGCGGGTCCCCCACGAACTTCTGCTGCCCTGCGCCGAGCTCCAGCAGCGCGATCTCCCCAAGCTTGATGGCCCGGGCGTCGTCGTCGAGATTCTTCAAAGGCAGCAGCCATACATGTCCAGACATGTAGACAGCGTACCCGCGCCGGCGGCGCCCGCCCCTAGCGGAAAGGGGCTACAGCGCAGCGTCTTTGGGCGGTCCGGCCGGATCCATCCAGAAGACTTCCCAGAGGTGCCCGTCCGGGTCCTGGAAGCTGTGCGTGTACATGAAGCCGTAGTCCTGGGCCTCCTCCGATGCCGTGCCCCCGGAGGTCAGGGCGGTGCGGATGACCTCGTCCACGGCTTCGCGGCTCTCCAGCGAGAAGGACATGATCACCTCGGCGGTGCCGGCCGTAGCGGCGACGGACTTCGAGGTGAAGGTCTTGAAGTAGGACTCGACGAGCAGCATCACGTACGCGCCGTCGTTGACGATCATGCAGGTGGCGTTCTCATCGGTGAAGTCGGGGTTGAAGGAAAATCCCAGCGCCGTGAAGAATTCAACGGTCTTATCCAGATTCCGGACGGGAAGGTTCACAAAAAGTTGCCTGGCCATTGGCCCAAGGTAGCACCGCCCGCAGCATGTGTCAGTAGGCCCTGTCAGCAGCCGGCAGGCCGCCGCCGGGCGCTATTGGCCGTAGAAGACCCGCTCGAAGACCGCCCGGGCGCGCCGGCTCAACCGCAGGTAGTCCTCCTCCAGCGCCGCGGCGTTGCCTTGTCCGTAGCCGCACCAGCGGGCCACCGCCTCAAGGTCGCGGCGGGACGAGGGCAGCAGGTCCGAGGGCCGGCCGGTCCAGATGACGTTGGCCGAACGGATCCGGCTCGCCAGCCGCCAGGCCCGGAGGAGGATGACGGTGTCCCCCGCGTCCATCAGGTCCAGGGCCGCGGCCGCCTCGAGCGCGTCCACCGTGGACGTGGTCCGCAGCTCCGGATGCCGGCCGGCGTGCCGGAGCTGGAGCAGCTGGGCCAGCCACTCGACGTCACTCAACCCGCCCCGGCCAAGCTTCAGGTGACGGGCGGGATCGGCGCCGCGCGGCAGGCGCTCCGCCTCGACCCTGGCCTTGACCCGCCGCACCTCCCGGACGTCCTGATCAGACAAAGACCCGGGGTACCGGATGGTGTCGATCAGCGCCACGAAATCCTCGGCCAGGGCGTCGTCGCCGGCCATGGGGCGCGCCCGCAGCAGCGCCTGGGACTCCCAGACCAGGGACCACCGGCGGTAGTACTCGGCATAGGACTCCAGGGACCGCACCATGGGCCCGCTCTTGCCCTCGGGGCGCAGGTCCGCGTCCACCGCGAGTACCCGCTCAGCCAGGATCGCCGGTTTGAGCGGCTGGGTCAGCAGGCTGGAGAGCTTGCCCACGATCTGCAGGGCCTGAGCCTGCGCCTCCTCTTCCGGCACGCCGGGGAGTCCGCGGTGGACGTACATGACGTCGGCGTCCGAGCCGTAGCCGATCTCCCGTCCGCCCTGACGGCCCATCGCAACCACCAGCACGTGGGTCTTCAGCGCTTCCCCGGCGGTGATGATTGTCTCCGCCACGCGCAGGGCCCCCAGCACGGCGGCCCGGTCGGTGTCGGCGAGGGCTTCCCCCACCTGGTCCTGGTCCAGCAGCCCGGCGCTGTCCGCGATGGCGACCCGGAGGATTTCCCGGCGCCGGATCAGCCGTATCAGCCGCATGGCGCTCTCCGGGTCCGCGTGCCGGGACATCTTCGAGGTGATTTCAAGCCATTGGGATTCGAAGCTGAGCGGCACCAGTTCTTTGTCCGTGCCCAGCCACGCCACTGATTCGGGCGAAACCTCCAGCAGGTCCGCGATCAGCCGGGAGTTGGCGAGCACGTGGCAGAGCCGCTCGGCCGCGGCCGTCGAATCCCGGAGCATGCCCAGATACCAGTGCGTTGTGCCGAGGGCCTCGCTGACCCGACGGAAGGCGAGCAGCCCGGCGTCGGGGTCCACGCCGTCGGCGAGCCAGTCCAGCAGGATGGGCAGGAGCTGGCGCTGGAGTGCCGCGCGCCGGCTCACGCCGGCGGTGAGGGCCTCGATGTGCCGCATGGCGCCGGGGGGATCGAGGTAACCGAGGGCGGCGAGGCGGCCCTGGGCGGCTTCCGGGGTCAGGCGTGCCTCTTCGCTGCTCAGGGTGGCGACGGTATTGAGCAGGGGGCGGTAGAAGATTCGTTCGTGGAGTTCCCGCACGGAGCGCTTGGTTTTTCGCCATGCGGCGACCAGGGCGTCCGGCTTGGGCCGCTCGGCGGAGAACGGTCCCAGGACCGCCTTGGCGAGGGAACGCAAAGACGCTTCATTCACCGGCATGAGGTGCGTCCGGCGCAGCTGGAACAGCTGGATCCGGTGTTCGAGCAGCCGCAGGTAGCGGTAGTCGCGGTCGAACTCCGCGGCGTCGGAGCGGCCGATATACCCGCCGGCGGAGAGCGCCGCGATGGCCGAGGTGGTGTCCCGGCAGCGCAAGGATTCATCCGACTTGCCGTGCACGAGCTGCAGCAGCTGGACGGTGAATTCGACGTCGCGCAGCCCGCCGCGGCCCAGCTTGATCTGCCGCTGTTCCTCATCGGCCGGAATATGCTCGGTGACGCGGCGGCGCATGGCGCGGACGGATTCGACAAAGCCCTCCCGGCCGGCCGAAGACCAGATCAGGGGCGTCAGGGCTGCCTCGTAGCGGGCCCCCAGGACGGTGTCGCCGGCGATGGTCCGGGCCTTCAGGAGGGCCTGGAATTCCCAGCTCTCGGCCCAGCGCGCGTAATAGCTCTCGTGCGAGGCGAGGGTCCGGACCAGCGGCCCCGACTTGCCCTCGGGCCGGAGGTTCGCATCGACTTCCCACAGCCCGGGTTCGCGGCTCGTGGACATGATCGCGCGCGAGATCCCGGAGGCGAGGACGGTGCCGATGGTCGTGGCCCGGGTCTCCTCCAGCGCGCCGGACTCGATCACGTAGATGACGTCGACGTCGGAAATGTAGTTCAGTTCGCGGGCACCGCACTTGCCCATGCCGATCACGGCGAGGCCGACGTCGGCCACCTCCGCGGCGTCAAACTTCTCCGCCGCCTCGGCCCGGGACACGGCGAGGGCCGCCTCGAGCGCAGCCCCGGCGAGATCCGCCAGTTCCGCACCCGCGGCCGGCATGAAGTCCAGCGGATCGGCCGCGCACAGGTCCTTGATGGCGAGCTCCACGAGCCCGCGCCGGTAGGCGGTGCGCAGGGCCGCGTAGGCTTCCTGACCGCTGAGGGCCGCCACCGGCCGGGCAGACTTGGGATCGGCCCGCACCGACTGCAGCAGCCGCGTCCGCAGGGCCACGGCGTCCGCGGGCATCGGTTCCGGACTGACCCGGACGTCGAAGGCATCGAGGTGTTCGGGGTGGCGGATGAGGAACTCGCCCAGCGCCTCGGAGGCCCCCAGGACCCGGTACAGCGGCTCGCTGCTTTCCGGGTCTGCGACGGCAAGCTTGCGCAGCTCCGGGTGCTTCTCGATCAGCCGGACCAGGGACTGCAGGGCCGTGTCGGGGTTGGCCGCCAGCTGCAGCCCCGCAAAGAGGGCATCCTGGTCGAGTCCCTCCAGTTCCCGGGCCGCCAGGAACCGCTCGCCCTTGTCGAGATCGCTGAAGCCGGCGGCAATGAGGCGTCGTGCCAGGCTCATCGGGGCAACCTACAGAATGCCGAGATTGCGCTGCAGTTCGTAGGGCGTCACCTGAAGGCGGTAGTCCTGCCATTCTGCACGCTTGTTGCGCAGGAAGTGCTCGAACACCTGCTCGCCGAGGATCTGCGGCATGAGCTCGGAATCCTCCATGGTCCGGATGGCGTCGTGCAGGCTGGCCGGCAGCGGGTCGTGTCCCATGGCGCGGCGTTCCGCCGAGCTCAGCGACCAGATGTCGTCCTCGGCCGCCGCGGGGAGCTGGTAGCCCTCCTCGATGCCCTTGAGGCCGGCACCGAGCAGCACGGCGTAGGCCAGGTAGGGGTTGGCGGCGGAGTCGATGCCACGGTATTCGATCCGCGCGGACTGGCCCTTGCCGGGCTTGTACAGCGGGACGCGGACCAGGGCGGAGCGGTTGTTGTGGCCCCAGCTCAGGTAGCTCGGTGCCTCTCCCCCGCCCCAGAGCCGCTTGTAGGAGTTGACGAACTGGTTGGTCACGGCCGTGAATTCGGGGGCGTGCTTGAGGATGCCGGCGATGAACTGGCGCGCCGTCTCGGAAAGCTGGAACTCGGAACCGGCCTCGTAGAAGGCGTTGGTGTCCCCTTCGAAGAGGGAAAAGTGGGTGTGCATGCCGGAACCCGGGTGGGCGGTGAAGGGCTTGGGCATGAAGGTGGCATAGGTGCCCTGCTGCAGCGCGACTTCCTTGATGACCGTGCGGAACGTCATGATGTTATCCGCGGTCTGCAGGGCGTCGGCGTAGCGCAGGTCGATTTCGTTCTGGCCCGGGCCTGCCTCGTGGTGGCTGAATTCCACCGAGATGCCCACCGATTCGAGCATGGTCACGGCGGTCCGGCGGAAGTCCTGGGCCACGCCGCCCGGGACGTGGTCGAAGTAGCCGCCCTCGTCCACGGGGATCGGTGATCCGTCCGGGCCCGGCTCCTGGGACTTGAGCAGGTAGAACTCGATCTCGGGGTGGGTGTAGCAGGTGAAGCCCATGTCCGCGGCCTTGGCCAGGGTGCGCTTGAGGACGTTGCGCGGGTCCGCGGCGGAAGGTTCGCCGTCGGGCGTCAGGATGTCGCAGAACATCCGCGATGTGGCCTCGGTCTCGCCGCGCCACGGCAGGATCTGGAACGTGGCCGGATCCGGCTGGGCCAGCATGTCGGATTCGAAGACGCGGGCCAGGCCTTCGATCGAGGAACCGTCGAATCCGAGTCCTTCCTCGAAGGCGCCTTCCACCTCGGCCGGCGCCAGGGCCACGGACTTGAGCGATCCCACGACGTCGGTGAACCACAGGCGCACAAACCGCACGTCGCGCTCTTCGATCGTCCGCAGGACAAACTCTTGCTGGCGGTCCATACTGGCCTCTTTCCGGTTCTTCCATCCGCCCCGGGCCCGGCATGCATGGGCCCCGCGGCTGCTCACGGTTCACTTTACTAAGCATTGCCACCGATTGCTGAAGCCGGACCCCCGCGTAACACACCGTTAACACAAAGCCGGACGAATTCGCGGCGGGAGGGGGCATTGCGCCGTCGCGCAGGCCGCCCGTGTGACGTGATTCACGCCGGGCGGGGGCAACCCGCGGTAGCTGCGGCACTTCGTCTCGCACTACGCTCGTGGCATGGCCTCAAGTAACAGCTCCGATTCCAGCACGCCCGCAGAACTTGCGGCCCCCTACGGCAGCGGCCCGGCAGCGGCTTCAGCGGCCGCCTCTTCGGGCACGTCGGCCAGTGGCACAGGCGGGACCGCCGACGGCGGCGCCGGCGGGGCTGCGGAGGCGGTCCGGAAACCGGCGGCCAGGATCCGCACGCATCATCTCCAGGCGGCCAAAGTCAACGGTGAGCGCTTCGCCATGCTCACCGCGTATGACCAGTACACCGCAGAAATCTTTGACCAGGCAGGCATCGAGGTGCTCCTGGTCGGCGATTCGGCCTCCAACAACGTCTTCGGCAACGAAACCAGCCTTCCCGTGACGGTGGACGAGCTCCTTCCGCTGTGCCGCGCCGTCGCCCGCTCCGCACGGCGGGCCCTGGTGGTCGCTGACCTGCCGTTCGGCAGCTACGAGGTCTCGGCCCAGCAGGCGGTTGCCACCGGCGTCCGGTTCCTGAAAGAGGGCCTGGCCCACGCCGTGAAGATTGAAGGCGGAAAGTTCTACGCCGAGACCGTCCGCGCCATGGTCCAGGCCGGCATCCCCGTCATGGCGCACATCGGTTTCACCCCGCAGAGCGAACACTCCCTCGGCGGCTACCGCGTCCAGGGCCGCGGCGATGACGCCCAGCGGTTGATCGACGACGCCGTCGCGCTGGCCGACGCCGGCGCGTTCAGCGTGCTCATGGAAATGGTCCCGGCCGCCACGGCAGCCGCCGTGGATGCCGCCGTCGACGTCCCTACGGTCGGCATCGGCGCCGGCAGCGCCACCACCGGACAGGTCCTGGTGTGGCAGGACATGGCCGGTTTGCGCGGCGGAAAGATGGCGAAATTCGTCAAACAGTACGCCGACCTCCGCACGTCCCTCAGTGACGCCGCTAAAGCCTACGGCGACGACGTGCGCTCAGGCCAGTTCCCCGGCCCGGAACACTCCTTCTAGTTCCGCTCCAGCGGGCCCCTGACCTCCCGGATCCGGGGCCTCTTTTGCAAGACCTCATCCTTCACGGGCGATGCGTTGCGCCTCAGGTGCGGGCAGGCTGACCAATAAGGTCCGCATTAGGACCTCAAGATGTTCCGCCGGCCCCGACGGTTTCATGCGCTAAGCGTAAGGTCAGGCTCCGGCGGACACGATTCGAGGAGTATCGATGGACACGAATAGCTTCTGGGACGTTCTGCTCTGGAGTTTCTGGTTCTTCATCTGGATCGCTGCGCTGATGGTGTGGTTCCGCTGCCTGATGGACTTGTTCAGCGACCACGAGCTCAGCGGCTGGGCCAAGGCCGGCTGGGTTATCCTGCTGATCTTCGTTCCCTGGCTCGGCGCCCTCATCTACCTGATCGCACGGGGCCGGAGCATGACCGATCGTCAGATGAAGATGCTGGCCCAGCAGCAGGCTGCCCAGCAGGAGTACATCAAGCAGGCCGCAGGCTCGACGGCCAGCCCGGCTGGCCAGATCGCCGATGCCAGGGCGCTGCTTGATTCCGGAGCCATCAACCAGACCGAGTTTGATTCCCTCAAGGCAAAGGCCTTGGCCTGACACGAAAACGGGCTACGCCCGACATGAGAATCACCTGGCTTGGTCACTCCACGGTGGTTCTGGATCTCGACGGGGTTCGGATCCTCACCGATCCGCTGCTCCGTTCCCATGCCGGGTTGCTCCGACGCCTGGCACCGCGTCCGGACCCGGTCTCGTGGGATCGACCGGACGCGGTGCTCCTCTCTCACCTGCACCACGACCACGCCGAGTTGCGCTCCCTGCGCATGCTGCCCGGGGCACCGCTGATGAGCGCGCCGGCGAACGTGGCCTGGCTGCGTCGCCGAAAGCTGGCGCACACAGTTTCCTTGGGCGACGGCTGGACCCCGGTAGGCAGCGGCGTCCAGATTCGCCAGGTGCCGGCCGAACATCGCAGCCGGCCAATGCCGCACCGGCCCAACGACGCCAATGGCCAGCTCGTCCGCGGCCCGTCGGGCATCGTGTGGATCGCGGGTGACACGGGCTTGTTCCCGGAGATGACCGCGCTCCCCACCATGGCCGGAGGGCCGATCGATGTCGCCCTGGTGCCGGTCTGGGGGTGGGGACCGAGGCTCTCGGCGGGGCACCTGACTCCGGAGACCGCCGCACGGGCTGTCGCGATGAGCGGCGCACGGTTCGCCCTGCCGGTGCACTGGGGGACGCTGCACCCTCCGTTCGTCACCTACTTTGCCCGGAGCTGGCTCGAGCGGCCCGGCCACCGGTTCGCCACTGCCGTGGCGGAACAGGCTCCCGGCTGCACGGCAGTCGTCCTCGCTCCCGGCCAGACCTGGGTCGCGCCCTCGTAAGCCCAGGACCTCCGATTGGACCCGCCCCGGGGAAATCCCCCGGTTGGTCGCTCAGCCGCGGGACGCCGTCGTGGCGCGCTGGCCACAGGACTCAAGCATCGCCACCAGCACCCGGTGGAGTTCCCCGGCACCCTCGATCCGCTCGGGCAGCCCCGCCATGAGATCGGCCGGGCCCATCAGCACGGCGCGGTCCTGCCAACCCCCCAGACCCCCGTGGGATCCCACGAGGCCTTCGAATGCTGCAACGTCGCCGGTCACGGGATCCACCGCGCTGTTGACATAGAGATCCGGCGCCTCGGGGTGCATCAGCGCGAGATTCAGCACCCGCGCCGCATGCGGCCCGAAACCGGCCAGCGGGTCGGTGCCCTCCACTGCCCCGCTGGTGATATTGACGCGCCCGCCGCTTCCGATCGCCCACGCCCCGCCCTCCTCATCGATGCCGGCCACGAACCCGACGCCGGGATGGCCCGCCAGGCCAGGGACCAGGGCAGGCCACCGATGCTCGAGGGCTTGGAGACTCAGGCGCCGGTCACCGCGCAGGTACACCAGGCCCAGGTTGCCCGAGCCCAACACGACCACCGGATCCTCCGCGCCGCCTGGGCCGGAAGTCTGCTGTGCCGGCGTCTCTTGTGCCTTGGTCAGCACCTCGTCGGCACGGCCGGCGAGCTTTCCGGACAATCCGCCAGAGGCAACGTCGCCGGCGAGGGAGTCCGCGCGCCCGAGCCCCTCGACGGACGCGTCCACGTTCTGAACGTGTTCCTGCATCAGTTCCGCGCACAGATCACCAAGCGCCTGGCCATACCGGTCCGCGAACGGCGTGCCCTGGGACTGGCCGTGGTCCGAGAGCACCACCAGCCGGTAGCGGCGGGGAGCGGACCCGGCGAGTTCGGCCAAGGCACCGAGCGTGCGGTCCAAGCCATCCAGGGCTGCAAGCGACTCGGGGCGGAACATGCCTGCGTGGTGGGCGATCTCGTCGTAGTCAACGTAATCGACATAGATGCACTTCGTGCCGCGACGCAGCTCCTCTGCCACCAGCGCCGTGTTCAGGTCCCGCAGCAGACCGTTGGTGACTGCCCGCAGCAGGGCGAAGGTCCAGTCCCGCCGCACCCGCGGATTGAGGTCACGTTTGACCTGTCTCCGGGCCTGCCAACGCTCCTTGAAGATCTCGGCGACGGTCCGCGTGAAGCTGCGCATGAAGCCGTTCGGGGTGGCAAAAAACCAGGCGAACGCCCGGCGGGTTTGGGTCGAGCCGCGCCGGACCTCTACCCGGCTCATCGTCAAAAACGAGCGGGGCGCGTCACCGGTGAACAGGTTCGAGATGGAGACGCCGTCGTCGCAGAGCAGTCCCTGGCCGGTACTGTGCCTGTCCTCGATCACCCGGGCGTCTGCCGGACGGTTGGCCACCAGGACGCGTTGGAGCTCACGGTCATACCACCGGAAGGCCGGGATCCCGGCGACCGTGCCGTGCAGAATGCCCATCTGGCTCGCCGGCGTCGTGCAAGGCAGCTGGGGAGTCCATTCACGGAACTGATAATCCCCCGAGGCCAGCCAGCGGCGGAGATGGGGCACTCCCCCGGACTGGATAGCCCACTGCAGCACCGGGAAGGGGACCCCGTCGAGCTGGACGAACAGGACACCGTCCACCTCCGGATCGGTCACCGTTTCCTGCCGGCGCGCCCGTCCTGCCAGCGACGTGATGAGGCCGTCATCGGTTCCGGCTGTGGTGGCCCACGAAATGAGCGTGCCCACCACGGCACTGACCCAGGTAGCGGCGAGGGCTGTCAACGGCGTCGACTCGATGCCGGGCACCAGACGGATGGCGACGTACATGATCAGGGCCTGCCCCACCAGGGCGGTAAGAAGTACTGCCACCCAGCCCACCCTGGCCGAGATCTCCACCAGCACGGGGCGCAGGACCAGGCCGACGAGGCCGGCTGCCGCCGCCACGGCGGCGTATGACCACCAGCTGGCCGCAGAGAACCCCGGAAGCAGGGCGCCGGTGATAATGAGGGCTACAGTCGAGGCAGCCCAGGCAAGGGCCAGCCTGGCGAGGTCTGATATTCGGGCGCCGCGGGTGCGGGCAACGCGCGTCGGCATTTTCCCAGTATGGCTGTCGGCAACCGGCTCGCACCCACCCTCACAGGGTGAGAATCACGGTCCGGGAAAAATCAGTCAGCCTGCGCGGTGTCCGGTCCGCGATCGCCGGGGGACGTTCCCGCGGGCGCAGCAGGTCCGTACGGGCTAGTCGTCCTCGCCCTTGTCCCAAGCCTCATTGCGCGCCTTGACCTTTTCCAGGGCGTGTTCGGCTTCCTCACGGGTCTTGTACGGTCCGATCAGCTGGCTCCAGTCGGACATCGCGTCTTCCTCGATCTCGTGGGTGTTGACGTTGTACCAGTATTCGGGCATCGGGGCTCCTTCATGGCCCGGAGCGTGTCCGGGTGTCTTTTCCGGGGTGTCTTTTCCGGGTGTATTTTCCGGGCTGTATTTTCCGGGGCGAGCCCGGCTACTTATATGATCAATCTATGCCTTCTCTAGCCTCAACTGCACCCATCGGCACGCTGGTCCCGGGGACAGTGAGCCCGCAGCTTCCCGTGCCGCCGTCCATCCCGCGTCCGGAATATGTGGGCAAGCCGGCTCCTGCGAAGTTCACAGGGTCCGAGGTCAAGTCGGCGGAGACCATCGAGAAGATCCGGATCGCCTCCAAGATCGCCGCCCAGGCCATCGTGGAGGTCGGCAGGCACATCGAACCCGGCGTCACCACCGACCAGCTGGACCGGGTGGGCCATGAGTTCCTGCTGGACCACAACGCGTACCCCTCCACCCTCGGATACCGGGGCTTTCCGAAGTCCCTGTGTTCGTCCCTCAACGAGGTCATCTGCCACGGGATCCCGGACAGCACGGTGGTCCGGGACGGCGACATCCTCAACATCGACATCACGGCCTTCATCGGCGGCGTCCATGGCGACACCAACTACACCTTCCTGGTCGGCGACGTCGACGAGGAATCCCGCCTCCTCGTCGAGCGCACCCGGGAATCGCTGACCCGCGCCGTCCGGGCCGTGGCTCCCGGACGCGAAATCAACGTGATCGGCCGGACCATCGAGTCCTACGCAAAGCGCTTCGGCTACGGCGTGGTCCGCGACTTTACCGGGCACGGAGTTGGCGAAGCCTTCCACACCGGGCTGATCATTCCGCACTATGACGCGGCCCCGGCATACAACACCACCATGGAAACCGGTATGGTGTTCACGATCGAGCCGATGCTGACCCTGGGCACCGTTGACTGGGACATGTGGGCCGATGACTGGACCGTCGTGACCCGCGACCGCAAGCGCACCGCCCAGTTCGAGCACACCCTGCTCGTGACGGAGTCCGGTGCCGAGGTCCTCACGCTGCCCTGACCGCCTGCTCCACACGCTAGTTCCCGTAACCACCCCGCTCTCTCACCACCGGCCCTGCCCGGTCACTACAGCCCGCCCCTGCCACGAACGGAACGACATTGGCCAAGAAGGACGAAAAGTCGAAGAAAAACGCCCCCCTGATCGGCATTGACATCGGTGGGACCGGAATCAAGGGCGGGATCGTGGACCTGAAGAAGGGGAAGCTGATCGGTGACCGCGTGCGCTTCCCGACGCCGCAGCCCTCCACTCCTGAGTCGGTGGCCGAAGTCGTCGCGCAGGTTGTCGCGGAGCTCTCGGCCCGCTCCGATGCCCCCGACGCCAGCAGCCCCGTGGGCGTGACCTTCCCCGGCATCATCCAGCACGGCGTGGTCCATTCGGCCGCGAATGTGGACAAGTCGTGGCTGGAAGCCGACATCGACGCCATGCTCACGGCGCGTCTCGGCCGCCCGGTGGAGGTCATCAACGACGCCGACGCCGCGGGACTCGCCGAGGCCCGCTTCGGTGCCGGCGAGGGAGTCGCCGGCACGGTGCTGGTGATCACCCTTGGCACCGGCATCGGCTCGGCGTTCATCTTCGACGGCAAGCTGGTTCCCAACGCCGAACTCGGTCACCTGGAGATTGACGGCTTCGACGCCGAGACCAAGGCCTCGGCCGTGGCCCGTGAGCGCGAGGGCCTCAGCTGGGAACAGTACAGCGTCCTGCTGCAGCGCTACTTCTCCCACGTGGAATTCCTGTTTTCCCCCGAGCTCTTCATTGTGGGCGGCGGCATCTCCAAGCGTGCGGACGAGTACCTGCCGCACATGAAGCTGCGCACGCCGATCGTCCCGGCCGAGCTGAAGAACGACGCCGGGATCGTGGGCGCGGCCATCGAGATTGCCCTCAAGCACAAGCTGGCAAAATAACGGCCCATCGCGGGATTAAAACCAATTGAGCTATCACTCCGGGTCGTTCTGACCGCTGGGAACGACCCGGAGTGATAGCTCAATTTCTTTGTGGAGCGGTGAGGTGGAGCCGGTGGTGGCTGCGGCTTCCCCTCCGCTGCCACCACCGGAGTCTGTGGTGGATCCTGGGACGCCGTCGCCAGGACAATCAGGACATTTACGACGGCGCCTGCAGCGGCCGCTTGTCCGGGCTCTTGCCGTCCCGGCCCTTGGTCTCTGCCTCATGGCGAAGCAGGGAAATCGCCGATTCGAAGTCCTCGAGCGATTCGAAGGCCTGGTAGACGCTGGCGAACCGCAGGTAGGCGACCTCGTCGAGACGCTGCAGCGGCTCCAGGATCGCCAGCCCGACTTCGTGGGCCTCGATTTCGGCGGCGCCGGAGCCCCGGATCGCCTCCTCGACTTCCTGCGCCAGCAAGGCGAGATCGTCTTCGGTGACCGGGCGGCCCTGGCAGGCCTTGCGCACGCCGTTGATGACCTTGCTGCGGCTGAACGGCTCGCCGACCCCGGAGCGCTTGATGACGGTCAGGCTCGTGGTTTCCACGGTGGTGAACCGGCGGCCGCATTCGGGGCACTGCCGGCGGCGCCGGATGGCGGAGCCGTCGTCGGCGATCCGACTGTCCACGACGCGCGAATCAGGGTTCCGGCAGAACGGGCAATACATGTCGGTTCCTCCCCTGTCGCAATCCGCTGTGACCTCAGTTTACGACTAGATGTAGCTGAATAACAAGCCTGTAATTACTACATGTAGTGGTCTGGGTCCTGAACTACCGGGCGGCGAACCGCACCGTGACGGCCTCGCCATGCGCCGGCAGGTCCTCCGCGCCGGAGAGGCTGACGATATGGCCGCTGACCTGCTCCAACGCGGCCCGGCTGTAGTTGATGACCTGGATGGCGCGCAGGAACGTGGTCACATTCAGTCCGGAGGAGAAGGCCGCGGTGCCGCTGGTGGGCAGCACGTGGTTGGAGCCGGCGCAATAGTCCCCCAGGCTCACGGGGCTGTAGTCCCCCACGAAGATCGCACCGGCGCTGCGGATCCGGCCGGCCACCCGGGCGGCGTCGGCGGTCATGATCTCAAGGTGTTCCGCGGCGTACGCGTCGCAGGCGGCAATGCCCTGCTCCAGGTCCTCGACCAGCACCACCCCGGACTGCGGGCCCGAGAGCGCCTCGCGGACGCGGCTGGAGTGCTTGGTGGCAGCGGCCTGCCGCTCAAGCTCCACGCGGACCTCTGCGGCGAGGGCTTCGGAGTCGGTGAACAGCACCGATGCAGCCTTGGGGTCGTGCTCGGCCTGGCTGATGAGGTCCGCGGCCACGAGGGCAGGACTGGCGGTGGCGTCCGCGAGGATCGCGATCTCCGTGGTGCCGGCCTCGGAATCGATCCCGACAACCCCTTTAACCAGGCGCTTGGCGGTGGCCACGAAGATATTGCCCGGACCGGTGACGACATCCACGGGGTCGATCCCGGGGAGGTGGCCGCCGTCGGACGCGTCGGCCGGGATGCCGTAGGCGAAGGCCGCAATGGCCTGCGCCCCGCCGATCGCGTAGACCTCCTCGATGCCCAGCAGGCAGGCCGCAGCCAGGATCGTGGGGTGCGGGAGGCCGCCGAAGTTCTTTTGCGGCGGCGAGGCCAGGGCAATCGATTCGACGCCGGCGGCCAGGGCCGGGACCACGTTCATGATCACCGAGGACGGGTAGACCGCCAGGCCGCCGGGGACATAGAGCCCCACGCGCGCCACCGGCACCCAGTTCTGGCTGACGACGGCACCCTCGCCGAGTTCGACGTCGATGTTCGCCGGGCGCTGGGCGTCGGCGAAGGCGCGGGCCCGCTTGATGGACTCCTCCAGGGCCGCGCGGACGGCGGGATCCAGGTTCTCGAGGGCTGCACGCAGCGCCTCGGCCGGGACGCGGGGATGCGTCTGCTCGACGCCGTCGAAAGCCAGTGCCAGCTCCCGCAGTGCGCCGAAACCCCGCGCGCGGACGGCGGAGATGATATCCAGGACCTTGCCCTCGGCGTCGGCCATCGTCCCGGACTGTGCCCGGGGCACGGCTGCGCGGAGTCCGGCGAGAGACAGGTGCGCACCGCGCACGTCCACCGTGCGGAAGTTAAGGGCGGCGGTCATCGGGGTCACGGGGCTGTCAGGAGTTAGGCTCACCCGATCATTTTACGTGCCCCGCCGCGGCGGGGTTTGCCGCCGTTGCCCGGGAAGAGGCTGTTCAGGAAGATGGCCAGGGCGATCGCTGCCGGCCAGATGGCGAGGACCGCATAGGAGCGCAGGGAGAAAGCGACGCTGGCGCTGGCCGAAGTATCTGCCGGCGCTCCCCACCATTGGGCGCTGAGCACACCGGTTCCCCACGCGATGAGCGCACCGGCAGCGCCGGCGAGGACCACGAGGACAACAGTGCCGGGGCCGGGCTGCTGGTGCTTGTTGCCGGCGACGAACGACCCGGCAATGCACCCTGCGAGCAGGCACAGCCCCGCCAGCACAAGGTCCCGGGGCAGCCAGGTGGCGGTGTTGGTGCCGGCGGCGAGGTCAGGGTTTCCGGTCAGGAGATTCAGGCCCGACGGCGCCAGAAGCCACCAAAGCAGCCCCACCGGGATGCCGGCGGCCGCGATGACCGCGGCCTTCCGCCATGTCCCCCCGGAACCGGGCTGCCCCTCGGGACGCCGCTCGGGCTGTGCGGGCTCCCCGGCGTGGTGGACGGGGCCGTCGACTGCGGACTGTGTCATGCAACAAACCGTAACAAGGATTCCCGCGGCGCATGACGCCGGCCGGCAGCACATGACGGGAGACGTAAAGAAAATGCCGCACTCGATTCCCCTGCGCAATACGCTGGCAGAGTAGAAGTACGACACGCACGTGCAGCAGGGAGTTGGATCGCAGTGGCCACAGATGAAGGTATTTTCGAGGGAACATTCAGGGAAATGTTCCGCCGGCACGCGGCGGGCGTGGCCATCATCACGGCCAACCACAACGGCGTCCCGTTCGGATTCACGGCGACCTCCGTGGCCTCTCTGTCCGCCAAGCCGCCGCGCTTTACGTTCAACATGGCCAGGACCTCCAGCTCGTGGCCGGCCGTGGCGAACACGACCTACATTGGCGTGCACATGCTCGGGCTGGAAAACCAGGAGCTCGCCGACCGTTTCGCCCGGGCCGGCAACCGGTTCGACGGCGACCACTGGGAGCTCGGACCCCACGAGGTGCCCGTGCTCAAGGGAGTCAGCGGCTGGCTGATCGGCAAGGTCCAGATGCGGCTCTCCTTCGAGAACAACGCGGTCGTGGTGGTCGAGGTGGTGGAGGGCCAGGTCGGCGACGACGGTGTTCCCCTGCTCTACCACTCCGGGGCCTACAGCCAGCCCGTTCCGCTCGACTACGAGATCTGACAGACGCCTCTACGGGCCACGGAAAATTAACACGGCACATTAAAACTTCCCCGGTGGTGCATCCGGCGACGGCCTTCGGCCGGTAATAAGGGTGTAAGCACAACCACCGCCCCCATGTGGGCCCCGATGAGGAGTTGGAAATGCGCAAGACACTCTCTGCAGCCACCGGAGCAATGACGCTGCTGGCAGCACTGGCCCTGGCCGCCCCGGCCCAGGCCGGGACCTGGCATCACCGCGACGAGGGGACGGCAAAACTGTCCGTCCTCCACGGCGTTCCGGGCCTTACCGTCGATGTCTGGGTCGACGGCAAACTCGCCCTGGACAACTTCAAACCGGGCACATTGGCCGGGCCGTTGAACGTCCCCGACGGAGACCACAAGGTCGCCATCACCGGCGCCGACGCCACCAGCGCCGACCACCCCGTGATAGGCCCGGTCACAGTGGACCTCGAAGAAGGTCGGGACTACACAGCGGTCGCACATCTGGCCGCTGACGGGACGCCCACGGCCACCCTTTTCACCAATGACACCTCCGCCAGCCCGGATGGAAAGGGCAAGCTGACCGTCCGGCACGTCGCTGCGGCCCCCGCCGTCGATGTCCTGGCCGGTGGCAACGCGGTCATTGAGGGACTCACCAACCGGCATCAAAAGACCCTCACTCTCAAGGCCGGAACCGTCCCGGCCTCGGTCGCAGCCGAGGGAACCACTGCCCCGCTGATCGGCCCGGCCGACATCAAGGTCACTGCGGGGAAAAACACCATCGTCTATGCCTGGGGAAGCCTCGCCGACAACAACCTTGGGGCCGCCGTACAGGTAGTGGACTCCTCATCGCGCGGACACAAAGGCCACCACGAGTAAGCCAACCGGAGCTCCAGCAGGCATCCTGTTTTCTCGCCCGGTGGGGTCGCATCAACCGCGGCCCCACCGGCACGCACACAGTGACAGCCCGGAAGGCTGACCCAGTTGGACCATGGCGGAGTCCCCGCGCGAGCGGCATAATGTGGTGCAACAGGGGCCACTGCCGCTCAAAGGAGCACCTGATGGAGGCTGCCGCATCGCACGATTGGGACTCCCGTCTCGACCACGCATTTGCCGGCGGCGACGAACGCGTCCTCGCGGAGGCGTACCGACGGTTCAGTCCGCTCGTCTACACGCTGGCGCTAAGATCCTTGGGAGAGCGTGCCGCTGCCGACGACGTCACCCAGGAGGTCTTCATTCGGGCCTGGAAATCACGGACCACATTTCGCCCGGAGGCGGGGCGGCTGCCGGCATGGCTGATCGGGATCGCCCGCAATGCAATCTCCGACGCCTTGTCCGCTCGCTCCCGCCAGCGCCATCTCGAACAAGCAGCCACTCTCTTGGTCGTTGACCCCGCTTCCCGCCCGGACGCCGGGGACGTAGAAGAGGTCGCCGACCGCCTGACGTTGGACGAAGAACTGGAGCATTTAGGGGATCCACAGCAAGCAATAATGCGGCTGGCGTTCTATGAAGACCTGACTCACGACCAGATCTCGTCGCGCCTCAACTTGCCGCTCGGTACTGTCAAAAGCCACATCCGGCGCAGCCTCACCCGCTTACGCACCCGCCTGGAGGTGGAACATGGAACACCTTGACGCCGAACTTCTTAGTCTGCTGGCCCTTGGCGAGCCCCTGGGCACGGACGCCGACGCCGACCACCTCGCCAGCTGCCCCACGTGCAGCGAAACCCTCCGAGGCCTGCAACATGCCGTGCACGTTGCCACCCTCGACACCGCAGGCATCGAACTCGAGCAACCCGGCAGCCAGAACTGGGCCGCCATCCATCAGGCCCTCGGCCTCTCGCCGGCCCTCGCATCGGATCCCTTGAGCCAGCCCAGCTCCGGGCACCCTGCCCCGGAGAAACCAGCCGCACCGGAGAAACCTGCCGCGGCGGAGGCGCGCCCGAACCACGGCGGCGGCACAAAGCCGGCACCGATACCACTGCGGCCCCGCGCCAAAGACAGGCATGGCCGTCCCGGTCTGTGGGTTATCGCGGCTGCGGCCGGAATCGTTCTTGGCACGGCCGCCGGATGGACCGCTGCCGGAGTTCTCGGACACACCGGCACTCCCACACCCACCTCCACCCAGTCGGGTCCCGCTTCGACAGTCGTCGCCCAAACGTCCCTGACTCCGCTGCCCGCACATACCGGGAGCGGAGACGCCCGGGTGGAGCAACTCCCCGATGGAACCCGGCACCTGATCATCCGGCTCTCCAACGACCACATCACCGGATTCCGGGGAGTGTGGGTCGGCTCTGCCGACCTGTCCAGAATGGTCAGCCTGGGTGTCCTCGACAATGAATCCGGCATCTTCACCATCCCGGACGGCATTGATCTGGCCCAGTACCCCATCGTGGACGTCTCCAACCAGCCATACAACGGGAACCCGGCCCACTCCGCCGACAGCATCGCCCGGGGAACGCTCAACCCGAAAACATGATCCTCGGATGCTGTGCGTGAACCCTCGCGGGGCGGCGATACTCAGGGTGCCCTGGATCGCTCAGCCTTGCCTGGCCGCCAGCAACCCCCTGCATGTCAGTTATCCAAACAGGTCGGGCCGAGCAGCACCTTCAGATCGCCGAACAGTGACGGGCTCGGGTTGACGCGCAGGTGCACCGGCAGGCCCATGACCTCCACCCGGGTGTCGCCCTGCAGGTGCAGGCGGACCTCCGAATTTCCGCGGTGGGTGCGCAGCACGTCGCCCAGCTCGGTGACCACGGCCTCGGTGGCCTTGTGCGTGGCCATGGTGATCACCACGGGCCCGTTCTGGCTGTCGCTGAGGTCCGGCACGGAGAGTTCCATGCAGTTCAAGGTGACGGCGCCGTCGTCGCGCCGCTGCAGCCGGCCCTTGACCACCACGATCAGGTCCTCCGCGAGCACCGAGGCGATGGGGCCGTAGACCTGGCCGAAGAACATGACCTCCATGGAACCGGCGAGGTCCTCGATTTCGGCCCGGGCGTAGGCGTTGCCGCTGGCCTTGGCGATCCGCCGGCTGAGCGAGGTGATCATACCGGCGATGGTCACGATCGAGCCGTCCGGCGGGCCGTCTTCGGCGATGATCGAGGTGATCGACCGGTCGGCGTGCTGGCTCAGGAGCCCTTCAAGTCCTTGCAGCGGGTGGTCGGAGACGTAGAGGCCGAGCATGTCGCGCTCGAACGCCAGTTTGTCCTTCTTCTCCCATTCCGGCAGGTCCGGGATCTCGGTGCTGAGCGACGCCTCGGGCTCCTGGTCCTCAAAGCCGGCGAAGAGGTCGAACTGGCCGATCGCCTCGTTGCGCTTGAGGGTGATGACGGAGTCGATCGCTTCTTCATGGATCATGGCCAGGGCCCGCCGGGGGTGGCCGAGCGAGTCGAAGGCGCCGGCCTTGATCAGGGATTCGATGGTGCGCTTGTTGCAGACCACTGCCGGGACCTTCAGGAGGTAGTCCTTGAAGGAGGTGTAGGCGCCTTCTTTTTCGCGCGCCGCCACCATGGCTTCGACGGCGTTCACGCCGACGTTGCGGATGGCGCCCATGCCGAAGCGGATGTCGGTGCCCACCGGGGTGAAGTTGAGGGCTGACTCGTTGACGTCGGGCGGCAGGACAGTGATGCCCATGCGCCGGCATTCGTTGAGGTAGATCGCCGACTTGTCCTTGTCGTCGCCCACTGAGGTCAGCAGGGCCGCCATGTACTCCGGCGCGTAGTGCGCCTTCAGGTACGCGGTCCAGTAGGAGATCACGCCGTAGGCGGCCGAGTGCGCCTTGTTGAAGGCGTAGTCGGAGAACGGCAGCAGGATGTCCCAGAGGGTCTTGACCGCGGCCATGGAATAGCCGTTGTCCTGCATGCCCTGGGAGAAGCCGGCGAACTGCTTGTCCAGCTCGGATTTCTTCTTCTTGCCCATGGCGCGGCGCAGGATATCGGCCTGGCCCAGGGTATAGCCGGCGAGCTTCTGCGCCACGGCCATGACCTGCTCCTGGTACACGATCAGCCCGTAGGTCCCGCCGAGGATCTCGGACAGCGGTTCCTCGAGCTCCGGGTGGATCGGTATGACTTCCTGGATCTTGTTCTTGCGCAGCGCGTAGTCGGTGTGCGCGTTGGCGCCCATGGGTCCGGGCCGGTAGAGGGCCAGCACGGCGGAGATGTCCTCGAAGTTGTCAGGCTTCATCAGCTTGAGCAAGGACCGCATGGGACCGCCGTCGAGCTGGAAGACGCCCAGTGTGTCTCCGCGGGCAAGCAGTTCGTAGGACGCCGTGTCATCCAACTCGAGCGTTTCGAGGTCGAGCTCGATGCCGCGGTTCATTTTGATGTTTTCCAGGGCATCGGAAATGATCGTCAGGTTTCGCAGCCCGAGGAAGTCCATCTTGATCAGGCCGAGGCCTTCGGACGTCGGGTAGTCGAACTGGGTGATGACCTGGCCGTCCTGGAAACGGCGCATGATCGGGATCACGTCGATGATGGGGTCCGAGGACATGATGACGCCGGCGGCGTGCACGCCCCATTGCCGCTTCAGGCCCTCGATGCCCAGCGCCGTCTCGAAGACCTTGGCGGCCTCCGGGTCGGTGCTGATGAGCTGGCGGAAGTCGCCGGCCTCGCTGTAGCGCTTGGAGTCCTTGTTCTGGATGTCGGCCAGCGGGATGTCCTTGGCCATCACGGCCGGCGGGAGCGCCTTGGTCAGCGTCTCGCCCATGCTGAACGGGTAGCCCAGCACGCGCGAGGAGTCTTTGAGGGCCTGCTTGGTCTTGATGGTGCCGTAGGTGACGATCATCGCCACGCGCTCGTCGCCGTATTTGCGCGTGACGTAGTCGATCACTTCGGAACGTCGCCGGTCATCGAAGTCGACGTCGAAGTCAGGCATGGAGACGCGGTCCGGGTTGAGGAAGCGCTCGAAGATCAGGCCGTGGTGCAGCGGGTCCAGGTCGGTGATGCGCATCGCGTAGGCCACCATGGAGCCAGCGCCGGAGCCGCGCCCGGGACCGACCCGGATGCCGTTGTTCTTGGCCCAGTTGATGAAGTCGGCGACGACGAGGAAGTAGCCCGGGAAGCCCATCGAGGTGATGACTTCGAGCTCATAGTCGGCCTGCTTGCGGACCTTGTCCGGGATGCCCTGGGGATAGCGGTAGCGGAGTCCCTTGTCGACCTCCTTGACCAGCCACGACGTTTCGTCCTCCCCCTCCGGGCAGGGGAACCGGGGCATGTAGTTGGCGCCGGTGTTGAAGGAAACTTCGCAGCGTTCGGCGATCAGGAGCGTGTTGTCGCACGCCTCGGGGTGGTCGCGGAACAGTTCGCGCATTTCCTGCGGTGACTTCAGGTAGTAGCCACTGCCGGAGAAGGCGAAGCGCGAGCCGCCGTTGTCGTAGGTCGGCTCCAGGAGGGTGGAACCGGACTGGATGGCCAGCAGGGCCTCATGCGCCTTGGCGTCATGCTCGTGCGTGTAGTGCAGGTCGTTGGTGGCCACCAGCGGCAGGTTCAGGTCCTTGGCCAGGCGCAGGAGGTCACCTGTGACGCGCCGCTCGATGTCCAGGCCGTGGTCCATGAGCTCACAGAAGTAGTTCTCCGCCCCGAAGATGTCGCGGAACTCCGCCGCGGCCTCCAGGGCTTCGCGGTACTGGCCGAGCCGCAGCCGGGTCTGGACCTCGCCGGACGGGCAGCCGGTGGTGGCGATGAGCCCTTCCGAGTAGGTGTTCAGCAGCTCACGGTCCAGCCGGGGCCATTTGCCGAAGACCGAGTCCAGCGAGGCGATCGAGGAGGCCCGGAAAAGGTTCCGCATGCCCACGTTGTTGTAGCTGAGCAGGGTCATGTGCGTGTACGAGCCGCCGCCGGAAATGTCGTCCTTGCGCTGGTGCTCCTCGCCCCAGCGCACACGGGTCTTGTCCGTGCGGGCGGTCCCGGGAGTCACATAGGCTTCGACGCCGATGATGGGTCTGATGCCCTGGTCTGTTGCGCGCTTCCAGAAGTCGAAGGCGCCGAACAGGTAGCCGTGGTCCGTCGTGGCGAGGGCCGGCATGCCGAGCCGTTCGGTTTCGTCGAACAGCTCACCGAGCCGGGCGGCACCGTCCAGCATCGAGTACTCGGTGTGGTTGTGGAGATGGACAAACGAGTCGTTGCTGGAAGTCACCGCACCATTCTAGTGCCGTGCCACGACGGCGGCGTGCAGCCACGGCGGTGGGCACCGAACGGCGGCAACGGGCGGCCCGGCAGAACCCCGTGGATTCAGACCGCCCGTGCCGTGCGGCTCAGGCGTTTCCGGACTCCAGGACCGTCAGCGCGTACTGCAGGTCCTGCGGGTACCCGCTGGCGACGGTAACCCGCTCCCCTGTCCGCGGGTGGTCGAAGGACAGTTCCCGGGCGTGCAGCCACTGCCGGGTGAGGCCGAGGGTGGCGGCCAGCCTCGGGTCCGCGCCGTAGGTGAGGTCACCGGCGCAGGGGTGGCGCAGGGCCGAGAAATGCACGCGGATCTGGTGGGTGCGGCCCGTTTCGAGGTGCACCTCCACGAGTGAGGCCTTCCCGAAAGCTTCCAGGACCTCATAGTGCGTCACCGAATCACGGCCGTCCTCGGTCACGGCAAACCGCCAGTCATGGCCCGGGTGCCGGCCGATGGGCGCGTCGATGGTGCCCGCCAGCGGATCGGGAAGGCCCTGGACGACGGCGTGGTAGACCTTGTCCACGGTGCGCTCCTTGAATGCGCGCTTGAGCACGGTGTAGGCATTTTCGGTCTTGGCCACCACCATGACACCGGAAGTGCCGACATCGAGCCGATGGACGATGCCGGCGCGCTCCGGGGCGCCCGACGTCGAAATCCGGTAGCCGAGCCCGGCGAGGCCACCCACCACCGTGGGTCCCACCCAGCCGGGCGAAGGGTGGGCGGCGACACCGACCGGTTTGTCGATGACCACAAATTCGTCATCGTCCAGCAGGATCAACAGATCGTCCACTACTTCCTCCACGATTTCCAGGGGGTCCCTGCGGTCCGGCACCACGACCTCAAGCACGGTGCCCAGGGTGAGTTTGAGGGACTTTCCGACCTTCCCTGCGTTGCTGGTGACGTTGCCTTCGGCGATCAGGACTGCGGCCTGCGAGCGGGAGATGTCCATCAGCCGGGCCAGTCCGGCGTCCACACGGGAACCGGCGAGGTCCTCCGTGACGGTGAAGCGGTGGTGCCCGGCGGGTGCGGTGCCGGCTTCGGCGGCCATATGGGCCGCCATATCAGCGGCGTTTCCTGAGGCAGTGTCAGACATCGTTGGCCACCGTATCCTTCGTATGGCGCGAGCCGTCCAGGGAGATTCCGCGGAGCGTGAGCAGGCAGATGATCACGACGGCGGAGACGACGGCGGAGTCGGCGATGTTGAAGATCGCGAAGTTTGGCAGCTGGATGAAGTCCACCACATGGCCCATCGCGAAGGACGGCTCGCGGAACAGCCGGTCCGTCAGGTTCCCGAGTGCGCCGCCGAGCAGCAGTCCCAGCGCCAGGGCCCACCAGAGCGAACCGAGCTTGCGCAGCTGCAGCAGGATCGCGACAGACACGGCCGCCATGATGATTGTGAACACCCAGGTGACGTTCTCGCCGATCGAGAACGCTGCCCCCGAGTTGCGGATGTAGAACCAGTGCAGCAGCGGGGGAAGCACGGGGATCCGCTCACCCTCGGTCATGGTGGTCGTGACCCAGAGCTTGGTGAGCTGGTCGAACACGTAGGCGAAGACCGCGAAGGCAGCGAAAAGGACAAACAGCTTTGCCCGCCGCGGCCGGGCGCGCACGGGCTGTGCCGCCTCGACAGGCTGCATGGCGTCTGGTGATGGTGCGTCAGTCATAGGGCTTTCGATCGGGAGCCAGTGCGGGGACCGGGTTCAGGTACCGGCAAGTGCCGGGCACCTGGGCCGGTGCCGGCACGTTGCGGGAAAAGGGAAAAGCCGGCGGCCGAGGAATCCTCAGCCACCGGCTTTCAGAATACTTGCTTTTTGCCCTAGCTGGCTTCGCCAACCTCGGGGGCCGCGACGGAGCCGCGGGCGTCCAGGTCGCGGAGCTGGCCTTCGATGTAGGCCTTCAGGCGTGAGCGGTAGTCGCGCTCGAAGCCGCGAAGCTGCTCGACCTTGCGTTCCAGGACGGAGCGCTGCTGCTCGAGGGCACCGAGGATCTTGCGGGACTTTTCCTGCGCATCGTTGACGAGGCTGCTGGCCTCGATCTGAGCTTCAGCGATGATTTTGTCCCGCTGCTGCTCGCCGTCGGCGACGTGCTTGTCGTGCATCTGCTGCGCCATGGCGAGCAGGCCGGCGGCGGACTCCGACGCCGGGGTGGCGGCGCTGCGCGCCGGCTCGACAACCTGGGCGGCCTTGGCGGCCTGCTCGGCTTCCTTCTTCTTAGCGGCTTCTGCGGCCGCCTTTGCCTTGGCCTCGGCCTCGGCCTTGGCGGTGTCTTCCTTCTCGGCCTTGACGGGTGCCGGGACCTTTTCCACCACGGGTGCGGCGGCTGCGGAGCTGGCAGGCGTGCCGGCGCCGGATTCGGCGAGCTTCTTGCGCAGCTCGTCGTTCTCCTGGTTCAGGCGCCGAAGTTCGACGACGATCTCGTCCAGGAAGTCGTCAACCTCGTCCTGGTCGTAGCCTTCGCGGAACTTGGTCGGCTGAAAGCGCTTGTTGACAACGTCTTCTGGCGTCAAAGCCATCTGGTCACCTCGTTGGTCTAGTTAGTCAGTAGGCCTTCCGGCCGTCAAACTACGGTACCTAAATATGGTCTGGTTCCTCTAATTCAACACCGCAGTGTCAAACCGGAGTTTACTTTCGGTTTGGGCCTGGGCCGGGCAGGTCGCTGCCCGGCTGCGGCTGCGGCCTATGCTGCGATCGGCTGGGCGTACACCAGGCCCTTGACGATCCACATCGCCACGCTCACGGCCACGAACAGCAGCAGGAAGCCTATGTCCAGCGACATTCCGCCCAACCGCAGCGGCGGGATGAGCCGGCGGAGCAGTTTGAGGGGCTTGTCCGTGACCGAATACACAGCATGGGCGGTCACTAGTGCCAAACCGCGCGGCCGCCAGCTTCGGGCAAACATCTGCACCCAGTCGTAGACCAGACGGATGATCAATGCCACGAAAAAAAGCAACAGAACGATATAGACGAGCCCCAAAACAATTCCCATGAGCTAACTCATATCTCCATGTTCATTCCGGATACCGAAGTGTCCTAAGGAAAGTGTCACTTCTATTTCAACACGGATAATTCCGCACGGATGCCAGGCAGGTGTCCCCGCCTGGCATCAGTACCGAATATTCGGGCCTAGCTCTGGTTGAAGAAACTTGCCTGCGTCTCGCTGACCTTCTTGTCGTCGCCAATGACTTCGACGTACGACGGCGAGAGCAGGAAGACCTTGTTCGTCACCCGTTCGATGCTGCCGCGCAGGCCGAAAACAAGACCGGCGGAGAAGTCCACGAGGCGCTTGGCGTCAGCCTCGCCCATGTCGGTGACGTTCATGATGACGGGGATGCCGTCGCGGAAGCTTTCGCCGATGAGCTTGGCGTCGTTGTACGACCGCGGATGGATGGTCGTGATTTGCCGGAGTCCGGTGGTCTCTTCGCGGCTCGATGCCGCACGCTTGATGGGTGTCACAGGTGCGCGATATTCCTCTTCAGCGGCGTGGGGCTCTTCCCGGGGGACCTCGCGGACGGGCGCCGGAGCACGTCGTTCCTCGCGGTCCTGCTCCATGGATTCGTCCTCATCCTTGTGCGGTGTGGGGTGCTCAGACTCGTAGTGTTCGTCGCCGTCGGCGAGCCCAAGATAGATCATTGTCTTGCGCAGAGCGCCAGCCATGGTCGACTCCTAATCTTGTCCGTAAGCGGGCCGCTTAGTGACTAGACAGCCTTGGAATCCCCGCCATTACCTTCCAATATGTCGAACTTACCGCAGGGCCGGACGCGGACCGAGAATATCGGAGCCAATGCGCAGGTGTGTCGCCCCGAAGCGGACGGCCTCTTCGAGGTCCTGGCTCATGCCGGCGGATATTCCCGTGGCGTAGGGAAATTGTTCGGCCAGGCGCCCGGAAATGCCCGCCAGCTTTTCGAAGGCAGCCGCCGGGTCCGCCCCGAGCGGGGCAACGGCCATGACGCCGGCGAGCCTCAGTCCGCCGGCACCGGCGACCTGTTCGGCCAGCGCGGTGACTTCGCCGGGCGCCGCGCCGCCGCGGTGGGCCGCTGTTGCGTCGCCGGCCTGCTCGGCCAGGCTGACCTGGATGAAACAGTCCAGGGGCGGGCGGCCGGTGCGGTCGGCTTCGACGGCCATCGCCTTGGCCAGGGCCGAGGCGACGGCTTCCCGGTCCACGGAGTGCACGGACGCGGCGTACTTCACCACGGATTTGGCCTTCTTGCTTTGGAGTTGACCGATGAAGTGCCAGCTCAGGCCAAGGTCCTGAAGCTGCGCCGCCTTTTCCGCGGCCTCCTGGTCCCGGTTCTCCCCGACGTCGGTGACCCCCAGCGACGCCAGCCGCCGGACGTCCAGCGCAGGATGGAACTTGGTGACGACGATCAGGCGCGGCGGCGCCGCCTGCCGGCCCGCGGCGGCCACGGCGGCGTCGATCCGGCGGCGGACGGCCGCGAGGTTCGCCTCCAGCTGGGCCAGACGGGGGCCTTCCAGCGCGTCCGTTCGGTTCTCATGGTTCTCCCCCGGCGCCGTGACGGGCTCGACGGCGTGTGCGTCCGGGCGCTGCGCCGGTTCAGTCATGGCCATACTCCCTTTTCCCGTCAGTCCCGTCAGTGCCGTCAGTCCCGTGGGTGCCGTCCGTCCACGCCAGCCCGGCGAAGCGGCCGGTGTGGCTGTTGCGGCGGTAGGAGAAGAGGGTGTCGTCCTCGAGGGTGCATCCCCCGGAGTATTCGATCGCGACGCCCGCAGCTTCCAGCTGGCTCCGCACTCCGGCTGGCAGGTCCAGACCAGGGGTGCCGGTCGAGGTGGTGCACCAGGTGGCAGGCACGGCCGCGGAAACGTCCGCGCGCAGGCTGCCGGGGACTTCATAGCAGCGCCCGCAGACCGAGGGGCCCACCCAGGCGCTGATGCGGTCCGCACCGAGCTCCCGGAGGCGGGCCACAGCGGCTGGCACCACCTCGGCGGCGACGCCTGGCCGTCCGGCGTGGACGACGCCCAGCACCGGCGCCCCGGCCGGATCCTCGCCGACCAGCACCACCGGCACGCAGTCGGCCACCAGGACGGCCAGCGGCTCAGTCAGGGAGACCATGGCATCGGCCGTGGGCGCGGCCGGACCTTCACCCGCGGAGTCCGCGGCCGGGGACCCAACGATGGTGGCGACGTCACTGCCGTGGACCTGGTTCATGTACCGGAAGGAGCGCCCGCCGAGCCCGGCGGCCGCTTCGAGCTCCGCGCGCCGGCGGCGCACCGCCACGGGGTCATCACCGACATGCAGTGCCAGGTTCCCGGCTCCGGCGTCGGTGAAAGCCACCCATACGCCCGGCCGGACTTCAGCCCGCCAGCAAAACAATCACAACACCGCCATCAACATGTCCGGAATACCTGCGTTCATACAATCCACCGTAACCCGCCGCAAAGCAGCATGGCACCGCCGGACGGCGGTGCCATGCTGGAGCGGAACTATTTACTTCAGGAAGTCCGGGACATCCAGGTCATCGGAGTGCCGGCCGGACAGGTCCGGCTCCACGACGGCCGGAAGGTCGACGTCGAAGCCCGAATCGGCCGGTACGGCAGAGGGACGCTGCTGGCCCCAGCCGCCGTAGCCGGAGGCGCCGACGGTGGCGTGCAGCGGCTGAACCGGGGCGGAGGCGGGTGCCTGCGCCGGGGCGGGGGCGGGGGACGCGGGACGCTGCGGCGCGGCCGGCAGGGACTGGTCCATGGACGGCGAGGTGGCCTTGACGTCGTCGAAGCCGGCGGCGATGACGGTGACGCGTGCCTCGTCGCCGAGGGCGTCGTCGATCACGGCGCCGAAGATGATGTTGGCCTCCGGGTGGGCGACTTCCTGGACCAGGCGGGCTGCCTCGTTGATTTCGAAGAGGCCAAGGTCCGAGCCGCCCTGGATGGACAGCAGCACGCCGTGCGCGCCGTCGATCGATGCTTCCAGCAGCGGGGAGGCGATGGCCAGCTCCGCGGCCTTCACGGCGCGGTCTTCGCCGCGGGCAGAACCGATGCCCATCAGCGCGGAACCGGCACCCTGCATGACGGACTTGACGTCGGCGAAGTCGAGGTTGATCAGGCCGGGGGTGGTGATGAGGTCCGTGATGCCCTGGACACCGGAGAGCAGGACCTGGTCGGCGGAACGGAACGCGTCCAGGACGGAGACGTTGCGGTCGCTGATGGAGAGCAGGCGGTCGTTCGGGATCACGATCAGGGTGTCGACTTCATCGCGCAGGGCGTCGATGCCGGCCTCGGCGGAGCCGGCACGGCGGCGGCCTTCAAACGTGAAGGGGCGCGTCACGACGCCGATGGTCAGGGCGCCAAGGGACCGTGCGATCCGGGCGACGACGGGGGCGCCGCCGGTTCCGGTTCCGCCGCCTTCGCCGGCGGTGACGAAGACCATGTCTGCGCCCCGGATGACCTCTTCGATTTCATCGGCGTGGTCCTCCGCGGCCTGCCGGCCAACTTCAGGGTTCGCGCCAGCACCGAGTCCACGGGTCAGCTCACGCCCGACGTCGAGCTTGACGTCGGCATCGCTCATCAACAATGCCTGGGCATCGGTGTTGATGGCGATGAATTCGACGCCGCGAAGACCGACCTCGATCATGCGGTTGACTGCGTTCACGCCACCGCCGCCGATGCCGACGACCTTGATGACGGCCAAGTAATTCTGCGGAGCTGCCACGTTACGTGTCCCTTGTTCGTGTACTAATGCGAAAACTGATCGAGTCCTGCTTGAAGCTTTGAACCTTAACCTTCGACTTGAAGGTTATAGTTATGTCAAGTAACTCATGTCTGTGACGGTATTTCCTATGCAGGGGACATTCAATAACCGGCGCCGCGTGTCGCGCGATTACCGGGCAAATAGCCCCTGTAAGTAGTCCCGCGGGCAGCTGGACGTCCGCTGGACATCCGTGACGCGGCGGATCCGATTGCCGGCTACCGCGTGACTGGGTGCCGGGGCACGCTGACATCGTAGACCTTCACCGGGTTTTTGGGGTCGGCCGGGACCTTCAGGAGGGCAGAAAGGACCCGTGCCTTCAGCTCCTTCTCCCCCGCGTTGCCCCAGACGATTGTCTGCCCGTCGACGAGTTTGAGTTCGACGGCGTCGGCAGACGCGGCAGAGGCGTTGGAGAGCCGCGCCAGCACATCCGCCGGCAGGGCCCCCAGCACCGCCGTGATGGCCTGGAACAGGTCCTTCGGCAGCGTTCCGCTGCCGCCGTCGATCACCGGCAGCGATACCGAGGCTGCATCGGCGGTGGTGCTGAGCTGGACACCGTCGACGTCCACCAGCTGGAATGTCTTGCCCTGCTTGACCAGGGCCACGGGGATGCGCTCGGTTACGTGCACCTGCAAGGTGGCGGGCGGCAGCGCCTTCGCGGTGACGTCCTTGACCTGGACCAGCGGCTTGAGCAGGGCTGTGACCTCCTCCTCGCTGATCTGCGGCAGCGGCTTGCCCTGAAGGGGCGCGAGGGCGGCCTGGACCTGATCCGGGTGCAGCATCTTTGTACCCTCCACCGTGACCGTGCGCAGGGCCAGCACCGGCGAGTAGACGGCGGCCGCGACGATGCCCGCCATCAGCACGGCCACGATCCCGATGGTGCTCAGCAGGATCCGCCGGCGGCGCTTGCCCTTGGGCTCGGGGAAGGACAGCACCTTGCCGGGCCCGTTGTCCGGGGTGCTCTGCTGGTTCTGCAGGTTCTGCGGATTGCGGGACCGACCGACGGCGGTGTCGGCGGCGGTCTTGGACGCAGAAATGACATCCGTGCCCGTCCCGGCGGACGGCGGCCGGGAGCCGGTGCCGGATCCGCCACGGTAGGTGGGGCGCCTGGTGCTAGGCACCGGCGGCCTCGGCCGTCAGGGCCTCGACAATCAGCGGCCCGTAGGCCGTGACGTCACCGGCGCCGGCGGTCAGCACGATGTCCCCGGGCCCGGCGGCCGCCAGCAGTGCCTGCACAGCCTCCCCGTCGGGTCCGACAAGGCCGCCGCCTGAGCCCAGGTGTTCGGCGATCAGCCCGCTGGTGACCCCTGGAATGGGATCCTCGCGGGCAGGATAGATGTCCAGGACCAGGGCCGTGTCCGCGGTGTTGAGCGCGTCGGCGAACTCGCGGGCAAATTCCCGGGTCCGGGAAAACAGGTGCGGCTGGAAGAGCACGTGCACCTTGTGCTCCCCGGCAACGGCACGCGCCGCGGACAGGGCGGCGCGGACTTCCGTGGGATGGTGGGCATAGTCGTCGTAGACGCGGACGCCGCGGCCCTCCCCCTTGAACTCGAAACGGCGCGAGGCGCCGGAGAAGTGGGCCAGTGCCGCCGCGGCGGTGCCGGGCGCGACGCCGAGTTCGATCGCCACGGCGAAGGCGGCGGCAGCGTTGAGTGCGTTGTGCCGGCCCGGAACCTGGAGTTCGACGCCGAACGTGCCCGCCGTCGTCGAGATCCCCATCCGGCCGGGTCCCGCGTCGTGCAGCCGGATGGCGGCGTCGTCGGCGGTTCCGTAAAGCACCACGCGGGTGTTGCCGCGGGCCAGGGTGCGCTCGGCCAGTGCCCTGGCCCCGGGGTCGTCAGCGCACGCCACCAGGACGCCGTCCGCCGGGAGCAGGGCCGTGAAGCGGTCGAAGGAGGCATAGACGGCCTCGGCGGTGCCGTAGAAGTCCAGGTGGTCCGGCTCGACGTTGGTCACCACGGCGATCGTGGGGCGGTAGTTCAGGAAGGAGCCGTCCGATTCGTCGGCCTCGGCGACGAAGATGCCCGCCGTGCCGTGTGCCGCATTGACTCCGAGCGCCGGGACGTTGGCGCCGATCGCGAAGGACGGGTCCAGTCCGGCGCCCTGCAGCAGCACCGTGATCATGGAGGTCGTGGTGGACTTGCCGTGCGTTCCGGCGACTGCCACCACAGTGTCATCCGCCATCGTGGCGGCCAGCGCCTCGGAGCGGTGCAGCACCGGGAGTCCGGCGGCACGGGCCGCTGCGAGCTCGGGGTTGTCGGGCCGGATCGCGGAGCCGGCGACCACCGTCTGGGCGTCTCCCAGGTTGCCGGGAGCATAGCCGACGGCGATCCGCGCCCCGGCGGCCGCGAGGTCCGCCATGACGGGCAGCGACTTGGCGTCGGAGCCGCTCACCGGGATGCCGCGGGCCACCATGATGCGGGCAACGGCGGACATGCCGACGCCGCCGATGCCGATGAAGTGGACGCGGCCGAGGGATTCCAGGGCATGCGTGCCGTGTTGGGGCTGGGTCATTGCTCTACTGCTTCCTGCCGTGCTGGTTCGTGCCCTGCTGTTTCGGACGCTGCTGTTTCGGACGCTGCCGGTTCCCGCTGCGCTCGTTCGAAGACGCGACGCCGAGGATGAGATCGGCCATGCGCCGGTCGGCGTCGCGGATGCCGAGCTGTTCGGAGCTGGCTGCCATCCGGGCCAGCCTGTCCGTGTCCAGCAGCAGGGGAATGATGTTCCCGCTGATCCAGTCGGCGGAGAAGGCCTTGTCATCGATTATCAATGCGCCGCCCGCGGCGACCAGGCCCGCGGCGTTCAACGCCTGCTCGCCGTTGCCGATGGGCAG
The DNA here is from genome assembly GCF_056396505.1 of Arthrobacter sp. 05T410. Lineage (NCBI taxonomy): Bacteria > Bacillati > Actinomycetota > Actinomycetes > Micrococcales > Micrococcaceae > Arthrobacter > Arthrobacter sp. 05T410. The sequence continues at coordinate 88,183 of NZ_JBFTLP010000004.1, read as the reverse complement.
GGGCACGAAAACGGCAGGCACGCCCACGGCGGCCACCTCGCAGACCGTGGCGGCTCCGGCACGGGCCAGCAGCAGGTCCGCCGCGGCGTAGACGGTTTCCATCCCGTCGACGTACTCCACCTGCCGGTAGCCTGGCGCGGCGAGCGGTTTGCCGTCGGCGTCGTGGACGGACTTGCCGCGACCGGTGATGTGCAGGGTCTGCACGCCGGCGTCGGCGAGGGCCCCGACGGCCGCGGCGAGGGACCGGTTGATGCTCTGGGCGCCCGAGGACCCGCCCGTGACGATGAGCGTCGGCCGGTCCGCGTCCAGGCCGAGCGCCTGCCGTGCACCAGCCCGGGCGGCCGCGCGGTCGAGGCCGGAAATTTCGGGGCGCATGGGCATGCCTACGTGCCGGGCGGCGCGGCCCAGTTTGGTCGCGGCGAAGGCCACTGCCACGTGGGCGCCGAGGCCTGCGCCAACGCGGTTAGCCAGGCCGGGACGGGTGTTGGCCTCGTGGACCACGATCGGGATCTTCCGGCGCCGGGCAGCGAGGTACATCGGTGTGCACACGTACCCGCCGACCCCCACCAGGACGTCGGCGCCTGCCTCGTCCAGGATGGAACCCGCCTGCTTCACCGCACCGGCCATCCGGCCCGGCAGCCGGAGCAGATCCGCGGAAGGCCTGCGCGGGAGCGGGACACGGCTGATGGTGGCAAGGTCCAGGCCGGCCGCCGGGACGAGCCGCGCTTCCATTCCCCCGGGGGTCCCGACAGCCAGGAGCTGCACGCCGGGGCGGGACTGCCGGAGGGCGCCGGCAATTGCCAGCAGCGGGCTGATATGGCCGGCGGTTCCGCCGCCGGCAAGGACCACGGACAAGGGCGACTCGGTGTTCATGGAGGGCTGTTTACGCTTTCGTACGGTTCTTGGTGGCGGGGCTCTTGGCAGGGTTCTTGGTGGGGTTCTTGGTGGCGGGGCTCTTGCCCGCGGGGGCCTTGGGCCGGGCGGCCGTGCGGGCGGCGGACCGGCTGGAGGCCGTGCTGGCGGCGGACCGGCTGGCGGCAGTCCTTGCAGCCCGGGCAGCGCGGGCCCTCCGGACGGAATTGGCGAAGGCGGCCGGGCCGAACCTGAGCATCTTTTTCGGCTGCATGCCGGGGTCCATCTGGGCCCGGGCCAGGGACAGGACGACGCCGATTGCGCACAGCGACATCAGCAGGGCCGAGCCGCCATAGGAAATGAAGGGCAGTGGGACACCGATCACCGGTGCCAGCCCGGTGACCACGGCCATGTTGACGCTGGCCTGGCCCAGCAGCCAGACCATGATCGTGCCGGCCAGGACGCGGTGGAAGACATCGTGCTGGGCGACGACCACCCGGTAGATGGCGGTGCCGAGGATGGCGAACAGGACCAGGACGACGATCGTGCCGACCAGTCCGAGTTCCTCGCCGATGATCGCGAAAATGAAGTCGTTGTGCGCTTCCGGGATCCAGCTGTACTTCTGCCGGCTCTGGCCCAGTCCGACGCCGAACCAGCCGCCGGACGCGAGCCCGTACAGGCCGTTGGTGGACTGGTAGTTCAGGTCCGAGCCGTCGGCGCAGGTCTGGCCCGTCCATGACAGGATGCGGCACATCCGGTTCGGGCTCGTGACGGCGAGGATCGTCGCGCCAAGGGCCAGGACCGCCCCGGCGAAGCCGAAAAGGTACAGCCGCACGCCGGCGAAGAACAGCGCGGCGGCCACGATGATCATCACGATCATGGCCGTCCCGAGGTCGTTTCCGGCCAGGATGAGGCCCAGGACCGCAATGGCGCCCGGGAGCACGACCGGAATGAGCGCGTGGCGCCATTCGTGGAGGAGCTTGGCCTTGCGGTCGAGCACGGTGGCCATCCAGAGCGCGAGGGCAAGCTTGGCGGCTTCGGAGGGCTGGAACGTGAACGGACCGACGTCGATCCAGTTCTGGTTGCCCAGCGCGCTGCGTCCCACGAGGAGGACCAGGCCCAGCAGCGCAATGGCCAGGAACATGAGCGGCCAGGCGAAGCGCCTGAGCCAGACGACGTTCACTCGGGAGAGGACAAGCATCGCGAAGACGCCAATCGCGGCGAATCCGCCCTGTTTGAGGGCGGCGGAGTACGGCGACTCCCCCGCGGCGATGGCTTCCACGCTGGAGGCCGAGAGGACCATCATGATCCCGATCGCCGTCAGCGCCAGGGTGGAGCCAAGGATTAGGTAGTACGTGGATCCGTTGCGCGACTTGCCGGTGCCTTCCAGCGCGGACCAGAATCCGCGGCTCCAGGCACGCACCCGGGCCGCGGGGGTGACGGCGGGGCCGCCGGCCGTTGGCCGTGCCGCCGAAGGGGCCGGACGGCCGGCGGGCGTGCCGCTGGTGGCCCCGCCTCTACTGGCCCCGCCGGCGGCGGGTCGTGCCGCCGTCGTACGTGTGGGCGTGCTGACCATTGTTACTCCTCGCTGGTCTGAGCCTGCCCTTCCACGAGCTCGCGGACAGCTTCGATGAAGGCATCGCCACGGTGAGCATAGGAAGAGAACTGGTCCATGGAAGCAGCCGCCGGGGCCAGCAGCACAGTGTCCCCGGAGGCGGCCAGCTGCGCCGCCGAGGCAACGGCCTGGGCCATCACAGTCTCGCCAAAGATCGGCGAAGGGCCTGCGTCGGCTTTGGCCGTACCGGCAGTCTGCACGTCTTCAGTCTCGCCCTTGCCCTGCCCGATCACGGGGACATCCGGCGCGTGTCGCTTCAGGGCGGCCTGCAGATCGCTGGAGTCCGCGCCGATCAGGACCACGGCCTTGAGCCGGCTGCCCTGTTCCTGGATCAGGGAGTCGTAATTCACGCCCTTGGACAAACCTCCCGCGATCCACACCACATTCTGGAACGCGGACAACGAGGCGGCGGCGGCGTGCGGGTTGGTGGCTTTGGAATCGTTGATCCACAGCACACCCTCATGCCGGGCCACCAGCTGGATCCGGTGGTCTCCCGGAAGGTAGTTCAGCAGGCCCTGGCGCACAGCCGATGGCTCCACCCCGTAGGCCCGTACCAGGGCAGCGGCTGCCAGTGCGTTGGCCACCATGTGGCGCGGAGCCACCGGTCCCAGATCGGCGATCGAGGCGAGTTCGGCCGCGCTGTCCTTGCGTTCGGCGATGAACGCCCGGTCAACCAGCAGCCCTTCCACGACGCCGAGCATGCTGATGGCCGGGGTCAGTGTGGTGAATCCCACGGCCCGGCAGCCTTCAACCACGTCCGCGTCCTCGACCATGCGCTCGGTCTCGATCTGCTCGGCGTTGTAGATGCAGGCCTTCTGCGTGTTGGCGTAGACCTTGGCCTTGTCGGCCAGGTAGGAGGCGTAGGAGCCGTGCCAGTCCACGTGGTCTTCAGCGACGTTGAGGCACACGCTGGCCACCGGCGACACCGAGTGGCTCCAGTGCAGCTGGAAACTGGACAGTTCCACCGCGAAGGCGTCGTAGTCCACGGGATCCCGCAGGGCGTCCAGGATCGGGGTTCCGACGTTGCCTACGGCGATCGCTTTCAGGCCGGCGGCCTGGAGCATGGATTCGGTCAGGCCGACCGTGGTGGTCTTGCCGTTGGTGCCGGTGATGGCCAGCCAGTCGGCGGTCTTGCGGCCCTCGCGTTCGCGGAGCCGCCAGGCGAGCTCGACGTCGCCCCACACCGGAATGTGCGCCCGCGCCGCTGCGGCGAGCAGGGCCTGGTCCGGGCGCCAGCCCGGGGACGTGACCACCAGGTCCGGCTTCTGCCCGTCGATCTTCGGAACGGACTCCACTGCTGCCTCGCCCAGCAGGACGTCCACGGCGCCGACGATCCGGAGTGTGTCGGCCTGGGCCAGCGCCTTGGCGCTGGTGGCGGCGTCCACCACCACCACCCGGGCGCCGAGTTCAATGAGGGTGTCGGCGGCGGCGAAGCCGGAGACTCCGATGCCGGTGACCACGACGCGCAGTCCGGCCCACTCGGAATCCCAGGTGGTGAGTCCCTGCAGCCGGGGCGAGGTGGTGAGCGGTGCGGGGATGGGACCGGTCACAGCAGCACCACCCATTCGGCGTAGAAGATGCCCAGGCCGGCGGCGACAAACAAACCGGACAGGATCCAGAACCGGACCACCACCGTGACTTCGGCCCAGCCCTTGAGTTCGAAGTGGTGCTGGAGCGGTGCCATCTTGAAGAACCGTTTGCCCTTGGTGATTTTGAAGTAGCCCACCTGGATGATGACCGAGAGCGTGATGAGGACGAAGAGCCCGCCGATGAAGGCCAGCAGCAGTTCGGTGCGGGACAGGATCGCAAAAGCTGCGACGGCGCCGCCGATGGCAAGGGAGCCGGTGTCGCCCATGAAGATCTTTGCGGGCGAGGTGTTCCACCACAGGAACCCGACCATCGCCGCGCTCAGGATGGCGGCCAGCAGGGCCAGGTCCAGGGGGTCGCGGACCGAGTAGCAGCCGCTGCCGGCCTGCCGCGGGGATCCGCAGGCCTGGTTGCTTTGCCAGATGCCCATGAGCGTGTAGGCCCCGAACACCATGACGGAAGCGCCCGCGGCCAGACCGTCGAGGCCGTCGGTGAGGTTCACGCCGTTGGTCGCGGCCGTGACGATCAGGTTGGACCACAGCACAAACAAGATGGCGCCGAGTACGGTTCCGGCGAACGCGAGGTTAAGCCACGGAATATCGCGCACCAGCGAGATCTGGGTGGACGCCGGGGTCAGGCCCGCCGCATTCGGGAAGTTCAGTGCCAGCACGGCAAAGATGATGCCAACAGCGCCCTGGAGGATCAGCTTGGCCTTGGCGTCCAGGCCCAGGCTGCGCTGCTTGGAGATCTTGATGAAGTCATCCAGGAATCCGACCAGCCCCATGCCCACCATGAGGAAGAGCAGGAGAAGCCCGGAGGCGCTTGGCCCCGGTGAGTGCGGGTTCATCATCCACATGATCAGGTGCGTGAGCCCGTAGCTGACCAGGACCGCCACGACCACCACGGTGCCGCCCATTGTGGGCGTGCCCCGCTTGGTGTGGTGGGAAGTGGGTCCGTCGTCCCGGATGAATTGTCCGTAGCCCTTGCGGACCAGGAACCGGATGAACAGCGGGGTGCCCACAAACGCGAGGAGCAGCGCCATTCCGGCGCCCATCAGCAGTGCAATCACAGCTGTGCACTCCCTTCTGTGGCGGTTGCGGCAGTTCCCTCAGCAGGTCGCTCGGGAGAGTCTTGGGTGGCATGTGGGGGTAATGCTATCCGATCCCCCAAGTGGCGCAGCCCGATGCCGTTCGAAGACTTGAACAGGACCAGGTCGCCGGGCTGGAGCTCGGCTTGGAGAAGCTCGTAGGCCTCGTCCGCCGTCTCGGCGAAAACGCATTCGTCGCCCCAGGAGCCTTCGTTGACGGCGGAGACATACAGCGACCGCGCCTCCCGGCCCACCACGACGAGCCGCGAGATGTTCAGCCGCACCACCTGGGTGCCGACTGCCATGTGCTCGCGGATGGAATCCGGGCCCAGTTCCAGCATGGCGCCCAGGACCGCCCAGGTGCGGCGGCCGCGGCCCAGCTCGGCCAGCGTCCGCAGTGCTGCCCGCATGGACTCCGGGTTGGCGTTGTAGGCATCGTTGATGACGGTCACGCCGTCGGGACGCTCCGTGCGTTCCATCCGCCAGCGGCTGGCGGCGGTCTGCGCGCTGAGCGAGGCCGCGATCTGCGCGCCGGGGATGCCGGCCGCGTGGGCCGCGGCCGCGGCCGCGAGGAGGTTGGCCATGTGATGGGCGCCGATCAGCTTGGCCGCGACGTGGTGCCGGGTTGGTCCTTGTTCTGCTTTCCCGTCCGTCACGTCGGCGGGCAGGTAGAGCTCAAATTCCGGGTGGCCGTCGGCGTTCAGGTCCACATCCGCGGCCCGCACCACATCGGCCTGGGCCACGTCGGCCTGGATGGTGTTGTCCTGGCCTGTGCCGGCCGCGCGTGAGGTGTAGCCGAGCACGCGGGCCCGGGTCCGGGTGGCCATCGCGGCGACGCGGGAGTCGTCCAGGTTCAGCACGGCGGTGCCCCCGGCCGGGAGCGCCTCCACGAGTTCGCCCTTGGCCACCGCGATGTTCTCGACGCCGCCGAACTCCCCGGCGTGGGCGGAGCCGACGCCGAGGACGACGCCGATCTCCGGCCGGACCATGTCCGCGAGGTATTGGATGTGGCCGATGCCCGTGGCACCCATCTCGATGACGAGGTAGCGGGTGTCGAAGTCGGCCTTGAAGACTGTGAGCGGTACGCCGATCTCGCCGTTGTAGGACCCTTGCGGCGCAACTGTGGCACCTTCGGCGCCGGCGGCCGCGAAGATCCCGGCGAGCAGGTCCTTCGTGGTGGTTTTGCCGGCGGAGCCGGTGATGCCGACCACGGTGAAAGCGGCGCCGGCCGCGGCGCGGCTGGCGCGGATCCGGCGTACGGCTTCGGCGGCCAGCGCGCCCATGGCGAGGACAGTGTCCTCAACGACGACGGCGGGATAGTCCGTTCCGGCGGCGTCGGCCACTTCGCGCTCAACGAGCGCCAATACGGCGCCCCGGTCAAAGGCTGCGCCGACGAAGTCGTGTCCGTCGGCGTTCTCCCCCGGTTTGGCCACATAGAGGGAACCCGCCGTGGCCTCGCGGGAGTCGGTCACCACGGAGGCGGGGGTAATTCCCGGTTCCGCGGCGAGCCGGCCGTCGGTTATGTCGGCGATTTCCGCCGCTGTAAATGCAATCATCTCGGTTTAGGACTCTATCCGGTGGTCTTCGAGAACGGTGAATCCCCGTGCTGTCAAGGCGTTCCGAAGCTCCACCCGGTCATCCAGTGCCAGGTTGACTCCCTTGACTTCCTGCCAGACCTCGTGACCGCGCCCGGCCACGAGGATGGTGTCCCCGGCTCCGGCGAGCTCTACGGCCTTCAGGATGGCGGCGTCGCGCGGGAAGACCTCCAGGACTGTGCAGTCCAGGCCTTCGTCGTCCTTGGCCGCCAGGGCCCCGGCAAGGACGTCCGCGCGGATGGCCGCCGCGTCCTCGTCGTGGGGATCGTCGTCGCTGACAATCACGGTGTCCGCCAGCCGCGCCGCGATGGCACCCATCGCGGGGCGTTTGCCCTGGTCCCGCTGTCCGGTGGCGCCGAAAACGATGATCACTCTGGATCCGGGTTCCGGGGACCGGACGGCTTCGAGGGCACGGGCCAGTGCGTCGGGGTTGTGCGCAAAGTCCACCACGGCGGCCGGGGCCGTGGACACGAGCTGCATCCGGCCCGGCACGGCAACGGTGAAGGGATCCGCGGCGTCGAGGGCGGCCTGCACAGCGGCCGGCTCGTGGCCGCCGGCGAGGACCATCACCGTGGCCAGCGCGGCATTGGCGACGTTGAAGCCGCCCGGCAGGCCCGTGTGGACGCGCAGCTCGGCGCCGTCGCGGTGCCGGAGGACGAAGTCGGAGCCGAGGCCCCGCGGAGCAGTCCGGACCACAGTCCAGTCCGCGGTCCAGTCCGCGGCCCCGTCGGCGTCAGCCGGCCCGGCGCCGTCGGTCCCGGCCGTGGCCAGGGTCGTGACCGGGATTTCGGCGGTGGCCGCAAGCTTGCGGCCCCAGTCATCATCGATGGTCACGACGGCGGCGCGGGCGCGTTCCGGCGAAAACAGCCGGGCTTTGGTCTGGAAGTATTCCTCCATGGTCCCGTGCAGGTCCAGGTGGTCCTGGGTGAGGTTCGTGAAGCCGGCGACGTCGAACACCACGGCGTCGACACGGTGGAAGGACACGGCGTGCGAGGAAACCTCCATGGAGGCGGCATCGAGCCCGCGTTCGCGCATGAGCGCCAGGAGTGCGTGCACATCCGTGGATTCGGGCGTGGTCAGCAGGCTCGGGATCGGCTCCCCGCCGGCCAGGATCTCAATCGTCCCGATCAGCCCGGTCCGCTTACCCAGCGCCCGCAGCAGGGCATTGATGAAATAGGTGGTGGTGGTCTTGCCGTTGGTGCCTGTCACCCCGAAGAGGGCCGGTGCCCCGGCGCCGTCGGGCCTGCTCTGGTAGATGAGCGCGGACAGCTGGCCGACCACGCTGCGCGGCTCGTGGGCCAGCAGGACAGGGACGGCGATGTCATGGCCCAGGGCCAGCAGGCGCGCCCCGGCGTCGTCTGTCAGGACCGCCACGGCGCCGGCGTCGACGGCCTGGGACACGAAGTCGGCCCCGTGCCGTGTGGCGCCCGGCAGGGCCACGTACAGGTCTCCCGGGCGGACCGACCGGGAGTTCAAGGAGATCCCGGTGACCTGGACGGAGCCGGATGCACCGGGAACGGCGATGCCGATCGCCGCGCCAATGTCTGCCAGCGGCACTGCGGCAACCGCAGTGGGCCGAAAGCCCTGGGTGGAGTCATGGCCGGACGGCGCGGAAGCATCGGGGTCGGTGAGCTCTGACAAGTGGATCTCCGTTGTGGTGCTAGTGGATCGGGCACTGAACTAATCGGGCACTGAATGAATCGGGCACTGAATGAATCGGGACCTGTGCACGCGGAAATGCTCCGGCGCGCAGGCAATGGGTGTGGCGTCGGCTGGTGACTTCCGGGTGCCAGGTGGAACAGGCGCTACTTGGCGTACTGCGGCAGCCGCGCGGGTTCGCCGGTGGAGGGCTGGACGTTGAATGTGCGCAGCGTCTGGCTCATCACCGAACGGAACACCGGTCCGTTGGTGATTCCGAAGATGCTTCCCTTGGGCCGTTGCAGGACCACCTCAACAATAAACCGCGGATCGTCCATGGGCGCCATTCCGATGATGGAGGCTGTATAGCCGCAGAACCCTGATTTGCCGTCGTCGCAGGGCGATTCGGATGTGCCGGTCTTGGCGCCCACCCGGTACCCGTCGATCGCAGCCTCTTTGATCTCGCCCTCGGTTACGGCGCTCTCAAGGATGTCGCGGACCTGTTTGGCGGTTTCCTTGGAGACGACCTGCTGCGGGGCTTTGGCCGGGACTTTTTCCTCGGCACCGTCCGGGTTGATGTAGCTGTCGATCAGCCGGGGCTGGAGCATCACGCCGTCGTTGGCGATGCTCTGGTAGGCCCGGACAGTCTGGAGGGTGGTTTGGGCGACGCCCTGGCCGAAGAGCACTGTGTATTGCTGGCGCCCGTCCCACTGGTCGGCCGGGGTCAGGATGCCCTTGGATTCGGCCGGCAGACCAATGTCGGGGGCATCGCCGATGCCGAACTTCCGCAGCCAGTCATAGCGCTGTTCCTTGCTCAGCCGCTGGCCCACCATGACTGTGCCGGTGTTCATGGAATAGCCGACAATGCCCGCCAGCGTCCGCTGCTCGGTGCCGTGTTCGAACGCGTCACTGAAGGTCTGGCCGTCCACTGTGTAGGTCGGTGGAATGGTGAACCTGTCCAGCGGGCTGGACTTCCCTTCCTGAATCGCAGCTGCGGCCGTGATCATCTTCTCCACCGAGCCGGGCTCGTAGGCGGCGGTGACGGCCCGGACCCCGCGGTCCTCGGCGGCAACCTTGCCGGGGTCGTTCGGATCCGGGGAGTCGGTATCGGCCATGGCCACGATGTTGCCCGTCTTGACGTCCTGGACAACAATCACGCCCCACTCGGCGCTGAGCTTGTCCTTCTGGCTTTGGATCGCCTGTTGGGAGAAGTACTGCAGGTCCGAATTCAGCGTGAGTTTGATGTCCTTGCCGTTCACCGCCGGCGTCAATTGGTCCACGCCGACCGGGATGCGCAGTCCGTCGGCGCCGATTTCAAAGAGCCGCTTGCCCGGTGTGCCTTTGAGTACCTCGTCCTGGGTCTGCTCAAGGCCCGCCTGTCCGGTGCTGCCGTCCTTGAGGAAACCCACAATTCCGCCGGCCACGGAGCCGTTGGGGTAGACCCGCTTGCTGGTGCCTTCGGTGACGATGCCGGGAATCTGCAGCTTGGAGACCTTGTCCTCGACGTCCGGTTTCAGGTCCTTGGCCACGATGTAGTAGCGCTGGGTTCCGGTCAGGGCATCGCGGAGGGTGCCGCGGTCCATGCCGAGCACGGCGGCGAGTTCGGAGATGCCCTGGTCCCGGGTGACCTTGACGAGCTCGTCCTTGCCGTTGATGGTCTCGAACCGGCGGAAGGTTTCGGTCTTGGTGTTGACTGTCTGGTCCACAACGACGTTGTAGCGGATGACGCTGCTGGCCAGGACCGCGCCGGAGGAATCGAGGATGCTGCCGCGCTCCGCGGGCAGCACGGTGGGCGTGAGCCTGTTGTTGAGGGCGGCCTCAGCCAGTCCCCCGATGTCCAGGCCCTGGACCATGAACAGCTTGCCGCCGACCACCAGCAGGAGCGCCAGCATGATGCCAAGCCCCACGCGGAGCCGCCGGGTGGGGTTTGGGGCTTTCGCCTTGCTTGCCCTGCCGGAGTTCTTCGCCACGGTGAGTCCTTGCTGCTTGCCTTGCTGGTGGTCAGTGAACGTTACTGCCCCGGCGTCTTCTGTGCGGGGGCGGGAACCGAGCCGCCGTGGAGTTCCACGGCGGGGGCGGCGGGTTTCGGTGCGGGTGCGGGCTTCACAGCTGCCGGCGCCTTGTCTGTGTCCGCCGGTTTGGTGTCTGCCGGCCTGGTGTCCGCCGCCTTGCGCTGGGCGAGAGGCTCGTTCTCCGTGGCCGGCGGGACAACCGTGAGCTGCCCGGCGACGGCCGGTGCGGCGATGACGGCGCCCGGGGCATCACCCTTGACGGCCGGCTTGGCCTTGCCGGTGACATTGAGGGTGGAGAGGTCGATCTGACCCTTGGCGACCGAAGCCACCATGCCCAGCTCCGTGGCCTTGGCCGCCAGGTTCTGCGGGGCGTCGAAGTTCTGCACCTGCTGGGTGAGGTCCTGGTTCTGCTTGGTCAGTGTGGTCTGTTCACTGCGGAGCTGGACCAGCTGGTACTGGGCGGAGGAGACGGAGATGTTCAGGACCAGCACGGCCATGAGGGCAATCGCCAGGAGCCCGAAGCAGAGCACCACGAACGGTGCGCGGCGCTTGCGCGGCACGGAGCGGACCACCGACAGCGGGGTGCGTGCCTTGCGGGGCTGGTCAAGGCCGGGGCGGAGGCCGGGCAGGGCACGGGCAGTGGCGCCCTGGGCAACGGGGTAGCTGTTGACGGCGGCGGTGCTCATGCGGCTCTCCTGGCTTTGATGCGTTCGACGGCGCGCAGCCGGGCGGAAGCTGCGCGGGGGTTTTCGGCGATTTCAGCGGCGGTGGGTACCTCGGTGCCCTTTGTCAGGGTTTTGAGTTCGGCTTTGTGCTCTTCGAGCTCGACCGGGAAGCCGAGCGGCGCCGAGGACTTCGATCCGGCCTGGAAGAAGCCCTTGACGATCTTGTCTTCCAGGGAGTGGTAGGACATGACCACCACACGGCCGCCGAGGGCGATGGCCTCGATCGCTGCCGGGATGGCGCGCTCGAGGACGTCCAGTTCCTCGTTGACCTCGATCCGGAGCGCCTGGAAAGTGCGCTTCGCGGGGTGGCCGCCGGATTTGGCGGCACCGGCGGGCACCACGGCCCGGATCTGGTCGACCAGTTCGCCGGTGGTGGTGAAGGGCTTTTCGGCGCGCGCGGCCACGATCCTGTTCGCGATGCGGCCGGCGAACTTCTCTTCGCCCCACTTCCGGATGATCCGGACGAGTTCTTCTTCGCTGTAGTTATTGACGACGTCGGCGGCCGTCTGGCCCCGGCTGGTGTCCATCCGCATGTCCAGGGGCGCATCGAAGGAGTAGGCGAAGCCGCGTTCCCGCTCGTCCAGCTGGAGGGACGATACGCCGAGGTCCATGAGCACTCCGTGGACTTCGGTGAAGCCCAGGTCTTCGAGGACGTCCGGGATTTCGTCGTAGACGGCGTGAACGAGGTCGGTCCGGTTCTCGAAGGGCGCCAGCCTGGACCCCGCCAGTGCCAGGGCTTCCTCGTCGCGGTCGATGCCGATCAGGTGAAGGTCCGGGAAGCGCTGCAGGAGGGCCTCCGAGTGTCCGCCCATGCCGAGCGTGGCGTCGATCACCACGGGGGTCTCGCCGCGGCTCCGTGCGGCCTCGATGCCGGGGGCCAACAAATTGATGCACCGGTCCTTGAGGACCGGTACATGGCGTTCGGACGTCGGCTTCGCCTGGTCGGGATCCGTCATGCCTTCGTCCTTTCGTTGGCCTTGTTTGTTTTGAGCTTTGCTAGTTGCGCTTTGCTAGTTGCTTGGTACTGCTCTTACGCAACGTTCCTTGGTCCAGATCCCCATCCGCGCCTATCCTGCGCCGGCCTGGCTCCGGGGAAGTGAGCCAGGACAACAACCGGATGGGCGGCTGGAGATCTCGATCAAGGAACGTTGTTTGCTGGTGGATCAGTGGGGGTTCAGAGAATCCCCGGGATGGCGTCGTCTGTTTCCGAGAAGGCGGTTTCCTTTTCGGCCAGGTACTCATTCCAGGCTTGGGCGTCCCAGATCTCTGCCCGGGATCCTGCGCCAATGACGGCGAGTTCCCGGCCAAGACCTGCATACTCCCGGAGCGCCGGCGGAATCGTCACGCGCCCCTGCTTGTCAGGTACCTCGTCCGAGGCTCCAGAGAGGAAAACACGGATGTAGTCACGTGCCTGCTTGGAGGAAATTGGAGCCTCCCGCATCTGCTCGTGAACCCGGCCGAATTCCGCCTCACTGAAGACGTAGATGCAACGCTCCTGGCCCCTTGTGAGAACCAGCCCGCTGGCAAGTTCCTCTCGGAACTTCGCGGGGAGGATAATTCGACCTTTTTCATCCAGACGCGGCGAATGTGTGCCGAGAAACACGGCCCACCGCCTGTCTGTTTTAGGAAGTCCAACGTCCCCTGTGCTGCCACTACCCTCTTACGTCCTCCACATTACTCCACATCGCTCCACAGTCAACGACACGCCCGGGATGTTTAGACAATTCTGTGGATGTTTATCCCCCTCCTTCCCAGCATTTGCAGGGAATCGGGGCTGGTGGGGGAAAGTGGAGCGATTTTTGCCTGCTTGCCTCCCACCCCGCACCGATTGACGGGGCGTACGGGCGCGGGAGCGAATAATTCGGTGCGGTTGTCCCTTTTTCGGCGCAATCGAAGCCAAATTCCAGCAAGGCTGCAGCAAAGGCGCCGGAAATTACCGCGTTAAATGGCGAAAGACCCGCCGAAGCGGGTCTCGCGCCGCTCCCCGGCGGACCGGTGGCGGGAAGTGGAGGACTTTACGGGGCCGTCACTGAGCGGTTTAGGACTCGCCCCCGTGCCGTTCGTCCCAGCGCTGCTCGAGGTTGCTCATGAACGAGCTCCTGGGCTTGCCCTGCTTGCGTCCGCCGGCTGCCCTGGCCTTGCCGACCGCAGAACTGCGCATCGTGGCGAAATAGACGCCGGCGCCCATCACAACAAATCCGAGGACCCCGACAAAGATGTTCTGCATCGACACCCCGACCAATAACAGCAGCACGCCCGCGAGAGTCGCGAGCACGCCGATGACAAGGTGGCGGGTGGACCATGAGCGTCCGGGGACCGATCCCATTGAGCTTGCAAACTTTGGGTCGTCCTCATGCAGCTGCTTCTCAAGTTGCTCCAGCAACTTCTGTTCGTGTTCCGAGAGCGGCATCACGACCTCCTCAAGTCTGCCAACGTCCGGGCATGACGTGGCCATTGCCCTAATTCCCTAACGCCCGGGATTCCGAAGTGGTTCCCCCGTCACCGCCATTGGTGAAAAGGGGGCCAATTCAGCTCTCCCGCGCCGGTCTTAGCTGGCCAGGTCGCCCTAACGGTCGATCCAGTAGTCCTAAACCTAGGTATTAATAAGGATAGATTGTTGCGGCCTGTTCTGAAAGACAGTCTTAAGGCCCTTTCGCCGCCGGAACCCTTGGGAACGGGCGGCCCGACGGGGTTCAGGCCGGGTTCACTCAAGGGCGCCCCCGGAATCCAGGAGCCGGGCCGGAAGGACGGACTTATTGCCGAACTTCCGGGTGACAGCATCGAGGGCTTGTTCGGCGGCCCGCCAGTTGTCGTCCCGTCGGTCAAGACTGAGCTGAAGCGGGGCATCGGCGGCCTCTTCCAGCTGCTCGGCGCGGATGCCGACCAGCCGGACCGTCATGGGCCGCTGACCCACCGATTCCAGGAGCTGCACTGCCACCGCGTACAGGAGTTGGGCGCTGTCGATCGGTGTGCTCACGGTGCGGCTGCGGGTAATAGTGGAAAAGTCGGCGTAGCGCAGCTTGAGCGCCACGGTGCGGGCGTGCATGCCGGCACTGCGGAGGCGCTCCGCCGTCCGGTGCGAAAGGCGCAGCAGCTCCCTGTGAAGCAGCGCGTCATCCGCGGTGTCAGTGGCGAACGTCTCCTCGGCACCAATGCTCTTTTCCAGGCGGACCGGCGTCACGGGCCGCGGATCGATGCCCCAGGAGAGCCGGTAGACATGCTCCCCCGATGCCCCCAGCAGCTTGCGCAGCGAGGGCAGCGGCGACGCGGCGACGTCCGCCACCGTCCTGATGCCCCGGCGGGCCAGCACCTCCACGGTCTTGCCGCCGACTCCCCAGAGCGCACTGACGGGAAGGCTGTGCAGGTAGGGGACGGTTTCCTCCGGCCGGATCAGCAGCAGCCCGTCCGGTTTGCAGCGGGTGGACGCGATCTTGGCCACAAACTTGCTGGCGGCGATGCCCACTGATGCCGTAATGCCCAGCTCCCGGAACACGCGGGCCCGGATGAGTTCGCCAATCTCCCGTGGCGGCCCGAGCCTCCGGATGGCTCCCCCGACGTCCAGGAACGCCTCATCCACGCTGAGCGGCTCGACGAGGTCGGTGATGGAACCAAAGATTGCCATGATCTGGCCGGACACTTCGTAGTACAGCTTGTGGCGGGGCTCGATGATGACAGCCGAGGGGCACATGCGCGCCGCCACCACCATGGGCATCGCCGATCTGACGCCGAAGGCGCGGGCCTCATAGGACGCGGAGAGCACCACGGAGCGGTCCGCCGGGTAGCCCACAATCACGGGCTTTCCCTTCAGCTCGGGCCGGCTGCGCAACTCCACGGAGACAAAGAAGGCGTCCATGTCCACGTGCATGATGCTGCTGCGCCGCAGTTCCAGCAGTGAGTCCCCGCCCAGGCTGCCGGCAGGCTGGATCTGGGGCTGCGCATTCGAGGGCCCGTTGGGGTGCATATTCCTCTGCGCTCCCTGCTGATTCTCTGCGTCCGGCCCCACGTCTTCAATCCTATGCCCGGGGACTGACTAAACTGGAGGCTGATTCCGCTTCAACCCCAGGAGGAAAGTCCCTGTGAAGGTATTTGGACAGCGCAAACGTGCCGCAGCCGCCATCGCGGCGGCTGGCGCGCTATTGGCCTTGGCCGCATGCACGCCTGCCGGCACTGGGAGTCCGGCGGCGTCGCCGGCGTCGACCCCGGACGCCTCTGCGCAGTCCTCCACCACGGCTCCCCCCAGCCCTTCCGCGGAGCCCGGCACGTCAGCCACGGTCGGCGCCCTCGTACCCGGCTTCCCGCAGAAACTCCTGCCGCTGATGCCCGGAGCCCAGGTGGTCTCCAGCAGCTTCGACAAAACCACGGTGCCGGCAACCGCGGCACTGGTCGGCAGCATCACCGCCCCGGCCGCCGATGTCCTGGCTTTCTACGCCAAGGGGCTGCAGGCGCAGGGCTTCAAGCCCGTACCCGGGGAAACCGTCGGTGCCCTGCCTTCCAAGGACTTCCTGCGCGGGGACAACGAAACCGTGAACATCTCCGTCATGCAGACAACAGGGGTGTCCACGTTCACGATCGGTGCGAACGTCGCTGCCGAGTCCGTCAAGTGAGTCTCGCCGAACAGCTGCGGCTCGAGCAGGCGGATTACGTGGCCGCCGTCGCCGGCAAGCTCACCGAGTTCCTGACCAGCCGCCAGGCCATCATGGCCTCGATCTCCCAGGACATCGATCCGCTCATGGGCTCGATCTCAAACCTGGTCACGGGCGGAAAGCGCCTGCGGGCGCTCATGTGCTACTGGGGGTGGCGCGGCGCCGGCGGAGAAGCCGGCGCGGCCGAGGTGGTCACGGCCGGCTCGGCCCTGGAGCTGTTCCAGGCCGCGGCCCTGATCCACGATGACATCATTGACCGCTCGGACACCCGCCGGGGCGGACCCAGCGTCCACCGCAGGTTCATCGAACTGCACGAGGCCCAGGGCTGGGCGCTGGACAGCGAGCGGTTCGGCCACGCGGCAGCGATCCTGACCGGGGATCTCTGCCTGTCCTTCAGCGAGGAATCGTTCACGGAGATCGGACACCGTGCCGCCTCCGGCAGCCCGGCACGGCTGATCTTCAACCTCATGCGTGCAGAAGTCATGGCCGGGCAGTACCTCGACATCCTGGAAGAGGTCGCCGGGCCCCGGCGGGACCGCGCCGGGGCCGTAAGCCGGGCCCAGTCCATCATCCGGTTCAAGTCGGCCAAATACTCCACCGAACACCCGCTCGCCCTCGGCGGCGCCCTGGCCGGCGCCGGCGACGAGCTGCTGCGCGGCTATTCCGCCTTCGCGCTGCCGCTCGGCGAGGCGTTCCAACTGCGGGACGATGTCCTTGGCGTCTTCGGTGACCCCGTCACCACCGGCAAACCTGCCGGGGACGATCTCCGTGAGGGCAAGCGCACGGTCCTGGTGGCCTTCGCCCTGGACCAGGCCTCGGCGGCCGAATCAGAGTTCATCGACGCCAAGCTGGGCAGCCCCGATCTCGGCGACGCGGACATCGAGGAGATCCGGCGGATCATCGTGGACTGCGGCGCACTCCAGGCCACGGAAGTGCTCATCGAGGAGTTCGGCAAGGCCGCCTTCGCCGCCCTGGACCTGCTGCCGCTTCAGGAGCTGCCCAAAACCGCGCTCCGCAGGCTGGCAGAAGCCACGGTCAGCCGCGCCGCTTAACCCGGCCCTCACGGCAGTAACGCCTTTTAAACGGTGCCTGGAAACGCGGCGGGCCGTGCACGGCGCTTGCGCTGTGCACGGCCCGTCATGGCACGTCCGGGGGATGCTGCCGGCGCAGTTGCTGCCGGTCTGCTTTTACCAGGCCAGTGATTGCGCCCTGCGGCGAATTTCGGTCTTGCGCCCTTCCCGCAGGGCGTCAATGGGCCGGCCGCGGAGGGAATCGTCCGGCGTAAAGAGCCAGTTGATCAGTTCCTCATCCGAGTATCCGGCGTCTGAGAGAACAACAATGGTGCCTTTCAGGCTCTCCACCGCATGCCCGTCCTGGATGAAAGCCGCAGGCACGGACCGGATGCGCCGGTCGCCGATTCTCACGGCCGCCAGCGCACGCTCGTCCAGCAATGCATGGACCTTGGTGATAGATACGTTCAGAAGCTGTGCGACATCGGGCAGGGGCAGCCATTCGCCCACGAGGCTTTCTACATTACTCACGCATAAAGATTGCCACGGCCGGTGCCCCGCCGCCTAGTCGGCATCCGCAGAATTCACGCTGCGGTCATGGCCGGTCCCGCCGCGCCGGAATGCCGCCCGGCTTCACCGGGGGACTCCCCTGGAACGACTTTCGGGCGACACTCCACCGGAAACGGGTTTGCGGAATGTCAAACGGTTCTTGTGCTAATTGCCAATTCATGAGAGATTCACATAGATCACATTTGTAACAGAAATAACTTTTGTCACACTGGTAACACCAGTTCTACCGGCCTGACCGCAGCGTTGCCGCTGAGAAGAGGATCTTTCCAATGACAACCTCACGTTCGCCACAGCTCCGTCCGGGGCGCAGCCTGCCGCTCATCGCGGCGACGACGGCGGCGCTTCCCGCCGTCGTGCTTTCCTCCCTGGCGATCGCCCAGCCTGCCGCAGCCGAATCGCGGGTGCGCTCGGTCCCGGCAACGCTCGCGGCCGCCATGCGTGCCCAGGCGAAGGCTGACGCGGCGACATCCCTGAAGGCGGCAGTGATCCCGGCCGCCTCCGTCCCGGTGACGCTGCCGAGCGCCTTGCGGCCCGCGCAGACGGCCGCTCCGGCCGTCTACACGATCGCCCGCGGCGACACCATCAGTGCCATTGCCGGCCGCTACGGCCTGGACACGTTTGCCGTGCTCAAGCTGAACAACCTGCAGGCGAACACCATCATCTACCCGGGGCAGAAGATCAAGCTCACGGGCTCGACGCCGGCGCCGGCAGCGCCCAAACCGTCCGCACCGGCGAAATCGACGCCGACAACGCCCGCCTCGGGCGGCGGCAGCGTGTACGTCGTCAAGTCCGGCGACACCCTGAGCGCCATCGCCACCCGCCACGGCGTTGGCCTTTCCGAGATCTTCAAGTGGAACGGGCTCGGCATGAGCTCCGTGATCTATCCCGGCCAGAAGGTCAAGGTCGGCGGCGGTTCCAGCACGCCGGCCCCCTCCGCACCCGTGACGGCCGCCGCACCCAAGCCGTCGGCGCCCGCGCCCGCCAGTTCCGGCTCCTACACCATCAAGGCCGGCGACACCCTCTCCGGCATCGCGGCCCGCAACGGTGTCAGGCTCTCGGACGTCCTGTCGGCCAACCGGCTGACAATGTCGAGCATCATCTACCCCGGCCAGAAGCTCGTCATCCCCGGCGCGTCGACCATCGCACCGGCATCGAGCACGCCTGCCACCACCACGCCCCTCGTGCCCAGCACGTTCCTCGGGTTCAGCTACCCGGCCGCGGTGGTCAGCTCGGCCAACCAGAACAAGGCGCTGCTCAATGCCTCTCCGGTGCCCACCCGCCAGCAGATGAAGTCGATCGTCGCGGACACGGCCCGGCGCATGGGCGTGGACGCCAGCCTTGCACTGGCTTTTGCCTTCCAGGAATCCGGCTTCGACCAGCGTGCGGTGTCACCGGCCAATGCGATCGGCACCATGCAGGTCATCCCGTCCTCCGGCGAATGGGCCTCCGATCTGGTGGGCCGCCAGCTGAACCTGCTCGATCCCTACGACAACGCCACGGCAGGCATCGCGATCATCCGGCAGTTGGTCCGCACGAGCCCGGATGTGGACACCGCAATCGCCGGCTACTACCAGGGCCAGTACTCGGTGAGCCAGAACGGCATGTTCGAGGACACCAAGGGCTACGTCGCCGCCATCAAGGCCAACCGGCAGCTGTTCGGCTAAACCCGGCCCCTCGGCCAACTACAGACTCCAGCACAGGCTCCCTTTCGGCGGAGCGTGACGCTACGGGCCCGGATCGCATGTTGATTCGGGCCCGTTTCTGTCCAGCGACTACGATTGTAAGGTGCAGGAATACGTGTCGGATGCTCTCGTAGGGAACCTGGTGGACAACCGCTACCAGGTTCAATCCAGGCTTGCCCGCGGCGGGATGTCCACCGTGTACCTCGCCACGGACCAGCGCCTTGAGCGTGATGTCGCGCTGAAGGTGCTCCATCCCCATCTGGCTGACGACCCGCAGTTCCTCGATCGGCTGGGCCGCGAAGCCAAGGCTGCCGCCCGGCTCTCCCACCCACACGTCGTGGGCGTCCTGGACCAGGGCGAGGACGGCCGGCTCGCCTATCTGGTCATGGAATTCATCAAGGGCCACACGCTGCGGGATGTCCTCAATGACAAGGGCGCCCTGTCGCCGCGGCTGGCCCTGGCGCTGATCGATCCGGTCGTCGAAGGCCTCGGCGCCGCGCACGCCGCCGGAATGATCCACCGGGACATCAAGCCCGAAAACGTCCTGATCGCCGACGACGGGCGGATTAAGCTCGGCGACTTCGGCCTGGCACGCGCTATCTCGACGTCCACCAGCACGGGCGCCCTGATCGGGACCGTCGCCTACATCTCCCCCGAACTTGTCCTGGGCAAACAGGCAGATGCCCGCAGCGACATCTATTCCGTCGGGATCATGCTCTACGAAATGATCACGGGCCGGCAGCCGTTCGAAGGCGACGTGCCCATCCAGGTCGCCTACCAGCACGTCAATTCCACCGTCGGAGCGCCCTCGCTGGAGGTGCCCGGGCTGGCCGCGGAGATCGACGAACTCGTCCAGTGGTGCACGGACCGGGACCCGGACAAGCGCCCCGTCGACGGCAGCGCCCTGTTGTCCGAGCTCCGGCACATCAGGACCAACCTCAGCGACGCCGAACTCGACCTCCAGCCGCCGGCGGCTCGCAGCACCCTGCCGGCCGTGGCAGCACCGCCAACCCGGCCGCCAGGCGGTACCGGTCCGGCGTCGGACGCGCAGGAAACGGCCCACGTGCTTCCGCCCACCGGAATGCCCACGGAATTGCAGACTGAGGTATACGGCAGCCTCGCCCGGCCCACCGAGATGATTTCCCGCACCAGCGGCAACCCGACCACCGTGATGTCCGGTGCCCCGCGGCGTCCGGCCTACGGACCGTTGTCCACCCCGGACGAGGCGGCCTACGACGGCGCCGGGTATGACGGCCCGGCGGAGGGCGCGGTTGCCCCCAGCAAACGCGCCCAGCGCAAACTGGACCGGGACGAGGAGAAGGCGCGCCAGCGAGCCGCCGCCACGCCCACCAGGACCCTGCACGAGGGCAACCCCCGGCGCCGCGGCTTGCTGTGGATCGTCCTGCTCGTCGTCGCGGCGCTGCTCGCCGCCGTCGCCGGCTGGTTTTTCGGCATGGGTCCGGGGTCGCCGGGAACGATTCCCCCGGTGGCGAACAAGACCGTTGCCGAGGCCCAGGACCTGCTCCGCACCGCCGGCTTCCAATCCACGGTGAAGGATGTCTTCGACGACGACGTCTCGCCCGGGCTTGTGGTCGGCTCGGAGCCGACCGCCGGGGAGGTCATCCGCAAGTTCCAGCCCGTGTCGCTGGCCGTGTCCAAGGGCCCGGAGCTGTTCCCGCTGCCGGAACTGGCCGGCAAGAGCCTGGACGAGGCCAAGACCACGCTCAACGGCGCCCAGATGGCTTTGGGCCCGATTACCGAGACCTTCGACGAGAAGGCGCCTGCCGGAACCGTCCTTGCCCAGGCTCCGCGCAGCGGCAACCCGGTCAGGCACGGGACGCCCGTGGGCCTGACCGTTTCGAAGGGCCCGCAACCCATCCCGGTCCCGGATGTCCGCGGGCAGGCGCAGGACGCCGCTGTTAAGGCCCTGGAAGCCGCCGGCCTGAAGGCCGTGGTGGCCCCGGAGTCAATCAACGACAGGAATGTCCCCGAGGGCGCGGTGCTGTCGCAGGACCCGGCCTCCGGCAACCTGACCAAGGGCGGCACCGTCACCTTGACCATCTCGAAGGGCCCGAAGCTCGTCGAGGTCCCCAGCTTCATCGGCAAGCAGGCCTCGGAGGCCCAGGAAGCCCTTGAGAAACTAGGCTTCAAAGTCCAGGTCGATAACATCCTCGGCGGTTTCTTCGGCACGGTCCGGGACCAGAATCCGGTGGACACGAAGGCCCCGGAAGGCTCGACCGTTACGCTTACCGTCGTCTGACAGGCACCCCGCTCCGGCCCCTGCCATCGCACAAGAAAGCTCCGCCCGGCTGCTGTAGCCGGGCGGAGCTTTTTCTCAGAATGCGTTCTGTGGGAAACGTTCTGTCGGAATGCCTTCTGCCAGATGCATTCTGTCCATCAGTGCGTCAGCGCTTGGAGAGCGCTCCGGCCACCAGGAACGCCATCTCGAGCGACTGCATGTGGTTCAGGCGCGGATCGCAGACCGACTCGTAGCGGTCCAGGAAGGCTTCCTGGTCGATCGGGTCAGCTCCGCCGAGGCACTCGGCGACGTCGTCCCCCGTCATCTCCACGTGCAGGCCGCCGGGAACGGTGCCGAGCGCGTGGTGGACTTCGAAGAATCCGCGCACTTCGTCAATGACGTCGTCGAAATTGCGGGTCTTGTAGCCGTTGGGCGAGGTGACCGTGTTCCCGTGCATGGGGTCGGTGACCCAAAGGACCTGGGCTCCGGAGGCGGTGACGCGCTCGACGATCGCCGGCAGCTTCTCGCGGATGTTGCCCGCACCCATGCGGGTGATGAAGGTGAGCCGGCCGGGCTCCCGGTTCGGATCCAGCTTGTCGATCAGGCGCAGGGCGTCGTCGCCGCTGGTCGACGGGCCGAGCTTGACGCCGATCGGGTTGCGGACGCGGGAGAGGAAGTCAACGTGTGCGTGGTCCAGCTCGCGGGTCCGCTCCCCGATCCAAAGGAAGTGCGCGGAGGTGTCGTAGGGCAGCCCCGTGCGCGAGTCGATGCGGGTCAGGGCGCGCTCGTAGTCCAGCAGCAGGGCCTCGTGGCTCGCGTAGAATTCCACCCGCTTCAGGGCCTCGAAGTCGGCACCGCAGGAGGCCATGAACTTGATGGCGCGGTCGATGTCCCGGGCCAGGGACTCGTAGCGGGCGTGGGCCGGGTTCTCGGTGAAGCCCTTGTTCCACTGGTGCACCAGGCGCAGGTCCGCGAAACCGCCCTGGGTGAAGGCGCGGATCAGGTTCAGCGTCGAAGCGGAGGTGTGGTAGGCCTTGAGCATCCGGCCGGCGTCGTGGGCGCGGGACTCGGGCGTGAAATCGTAGCCGTTGACGATGTCGCCCCGGTAGGCCGGCAGGGTGACGCCCTCGCGCGTTTCATCGTTGGAGGAGCGGGGCTTGGCGAACTGGCCAGCCATGCGGCCCATCTTGATGACGGGCATGGCCGCGCCGTAGGTCAGGACAACGGCCATCTGCAGGATGGTCCGGACGCGGGCGCTGATCTTGTCCGCCGTCGCGGCTTCGAAGGTCTCGGCGCAGTCGCCGCCCTGGAGCAGGAACGCCTTGCCCTGCGCGGCGGCGGCGAGCCGTTCGCGAAGAATGTCCACTTCGCCGGCGAACACGAGGGGCGGGAGGACGGAAAGTTCCTTGACAGACGCCTCGAACACAGCCGGGTCCGACCAGGTGGGCTGCTGCGAGGCCGGGAGCTCCCGCCAGTTGTCCAGTCCGGGATAGTTGGCGGCTCCGCTCTGGGCGGTGCTGGTCAGCGGGGAAACTGGTTTCTCAGATAGCTCGGTCACTATCTAAGGATAGTTGCCCCATCAAGGTTCGGGGGCCCTGCCTGTCATTGACAGCCCGGCTGCCGTCATATGGCACCCGTGGCCCGCTCATGCGGGGCCGGGAACCTCCGGCCCCGCATCCCCGGCAGCGGCTTCATTCGGGGTTTCCGTTGGGGCCGTGTTTGGGGCTTCGTTTGGGGTATTGCCGGCGGCCGCATCCTGCACCGCGTCAGGGCCCGCAGGGGTTTTGTCCGGGGCCGCGTCCTGCGCTTTGCCCGCCAGGCGGAGCTTCACGACGGCGGCGTACTCATCCACGTATTCCTGGCCGGAGAGGCGCATGAGTTCGTACATGATCTCGTCGGTCACTGAACGCTGGATCAGCCGGTCATCCTCCATGCCGTAATAGCGGCTGAAGTCGAGCGGTTCGCCAAAGATCATGCCGATGCGGCGGATGTTGGGCACGCGCTTGCCGATCGGCTGGACTTTGTCCGTTCCGATCATTGCCACCGGGATGACCGGGACGCGGGCCTGCAGCGCAAGGCGCGCAACCCCCACCTTGCCGCGGTAGAGGCGCCCGTCGGGGCTACGGGTCCCCTCGGGGTAGATGCCCAGGAGGGAACCCTTCTTGAGCACGTCCATGCCGGCGTTCAGCGACTGCGCGGACGCGGCGCCTCCGGACCGGTCCATGGGGAGCTGGTTGGTGAGCCGGAAGAAGGCTGCGGTCAGCCTGCCCTTGATCCCGGTGCCGGTGAAGTATTCGGATTTCGCCAGGAACGCGACCGGCCGCGGCACCATGACCGGCATGAAGATGGAATCCGAGAAGGAGAGGTGGTTCGAGGCAAGGATCGCGGCGCCCTCGGCAGGGACGTTGTCGAGGCCCTTGACCCAGGGCCGGAACAGCAGCCTGAGCACCGGCCCCAGGACAAACGTCTTCATGAACCAATAAAACACTCGGTGACCTCTCCGGAAGGCGTCTGGCCTGCGGCCCGAACCGGGTCCGGCCAGGCTTCAATGGACACCTTACTCTAGTGAGTTTTGGCGCTAAGGGTGACACGATGGGCTCATGACTGAAAGCAGCACTCCCCCTGCGCCCGCCGCTTTCAGCTACCCGGGCCACGGCCCCAACGCCCGGACCGGTGTGGCCATCTGCCACGGCTTCACAGGCAGCCCGCTCAGCGTCCTGCCGTGGGCCCGCCACCTCGCCGCCCAGGGCTTCGCCGTCTCGGTACCGCTACTGCCCGGGCACGGCACCCACTGGCGGGATCTCGCCCGGCAGGGCTGGCAGGACTGGTACAGGAGCTTTGAAACGGCGTACCTGGACCTGGCCGCCCGGACTGATGACTGCTATGTCGCGGGACTGTCCATGGGCGGCACGATCGCCCTGCGTACCGCGGCCCGCCACAGCGTGGCCGGCGTGGCCGCCGTCAACCCCGGCCTGAGCTTCTATGACCGCAGGGTCCGGATCGTGGGACTGCTCAAGTACTTCCAGCGCACCACCACGCCCATCCAGGAGGACAATTCCACGGCGGCCACCACCGACGACGGTGACTACTCCCTGACGCCGCTGGCCGCCGTCCACCAGTTGCGCCGGCTGTTCGCCGCGACCCTCCGGGACCTGCCGTCCGTCTCCGCCCCGGCCCTGGTGTTCAAGTCGGACACCGACGCGGTGGTCCCGCCGTCGTCCCTGGCGCTGCTGCGCAGGCGGCTCGGGTCCCGGGAACTCACGGTGGTTCCCCTCCCGAAGAGCGGGCACGTTGCCACCCTGGACGCCGATGCGCCGCTACTCTTTGAAGAATCAGTGCGTTTCTTCCTGCAGCACGCCCACGCCATTTCGCCGCCCCGCGCCCCCTCGGAGTCCCCATGAGCATCCTCCCGGACCATTCGCCGTTCAGCAGCCCGTTCACCGGAACCATCCCCCGGACCGGGGTCGTGGTCTCGCACGGCTTCACCGGCAGCCCGCACGGTGTGCGGGACTGGGCGTTGTCCCTGGCCGGTGCCGGGTTCGCCGTCCGGCTGCCCCTGCTGCCGGGGCACGGAACGAGCTGGCAGGAGCTGGCCAAGACCCGGTGGCAGGACTGGCATGCTGCCTTGGACGCGGCCTACCTGGAGCTTGCGGAAGAATGCGACGTCGTGGTCGTGGCGGGGCTGTCCATGGGCGGCGCCCTCGCGTTGCGGATCGCCGCCACCCGCCCCGTAGCGGGTGTGGTGGTGGTCAACCCCGGCCTGGTCATCGATGATCCCCGCGCCCCGCTGGCGGGCGTCTTGAAGTTTGTCCTCAAGAGCACCCCGGCGATCGCCAATGACATCCTCAAACCGGGCATGGATGAGTGCGCCTACCCGCGCACCCCGGTGGCCGCCGCGCACGAGCTCAACAAGATGTTCAAGGACACCGTGCGGCTGCTGCCCCGCGTCACGGCTCCGGTCCGGGTCTACCGTTCCACAGTGGACCACGTGGTGTCCGAATCCAGCATGGAGGCCCTGCGCCGCGGGTTGACCAACGCCCCGCTCGAGGTGGTCCGGCTGGAAAACAGCTACCACGTCGCTACCATGGACAACGACGCGCCCGAGATCTTCCGTGGCACGGCCGAATTTGTCCGGTCCGTTGCAGCCACGGCCGGTCCGGGCGCCGCCCGCGCCAGCCGGAAGGACACGGCCAATGACTAAACCGGACCCCGACGTCCCTGACCCCGAGACCCCTGACCCCGACGACGCCCGGTCGCCTGGCGCTGACGCATCCGGCCTCCAGCGTCCGGGCACCACCCCGCCCCCTGAGGCGCAGGACCCGGCCGCCGCGGACGAACCGCTTGCCGATGACGACGCCGTGTGGCTGGATCTCGTCGCCAGGCTGGAAGGGGTCGGGACAGGCGGGGACGAGGCAGTTGGGGGAACTGACGGCCCGGCCGGCGGAGCGGACAGCGCCGCCGGCACCGGCGCTGGCTCCGGTGCTGGCACCGGCGCGAACAGGTCGTTCAGCGATTTCGACCCGCTGGGCCTTGCCGGCGTCGCGCCGATCGAACTTTCCGCCAGGGAGCGGCTCGCCTCCTCCCCGGGGAACCCGGCCGCGGGCAGCAGTGAGGCACCGGACACCGCATCCGGCCCCCGGGACTACGAGGCCGACGACGACGATGGCGTGTTCGTCCCGGAGGAGCCGCCCAGCCTGGCCGGTGCAGATCCGATGACCGTCCTTGCCTGGATTGGAGCGGTGGGCGGCCCGATTGCGCTCGTGTTCTCGGCGATGTTCTGGCGGTCGGCCCCGACGCTGGCGATCGTGGGCATGGTGGCCGCGTTCGCGGCCTCCGTGGTGTTCCTGATCATGAAGCTGCCGGGCGAGAAGGACGAGCACGACGACGGGGCGCGCATCTAGTCCACCCGGTCAGGGCGCCAGGCACCGCGCTGGCTGGTTCAGGGCCCAGGAAGGCACGCTACTGGGTGTGCATGCGGCTGCTGACCCGGGAGAGGTCGGCGGCGCCGATCAGCCCGGCGTTGGGTCCCAGGGCCGCAAGTTCGATCTCCGCCGCGGGGCGGAAGCCGCGGCCGGTGAGGTTCCGCGCGAAGGCCTTTCGGGCCGGCGCGACGAGCAGCTCGCCGGCGTCGCACAGTCCGCCGCCGATCACGAACTTGCCTGGGTCCAGTGCCGCTGCGAGGTTCGCCAGGCCAAGGCCCAGCCACTCCCCGACGTCCTCGAGGAGTTCGCGGGAGGTCTGGTCCCCGGCCTTGGCCAGCTCCGTCACGATCACGCCCGTAATGCGTGCCACGTCGCCGTCCACGGCCTTGAGCAGTTCCTGGGCAACCGGGGAATTCGCGGCGGCCAGTTCCCTGGCCTCGCGGCCGAGCGCATTGCCCGAGGCGTATTGTTCCCAGCAGCCGCGGTTGCCGCACTCGCAGCGGTGCCCGCCCGGCATGATGATCTGGTGGCCGAACTCCCCCGCCACACCGAAGCGGCCGCGTTCGAGCCGTCCGTCCATGACCATGGCCCCGCCGATTCCGGTGCCCAGGGTGATGCAGACCAGACGGTCCTGTCCCTGTCCGGCGCCGAAGCGCCATTCCGCCCAGGCGGCGGCGTCGGCGTCGTTGGTCAGCAGGACGGGGCGGCGCAGCAGCCGCTGCAGGTTCTCGCGCAGCGGTTCATTGCGCCAGGCCAGGTGTGGGCTGAAGAGGACAGTGCCGCCGTCGAGGTCCATCCAGCCGGCAGCGCCGATTCCGACCGACCAGATCCGGTGTCCGGCGCCCAGCTCTCCGACGAGTTCGACAATGACCTGTTCCACGGCGCGCGGGTCGTTGCCCGGGGTGGAGCGTTTGGCCTGGCTGAGGATCCTGCCCTCGGCGTCCACCACGCCGGCAGCAACCTTGGTTCCCCCGATGTCGACGCCGATCGCCAGGCCCTTGCGGCCCAGCCGCAGGTGTGAGCGGATGTCGTGCCCGGCCGTGGCGACCGCGGCTCCGGCCAGGGTCCTGCTTCGCCAGGCGGCGGTCCGGCGGCGCAGGCCGGGCTGCCGGCCGGGTGTTGGTGTCTGCATGGTGCCCCATTCTATTCGCCGGGGCCGCAACGGCAGCGAAAGCCCGGCCGAATGACGCGGCAGCAGAGCGCCGCGCACGTGCCCGCAGCATCCCCGACTGGCGGAACGGCGGCCCCGACCGTAAAGTTACTCGCCAGTAGGTGTCGCAGAACACACCTTCGGGGGGCCGCATACTAGGCTTAGCGGTACCCCTTGCGGGCCTATGGATACCAAAGGAGCTGTCGTGCGAGAAATCATTGTCCCGCCCCTGGTGAATGTCGATCCGGACACCAATGTCACCGATCTCGTGGTGCGCCAGGCGGCCAAGGCCTCCAACCCTGCGCTGTTCTCGCGGCTCGACGCAGCCGGCCAGTGGCAGGACGTCCGCGCCACGGAATTCCTGGCCGACGTCTCGGCCCTCGCCAAGGGCCTCATGGCCAGCGGTGTGGCCGCCGGCGACCGGGTGGGCATCATGTCCCGCACCCGGTATGAATGGGCCCTGATCGACTTCGCCATCTGGTTCGCCGGCGCCGTCTCGGTCCCGATCTATGAAACCTCCTCCCCCTCCCAGGTGGCCTGGAACCTTGGCGACTCCGGCGCCGTGGCCGCGTTCGGCGAATCGGCGCACCACGAGGACATCATCCGGCAGGCGGCCACCTCCGAGGGCCTCACCGCCCTGGGGCATGTCTGGCAGCTCGAGGGCGACAGCCTGGACGAGGTCCGTGCGGCCGGAGCCGGCGTCAGCGATGCCGAGCTCGAAGCACGCCGCAGCCAGGCGTCCCTGAACGATGTCGCCACGATCATCTACACCTCGGGCACCACCGGCCGGCCCAAGGGCTGCGAGCTGACGCACGGCAACTTCGTGGAACTGTCCGAGAACGCGCTGGTCACGTCGCTGGGCACGATCGTCCACGAGCAGGCGCGGACCATCATGTTCCTGCCCATGGCCCACGTCTTCGCACGCTTCATCTCTGTGCTGGCAGTCGCGGCCGGCGTCACAGTGGCGCACACCCCGGATATCAAGAACCTGCTGCCGGATCTGCAGAGCTACAAACCGACCTTTATCCTCGCCGTCCCGCGCGTTTTCGAGAAGGTCTACAACTCGGCCCTGACCAAGGCCGAGGACGGCGGCAAGGGCGCCATCTTCCACCGCGCCGCGGACACCGCCATCGAATTCTCCCGGGCCCGGCAGGCCGGCAAGGTCGGGCTCGTGCTGAAGCTCAAGCACGCCGTGTTCGACAAGCTCGTGTACAGCAAGCTACGGGCCGCCATGGGCGGGAACGTCTCCCATGCCGTTTCCGGCGGCGGGCCGCTCGGTGAACGGCTGGGCCACTTCTTCCAGGGCATCGGCATGCAGATCCTGGAAGGGTACGGGCTGACTGAAACCACGGCGCCGATCACCGTCAACACCCCCGATCTGATCAAGATCGGCACGGTCGGCGCCCCGATTCCGGGCAACTCCGTCAGGATCGCGGACGACGGCGAGATCCTCGCCAAGGGCGTGTGCGTCATGCGCGGCTACTACAAGCGCGATGACCTGTCCGCCGCAACCTTCGACGACGGCTGGTTCCGTACCGGCGACATCGGCCAGCTGGACGAGGCGGGGTTCCTGACCATCACCGGGCGCAAGAAGGAAATCATCGTCACGGCCGGCGGCAAGAACGTCGTCCCGGCCCTGCTGGAGGACCAGATCCGCGCGGACGCGCTCGTCTCGCAGGTGCTCGTGGTCGGTGACAACCGCCCGTTCATTGGTGCCCTGGTGACCCTGGACGAAGAAGCGCTGCCCGGCTGGCTGGGCCGCCACGGGCTCCCGGCCTCGACCTCGCTCGCCGAGGCTGCCGTCAACCCCGCCGTCATGGCCGCGGTCCAGGAGCTCATCAACCACGCCAACCAGTCCGTGTCCCAGGCCGAGGCGATCAAGTCCTTCCGGATCGTGCCGGCCGACTTCACCGAGGCCTCCGGACATCTGACCCCCTCCATGAAGGTCAAGCGGGCCCAGGTGCTCAAGGACTTCGAGAACGTGATCGAGGAAATGTACAGCGCCAAGCGTCCCACCCTCGCCTAGGCTGCAACCGCGACCGCCCCGCACCGAAACCCCGCACCAGAGCAACGCGGGGTCAGATACGGCCCATCCGGCGCCCCCTGATGGGCCGTATCTGACCCCGCGTTGCTTTTGTTCGGGAGGCAAGGTTCGGCAGAAACAGAAGGGTCCTTMCGGCGGAAGCCGGAAGGACCCTTCTGTGTTGATGGGCTACGGTGTTGCCGCGCTGCCGCTATTCGACGACGAGCAGCAGATCCCCGCCCTGGACCTGTTCGATCCCGGCGACGGCGAGCCGCGCGACGGTGCCGGCCACCGGCGTCGTGATGGACGCCTCCATCTTCATGGCCTCGATCGTGGCCACGGTGTCGCCGGCCTTGACGGTGTCCCCGGCCTTGACGGTCAGCGTGACGGCACCGGCGAACGGCGAGGCGACCTGGCCCGGCTGGGAGGTGTCGGCGCGTTCGGCGGCCTTGACGTTGCTCACCACTGAACGGTCGCGGACCACCACGGGCCGGGACTGGCCGTTGAGCGTGCACATGACCGTGCGCATGCCCTTCTCGTCCGGCTCGGAGACGGCCTCGAGCGAGGCGATCAGCCGGACGCCCTTCTCGAGCTCGATCTCGTGCTCCGCGCCGCGCTGCAGCCCGAAGAGGTAGTCCCGCGTGTCCAGCACCGAAAGGTTGCCGTAGGCCTCCACGCTCTTCTGGTAATCCTTCGTGGGACCGGCGAAGAGCAGGCGGTTGAGCGTGCCCCGCCGGGTCTTGGAATCGCCGTTGAGCGCGGCGCTGTCCTCGGCGCTGATCTCGACGTCGCGGACCTTGACGGTGCGGCCCTGCAGCGCCTTCGTCCGGAAGGGCTCGGGCCAGCCGCCGGGCGGGTCACCGAGCTCGCCGGAAAGGAAGCCGATCACAGAATCCGGGACGTCGTACTTTTGCGGGTTCTCGTTGAAGTCTTCCGGGTCGGCGTTGAGGCCCACCAGGTGCAGGGCGAGGTCGCCCACCACCTTGGACGACGGGGTCACCTTGACCAGCCGGCCGAGGATCCGGTCCGCCGCGGTGTACATGTCCTCGATCGCCTCGAAACGCTCGCCCAGGCCAAGCGCCATCGCCTGCTGGCGCAGGTTGGAGAGCTGGCCGCCCGGAATTTCGTGCTGGTAGACCCGGCCCGTGGGCCCCGGCAGTCCGGACTCGAACGGCGCGTAGACCCGGCGGACGGCCTCCCAGTAAGGCTCGAGGGCGCAGACGTTCGCCAGGCTGAGGCCGGTGTCGCGCGGCGTGTGGGCCAGCGCGGCGACGAGGGCCGATGCCGAGGGCTGGCTGGTGGTTCCGGCCAGAGAGGCCGAGGCCACGTCCACAGCGTCCACGCCGGCATCCACGGCCGCGAGGAGCGTGGCCAGCTGGCCGCCGGCGGTGTCGTGGGTGTGCAGGTGGACGGGGAGGTCGAACCGCTCCCGGAGCGCCGAGACCAGGCGTGCCGCGGCAGCCGGACGCAGCAGTCCAGCCATGTCCTTGATCGCCAGGATGTGCGCCCCGGCGTCGACGATTTTCTGCGCCAGCTCCAGGTAGTAATCCAGGGTGTAGAGCGTTTCCTCCGGGTCCAGCATGTCCGCGGTGTAGCAGAGGGCAACCTCGGCGACGGCGGTACCGGTCTCACGGACGGCCCGGATGGCCGGGGCCATCTGGTTGACGTCGTTGAGGGCGTCGAAGATCCGGAAAATGTCGATGCCCGTGGCGGCGGCCTCGTTGACGAACGCCACCGTGACCTCTTCCGGGTAGGGCGTGTAGCCGACGGTGTTGCGGCCGCGGAGCAGCATCTGCAGGCACAGGTTCGGCATGGCCTTGCGCAGGGCGGCAAGCCGGTCCCAGGGGTCTTCGCCGAGGAAGCGCAGGGCGACGTCGTAGGTGGCCCCGCCCCAGGCCTCGACCGAGAGCAGCTCGGGGAGCAGCTTGGATTCTGCGGGACCAGCCGCCACGAGGTCCCGGGTGCGCACCCGGGTGGCGAGCAGGGACTGGTGCGCGTCGCGGAACGTGGTGTCCGTGACGGCCACGGCGTCCTGCGCGCGCAGGGCACGGGCAAACCCTTCCGGGCCGAGTTCCTGGAGACGCTGGCGGGACCCTGGCCGGGCCGCTGCGTCATCCAGGGCCGGAAGCTTGTCCGCCGGGTCCGTGTGGACCTTGAGTTCGCCGTTGGGCTTGTTGACAGTGACGTCGGCAAGCCAGGTCAGCAGCTTGGTGCCGCGGTCGGCCGAGACCCGTGCCTTCAGCAGCTGGGGCCGTTCGTCAATGAACGAGGTGGCCACATCCCCGGCGACGAAGTCGGGATCGTCCAGGACCGCCTGCAGGAAGGAGATGTTGGTGGACACGCCGCGGATGCGGAACTCGGCGAGGGCGCGGCGGGCCCGGGCGACGGCGGCCGGGTAGTTGCGGCCGCGGCAGGTCAGCTTGACCAGCATGGAGTCGAAGTGCGGGCTGATCTCCGCGCCCGAGTAGACGGTGCCGCCGTCAAGCCGGACGCCTGCGCCGCCGGCCGAGCGGTAGCCGGTGATCTTGCCGACGTCGGGCCGGAAGCCGTTGGCCGGGTCCTCCGTGGTGATGCGGCACTGCAGGGCGGCACCCTTGAGCTGGACGCTCTCCTGGGACAGGCCCAGGTCCGCGAGGCTCTCACCGGCGGCGATGCGCAGCTGCGCCTGGACGAGATCGACGTCGGTGACTTCCTCGGTCACCGTGTGCTCGACCTGGATCCGGGGGTTCATTTCGATGAATACGTGCTGGCCGGCCCGCTCACCCACCGTGTCGACAAGGAATTCGACGGTACCGGCGTTGACGTAGTTCAGCGCTTTCGCGAACTTCACGGCGTCGCGGTACAGCGCCTGCCGGATGCCTTCGTCCAGGTTCGGCGCCGGGGCGATCTCGATGACCTTCTGGTGGCGGCGTTGGATGGAACAGTCACGCTCGAAGAGGTGCATCACGTTGCCCTCCGCGTCGGCCAGGATCTGGACCTCGATGTGGCGCGGGCGCAGGACGGCCTGCTCCAGGAACATGGTGGGGTCGCCGAACGCGGCGTCGGCTTCGCGCATGGCGGCCTGCAGGGCCTCCGGGAGCGCCTCGCGGGTGTCCACGCGGCGCATGCCGCGCCCGCCGCCGCCGGCGACGGCCTTGGCAAAAATGGGGAAGCCGATTTCATCCGCGGCGGCGATCAGTTCGTCCAGGTCCTTCGACGGCTGGCTGGACTTGAGGACCGGGACGCCGGCCTTGCGCGCGGCCTCGAGGGCGGCAACCTTATTACCGGCGAGTTCCAGAACCTCGGCCGGCGGGCCGACGAAGGTGATGCCGGCCTCCTTCGCGGCCCGCGCCAGGCGCGGGTTCTCGGAGAGGAAACCGTAACCGGGGTAAATGGCGTCCGCCCCGGACTCCTTGGCGACGCGCACCACCTCATCAACGTCCAGGTAGGCCCGGACCGGATGTCCCTCCTCGCCGATCAGATACGCCTCATCGGCCTTCTGGCGGTGAATGGAGTTGCGGTCCTCATGGGGAAACACAGCGACAGTCTTGGCACCCAGCTCGTAGCTCGCGCGGAAGGCGCGAATCGCGATTTCGCCGCGGTTGGCCACCAGAATCTTAGAAAACATACTTCTCCTGCTTCATCGCGGGCGTATCGGTAAGTGCTCACAGTGTCTAGGACCTGTGCGGGCAAACACAAATCATTGTGGCGACTGTCACAGCATTATCCGTCACGGACGCCGCGATGGGCAGGGCCTTGGCCTTGGAGCTTTCCCCGTCCGTCCGATTGGCGAGGTTCTGGCGCCCCACGCCGGATGAAACGGGTTTCGCCGGAG
The DNA here is from genome assembly GCF_056396505.1 of Arthrobacter sp. 05T410. Taxonomy (NCBI): domain Bacteria; kingdom Bacillati; phylum Actinomycetota; class Actinomycetes; order Micrococcales; family Micrococcaceae; genus Arthrobacter; species Arthrobacter sp. 05T410. Next base: position 55,019 of record NZ_JBFTLP010000004.1, on the reverse strand, counting down.
CATCAACATATGATGAGTGGGTGGGTGGCGCATGCACGCCCCGGCTCCGAAGAACGCAGGAGCCGGCACGACCCCGTCTCGGCAACCGGCGTTAGGTATTGGTTTTTCAAGTGCAAGTAGTGAGCATCAGCAGCCTCAAAGGCGGTGTCGGCAAGACATCCGTGACCACCGGACTGGCGTCGGCGGCATTGGCCGCCGGCATCCCCACCCTCGTCGTCGACCTTGATCCGCATGCTGACGCCAGCACGGCCCTGGGCGTGAGTCCGGACGATCAGCTCGATATCGGCAGGATGCTGAGGTCGCCGCGGCGGGCACATCTGGCGGACAACGTGGTCCCCAGCGGCTGGGTGGAACACGCCCGGATCAACGGCCGCAGCAACGCCAACGGCAGTGCCAACGGCAGGATTCAGTCCGGCGCGGCAACCTCCGTCCTGGACGTGGCCGTCGGCTCTGCCTATACCGGCATCTACGACCGCCCCGACCTGGGCCGCCGCGACCTTCGCCGACTCTCCACGGTCCTGGCCGGCGCCACGAACTACGAACTCGTCCTGGTCGATTGCCCCCCGTCACTGAACGGCCTGACCCGGATGGCGTGGTCCGCAAGCGACAAGGTGACCCTGGTAGCCGAGCCCGGGCTTTTCTCGGTGGCCGGCACGGAACGCACCATGCGCGCCATCCAGCTCTTCCGGCAGGAATTCGCCCCCAAGCTGTCCCCTGCCGGCATCGTGGCCAACCGGGTGCGCAGCAGTTCGGCCGAGCACACGTTCCGGCTCTCGGAGATGGAATCCATGTTCGGCCAACTGCTGTTGAGCCCGCATATCCCGGAGCAGGCCAACTGGCAGCAGATCCAGGGCGCCGCCCACTCCATCCACCACTGGCCCGGCGACTCGGCCAAGAATGCGGCCGGGCTCTTCGATGCCCTGCTGCAGAACCTGCTGAACCAGGGCGGCGTGGCCCCGGCCGGCGCTGTCCGCGACCGCAGCCTTCGGTAGCCCCGGACTGCCGTACACAGCCCAACAGAAATGAGGCCGCCTTCCCTGTCCGGGAGGCGGCCTCATTCTGTTGAATTCCGTTTGCTGTGCTCAGTCACGTCTATAGCTGCGGGGGCTAGCCGATCTTGCGGGCCGCCCGGCGTTTGCTCAGCTCGTCGTCGGGAAAGGACTGGTCCGCGGCGTGTTCGCTGGGAAGAGCTGCGAGGCTTCCTTCAACTTCGCGCCATACGCGGCCGACGGCGATGCCGAACACCCCCTGGCCGCCCTGGACGAGATCGATGACTTCATCTGCCGATGTGCACTCGTAGACGCTGGCGCCGTCGCTCATGAGCGTGATTTGGGCGAGGTCCTCGACGCCGCGCTCCCGCAGGTGTTCCACGGCGGTGCGGATCTGTTGCAGGGAGACGCCCGTGTCCAGGAGCCGTTTGACCACCTTGAGAACCAGAATGTCGCGGAAGCCGTAGAGCCGCTGCGAGCCGGAGCCGGCCGCACCGCGGACGGCGGGCTCAACGAGTCCGGTGCGCGCCCAATAATCGAGTTGGCGGTAGGTAATGCCGGCCGCCTTGCAGGCGGTGGGTCCGCGGTAGCCCGCGTCCTCGTCCAGAACGGGGAGATCCTCGGTGAACAGCAGGCCTTGGGCACCGCTGGCGGGCACAGCAACGCCGGCCGTTGAGGCCTGCTTCAGCTCGCCTGCTTCGCCTTTCGGACTCACGTGGACCCTCCTTGTCGTGGGTTCCCCTGGGTTTGTTGCATCGGCAGCAATAGATGTGAACAGCTGCATGACACCGGATGAATATTTCATCCGTGTAATTCAGCCGGACTGCACCTTCCAGTGTGACTTGCGCGGCTACCGTATGCAATGGGAACTTGTACCTTCGACGTTAGGCCTGCCGGGGCCCAAGGTCAAAGACGTTGGGGCTATTCCAAGGGCGTGTCGAAAGTTTCATCCTCGACTTTAACGTTTGGTGCCGCCACAGCTGTCACGCACGTATCAGAAACACCAGCAGTCACAGGCACGCCCGCAATCGCGGCAGGTTCCCTGGCGCCGGTTGCCTGGGCCGGCTCAGCCGCCGAAGTCTTCGGGTTCGACGTCGTCGAGGAACTCGCGGAAGCGCCGCAGTTCGACTTCCTCGTCCACGGCGGGTCCGGGGTGCGTGTCCTCGCCCTCGTCGTGTTCGGTGATCCGGACGCCGGCCTCGTCCATGACGGCGTCGGCGCACCAGATCCGGCACTTGGCGCGCAGGGCAACGGCCAACCCATCGGAGGCCCGGGAGCTCACGGTGGTGCCGTTCTCGAACTGCAGCTGCCCGTAGAAGATGTTGTCCTCCACCGCCACGATGTTGACGCTGACGATCGTGTGGCCCAGGGCCTCGACAACGTCCACCAGGAGGTCGTGGGTCATCGGCCGGGGCGGGATGACCCCCTGCTGGGCCAGGGCGATGGCGCTGGCCTCCGGGGTCCCGATCCAGATGGGCACGTGGCGCTCACCATGGATTTCCTTGAGCAGGACAAGCGGCTGGTTGGACGGCAACTCGATCCGCACGCCGACAATCTCCACCTCAATCATCAGATGTCCATCCTTGAGATGCGGTCGTGGACCAGCGCCTGGTGCAAGGACAGGCAGAGGTCGCTGATTTCCCGGGCCGCCTCGGCGGCGCGGGCGTGGGAGGCTGCGTCCTTGCGGGAGGTCAGGGTGGCCACAGCACGCTCCACGAGCCCGAATTCGCGGTCGGCAGCCGCCTGGAAGGGCCGCAGGTGGCGGGGTTCCAGGCCATGGCTCTCCAGCTGGACGCAGGCCCGCGCGACCTGCAGCGCGTGTTCGTCGAATTTGCCGTTGACGTGCCCGATCAGGCCGTAGCTCAGGAGCGATTCCAGCAGCGGGACGCTCGCCCCGGATTCGGCGCGCAGCTGCTCCTCGCTGAGCCTGCGTGCCCGGCTCTGCAGCTCGGAGGCGAGCTCCTCGGAGACAATCCGCGGGGACAACGTGACGCCTGCCGGCAGGTTCTCCGGCCGTTCGCCCCGGTCGATCGCATCCAGGTAGTCCTTGATGACCTTCAGCGGCAGGTATTGGTCACGCTGGAGTGAGAGGACGAAGCGCAGCCGTTCGACGTCGTTCTCGGAGTACTGACGGTAGCCGGCAGGTGTCCGCTGCGGGTTGATGAGTCCCTTTTCTTCAAGGAACCGGATTTTTGACGCAGTCATGCTGGGGAAGTCGTCGCTCAGTTGAGCCAGGACTTCCCCGATGTTCAGAACCTGGGGTCCGCGCCGATCCGCATGTGCCGTGGCCACAGGCAACTACCCCGGAATCAGACGTTGCCTGCTGCGCGGGCAGGGCTGAGGTAGAAGGTGAGGCGGAATTTGCCGATCTGGACCTCGTTGCCGGACTTCAGTTCCACCGAGTCCACGCGGTCGTGGTTGACGTAGGTGCCGTTCAGGCTCCCGGTGTCCACAACCTCAAAGCTGCGCGCAGTACGGCGGAATTCGACGTGCCTGCGCGAAACAGTGACGTCGTCGAGGAAGATGTCGGCGTCCGGGTGGCGGCCCGCCGTGGTGACGTCGGAGTCCAGCAGGAACCGCGCACCGGCGTTGGGGCCGCTGTGCGCGACGAGCAGGGCCGATCCGAAGGGAAGGGCCTCAACCGCTGCCCGTTCCTCAGTCGAAAGCTTCGGCGTGAAATTGGGTTCGTCGCGCACCGGAGTGAGGTTGATCGACGTGGTCTCCGAAGCCTTCACTCCACCCGTGCCGTAACCGTCACCGGTGTCGTTCCGTTCGTGCCCAAACATTGAGTCCTCCTCATTCGTTGCAGGTGTCCCCCCTGCAAACAACGCATGCCGTCCGGAAAAGCCTTGCAGTCCCGGTAATGAGGCCCTTCGGCGGGGCGCGGCTTTGTTTTGTTATCCCAACAACACTCGCCGGCGGCCCCGGCCCGAATGACCTCTGTCTTTAGCCTACCTGCTGTTCATACTCGGATGCACTGAGCAAGGACTCGACCGCGTCGGCTTCCGCGAGCTTGATTTCGATCAGCCAGCCTTCACCGTACGGATCGGAGTTGATAAGGGCGGAATCGGTGTCCAGCGACTCGTTCCTGGCCACCACCTCGCCCGTCACCGGGGCGTAAATGTCACTGACGCTCTTGGTGGATTCGACCTCTCCGACGACGTCGTTGGCCTTGATGGTGGTCCCGACCTCGGGCATCTGGGCGTAGACGACATCCCCGAGGGCGTCCTGGGCAAAATCAGTGATGCCCACGCGCACAACCCCGTCGGCGTTGGGGGCCGAAACCCATTCGTGTTCTGCGGTGTAGGACAGGTCTTCGGGAATGATGCTCATGACGGGCCTTTCATCGGGTCAATCACCTGGCGGCGGCAGTCGTTTGTTCTAGCCGCCGCTGAAAGTATAGGCACATCGGGCAGGGGCCGGGGAGGCATCTGCGAAGATGGTGCCATGGCAGAACATGCTCCGCTGAAGGGCGGGAATGTGAACAACCGGGGCGCCGGGACCGTCCGGACACGTGAGGGCTAGGCCGTGCCTGAGCTTCCTGAAGTTGCGGCCCTGACGGACTTTCTGGACGAGCACCTGCGCGGAGCAATGGTGCGGAAAATCCAGCCGGTCTCCTTCGCCGTGCTCAAGACGGCAGCCCCTCCCTACTCCGACCTCCAGGGCAAGGCCGTCACCGGCGTGCAAAGGTTCGGCAAGTTTGTCAGCCTGGAAGCGGACGGGCTGCATCTTGTCTTCCACCTCGCCCGGGCCGGCTGGGTCCGCTTCACGGACTCCCCCACCGACGCCCAGCTGAAAATGGGGAAGGGCCACATCGCGCTGCGGCTGACGTTCTCGGGCGATTCCGGCCCGGTGGGCATGGACCTGACCGAAGCGGGCACGAAAAAGAGCCTGGCGGTCTATGTGGTCCGTGATCCGCACGACGTGCCCGGCATCGCGGCGCTCGGACCGGATCCGTTCAGTCCGGACTTCGACGTCGATGCCCTGGCCGGGATTCTCGGCTCCAGTTCCCAGCAGATCAAGGGCGTCCTGAGGAGCCAGGGCATCATCGCCGGGATTGGGAACGCGTACAGTGACGAGATCCTGCACGCCGCCAGGACTTCGCCGTTCGCGATCGCCAGGTCGCTGGACCGGACGCACGTGCAGCACCTCTACGACGCCATCCACACCATTCTGGGAACGGCGGTGGCGGAGGCCAGGGGCAAGCCGCCCAACGAGCTCAAGGACACCAAGCGGAGCCACATGCGGGTCCACGGCCGGACCGGCGAACCGTGTCCGGTGTGCGGGGACACGGTCCGGGAGGTTTCCTTTGCCGATTCCGCCCTGCAGTACTGCCCGACGTGCCAGACCAAAGGAAAGATCCTGGCCGACCGCCGGACGTCCCGCTTCCTGAAATAGCGGATCACCGCGGACCTTCCTGGGAACACCACGGAGCGGATGTGTCCGGGAAACAGAAAACCCCGCCATTCCTTCATCAGGAATGGCGGGGTTTCAGCTGTTGGTCGGGCTGACAGGATTTGAACCTGCGACCCCTTGACCCCCAGTCAAGTGCGCTACCAAGCTGCGCTACAGCCCGCTGGTTCCACCGTTCTCCGCCCGGAAGTCTTCCCGGATTCGCTCCAGGTTTTCTTCCAAGCAGTCCGGCCGAACCACCTCCAAAAGCTTACACGATCCGGGAGGGTGCCTGTGACAATTTCAGGCTGTCACGGCAAGGTGTGTCGGAATTAACGTTTCTTGCCACGCTTTTCGCGCACGCGCATGTTGACCTCAATCGGCGTGCCCTCGAAGCCGAAGGTCTCCCGGAGGCGTCGGGTGATGAAGCGGCGGTATCCCGGATCCAGGAATCCGGTAGTGAAGAGCACGAACTTCGGCGGCCGGCTCGAGGCCTGGGTGCCGAACAGGATGCGGGGCTGCTTGCCGCCGCGGACCGGGTGCGGGTGCGCTGCGACAAGTTCGCCCAGGAACGCGTTGAGGCGTCCGGTGGGGATGCGCTTGTCCCAGCTTTCCAGGGCGGTGTCCAGGGCCGGGACGAGCCGGTCCTTGTGCCAGCCGGTCTTGGCCGAGATGTTCACGCGCGGCGCCCAGGCCACGTGTGCCAGGTCCTGCTCGATTTCGCGTTCCAGGTAGCGGCGGCGCTCGTCGTCGAGGAGGTCCCATTTGTTGAAGGCCAGCACCAGGGCGCGGCCGGATTCAACGGCAAGCTGCAGGATGCGGACGTCCTGCTCGCTGAGCACCTCGTCCACGGCCAGAAGCACGACGGCGACCTCGGCCTTTTCGAGCGCGCTCTGCGTGCGCAGGGAAGCGTAGAAGTCCGCGCCCTGGGCCATGTGCTGGCGGCGCCGGATGCCGGCGGTGTCCACGAAGCGCCACGTGCGTCCGCCGAGTTCGATGAATTCATCGACCGGGTCGCGGGTGGTGCCGGCGGTATTGTCCACCACCACACGCTCGGAACCGGCGAGCTTGTTCAGCAGCGAGGACTTGCCGACGTTCGGGCGGCCGATCAGGGCGATGCGGCGGGGGCCACCGGAGCGCTCGAGGCCTTCAATCAGGGAGTACTCCGGGAGGGTGTCCATGACGTGGTCCAGGAGGTCCGCCACGCCGCGGCCGTGCAGGGCCGAGACGGGGTACGGTTCGCCGAAGCCCAGGCCCCAGAGGGTGGCCGAGTCGGCTTCCTGGGCGAAGTCGTCCACCTTGTTGGCCACCATGATGACCGGCTTCTTCGACTTGCGCAGCATTTTCATGACGCCTTCGTCGGTCGCGGTCGCGCCCACGGCGGAGTCGACGACGAACAGGACGGCGTCGGCAAGTTCCACGGCCATCTCGGCCTGCTCCGCCACACGGGCGTGGATGCCGCGGGCATCGTGCTCCCACCCGCCGGTGTCCACCACGGTGAAGTTGCGGCCGTTCCAGTTTGCCGAGTACATGACACGGTCGCGGGTGACGCCGGGGGTGTCCTCGACCACGGCCTCGCGGCGGCCCAGGATCCTGTTGACCAGGGTGGATTTGCCCACGTTGGGCCGTCCGATGATGGCGAGGACCGGGTCCAGCTTGACCGGGCCGTCAAAGTCCTCGTCGTCGAAGTGGCCGCTCAGCAGCGCGGCGTCGTCTTCGTCGAGCTCGTAGTCGTCCAGCCCGGCACGCAGCGAGGCCGCGCGGAGTTCCGCTTCGTCATCGTCCAGGGCGGCAAGGTTTTCAGCCACCTGGTCGGTGCCGGTGGGCGTGTATTCGTCTTCGCCGGCGCCAAAATTGCCGGAGGTTTGAGTCGTATCGCTCATTGCACTTTCCTTAGGTGGTGATCTGCCGGCGTCCCGGCTACTTCTTCATGACGTTCATGCGGTGATTCCGCGTGGGGCAGGGGCTGCCCGGTTCTTAGTACTGAGTCCTGGACATGGCGCGCTAATGCGGCCCGGATTTCGGTTCCCGCCCTGTCCATTGAAACACGCCCGGTCTCGCCGGGCCTGCGGCTGACGTTGATGGCCCCGCCGAAGCTGACATGCAGACGCCGGCGCGGTGCGGGCACGGTGTCCAGGTGTTCGCCGTCGATTCTTGTGCCCAGGATGGCCACGGGGACCACAGTGGCGCGCGAGTTAAGCGCCAGCCAGGCGACGCCGTTGTTGATCGCGGCGGCCTCACCGCTCCCCCGCGTGCCTTCGGGAAGAATCCCGACGCACCGTCCGGCGTCGAGCAGGCTCCGGGCCGTGGCCAGCGCCGCACGGCCACCGCGGCGGTCGACGGGCAACTGGCCCGACGCGGCCAGGACGCGGCCGAGGAACCCGGTGAACATCTCCTGCTTGACGAGGATGTGCATCGGCCGGGGCGAGGCGCCGAACATGACGGGCCCGTCCAGGAAGCTGATGTGGTTTCCCGCGAAGATCACGGGACCGGCCGCGGGGACGTTGGAGCGTCCGCTGACCGAGGTGCGGTAGACGAGGTGGTCCAGGAGCCAGCCCACGGGCCGGCTCCACGCCGTCGTCCACTGACCGGGCAGGGAGGCCGGCGCTGTCCCCGGCAGTCCGGCGCGCCCCTCAGTCACCGTGGACGGCCCGGAGCGGAACGGGAGAGTGGTTGACCACGGTGTCCACGATGTCGAGGGCGGCCTGGACCGTCTCGTCAAAGTCCAGGTCGGAGGAGTCCAGGGTCACGACGCCGTCGGCGGCCGTGGTGAAGTTCACTACGGTGGAGTCCTTGGCATCGCGGTGCGTGACCTGGGCTGCCAACTGCTCGGCATTCTGGCTGCCGCCCAACTGGATGCCGCGGCGGCGCAGCCGGGCTTCCTCGCTGGCGGTCAGCAACATCCGCACCTCGGCATGGGGCGCGACGACGGTGGTGATGTCCCGGCCTTCGACCACCATGCGGCGGTGGTGCTTTTCGATCAGCTCGCGCTGCCGGCGGATCAGTTCAGTCCGCGCGCCCAGCGTGGTGGCGACGGCGCTGACTGCCGCGGAAATGGCGGGTTCACGGATGGCGAGAGTGACATCGTGCCCGCCGACGCGGACGTACTCTTCCTGCGGGCTGGTGCTGATTTCAAGCGGCAGGGTCTCTGCGGCGGTCTCGACGGCGGCCCCGTCGTCCAGGTCCGTGCCGCTCTTCAGGCAGAACCATGTCAGGGCGCGGTACATCGCGCCGGTGTCGAGGTAGGCCAGTTTCAGCCGGCGGGCCACCTCTTTGCTCACGCTGGATTTGCCGGAGCCGGAGGGGCCGTCGATGGCAACCACAAGGCTTTTTCCGGGGCGGACTACGTCCACTGTCTCGATGAGTTCCTGGGTCATTACTGGAGTACCCGCCATCCACGGTCGTTGAGGGCTGCTATCAAAAGGTCGTGCTTGTTGGGCAGGGCGGAAATTTCCACCATGCCCACATTCTGCCCCGAAGAGTGGTCGAGGCGGAGGTCTTCGACGTTGACGCCGATCTCGCCAATCTCGGTCAGCAGCTTGGCGATCTGTCCCGGTGTGTCATCCACCAGCACCGTCAGCCACGAGTATGCCTGCGGGGGGCCGCCGTGCTTGCCCGGGATCCGGGACTGGCCGGCGTTGCCTTCGCTGATCAGCTGGGCAAGGTCCAGCCGGGCGCCGGGAGCGGCCGGTGCCTCCAGGGTGCCGATCAGCCGGTTGAGGTCCTCGCGGACTCCGTGCAGGATTTCCACCACTTTTTCCGCGTTCGCGCCCAGGATCTGGACCCAGAGCGTGGGATCGCTTGCGGCGATCCGGGTGACATCCCTCAGCCCGTTGCCGGCCAGGGACAGGGCGTGCAGGGGCGTGCCCTGCAGGCGGCTGGCCACGAGCGAGGACATCACCTGCGGCAGGTGTGAGACGAGCGCCACGGCTGCATCGTGCTCGTCGGCAGCGAATTCGGACACGACGGCGCCGAGATCGCCGGCCAGCGCACGCGCCACCCGCAGGGACTCCGGCAGTGTCTCCTCCGCCGGGCACACGACCCACGGCATGGAGGTGAACAGCTCGCCCCGGGCCGCGACCGGGCCCGATTTCTCGCGCCCGGCCATGGGGTGGGTCCCCACGTAGCGGCCCAGGTCCGCACCGCGGCTACGGAGATCGGCCAGGATCTGCGCCTTCACGCTCGCGATGTCCACCACGACGGCGTGCGGGTAGTCCTGGAGCGCCTTGGCCACGACGTCCGCCGTGACATCCGGCGGCGCGGCCACGACGACGAGCTCCGGCGCCTCCCCCTCGAGGCGCGCCAGCGGCAGGCCGGCGCCGATATCGACGGCGACGGCCTGGTTGGTCGGCGAGGGATCCGAGAGGAACACGGGGACGCCCCGCCCGCGCAGCCCCAGCCCGATGCTGGTGCCCAGTAGCCCGGAGCCCAGGACGAGCACCGGGCCGTTCAGGTGGCCGCGGCCGTGCGTGCGGAAGGCGGACATGCTTACAGCCCCACGGAGGCCAGCAGGTGGCCGACTTCCTGCTTGCCGAGGTTGCGGATGCTGCCCTGGCGCTGGTCGCCGAGCCCGATGGGGCCGACCTTGACGCGCACCAGGCGCAGCACGGGGAAGCCGACGGCGTCGAACATGCGCCGGACGATCCGGTTCTTGCCCGAGTGCAGCACGACCTCGATCAGCACGTGGCCCGGGGTCGAGTCGACGAGCTTGAAGGAGTCCACCGAGGCGATGCCGTCCTCGAGTTCGACGCCGCCCTTGAGTTCGGCGCCCACGCCCTGCGGGAAGGGCCCGCGGACCTGCACGAGGTAGGTCTTGGGCACTTCATAGGACGGGTGCGTCAGGCGGTTGGCGAGCTCGCCGTCGTTCGTCAGCAGCAGCAGCCCTTCGGTGGCGACGTCAAGCCGGCCCACGTGGAAGAGGCGTTCGCCGTGGTGGTTGCGGACAAAGTCGCTGATGCACGGGCGGCCGTCCGGGTCCTCCATGGTGGAGACAACGCCCTTGGGCTTGTTGAAGACCATGTAGACCATGTTCTCGTCCAGCTGGATGCGCAGTCCGTCGACGTGGATCACTGCCGTCTTCGGGTCGACGCGCACGCCGAGTTCGGTGACCACCTGGCCGTCGACCTCGACGCGGCCCTCGGCGATCATTTCCTCGCAGACCCGCCGTGAGGCGACGCCGGCGGAAGCCATGACCTTCTGGAGGCGGGTGCCGTCGGCGTCGTGCAGCTCAGACTGCGGCACCTCGGCTCGGGGTCCGCGCTTGCGGGCCGGCTTGCGCACGGGCCCGAGGTTCTGGCCGAAGCGTTCACTGCCGAAGGCGCGGGAACCGGTGGCCTTGGCCGCTCCGGCGCCGACGCGCGGCTTGGGTTTGAGGGCGCCGGGAGTGCCGGGGGCCTTGCCGAAGCCGGGCTTGCGGGCTGCTGCCTTGCGGGCGGCCTCCTTGCCGGAAGGCGCTTTCGACTTCCAGTCAGCGGAAGCCGGGCGGGCGGCCGACGGCGCGCCGTCCGGACCCTGCAGGTCCGGATCGATGAAGGCCTCTTCGCGAGGCTTGGGGTGCTTGAAGGGGCGGTCTCCGCCGCCCTTGTAGCCGGCTCCGCCGCTGCGGCCTGCGCCGCCCTGGGAGCTGCGGCCTGCGCCGCCCTTGTAGTCGGCTCCGCCGCTGCGGCCCGAACCGCCCTGTGCGCCGCGGCCTGAGCCTTGCGCTGAGTTTTGTCCGGCACTGTTACGTCCCGAACTGTTACGTGGTGAACCCTGGCGTCCCGCCTGTGTCATGACCCGTCCTTCGTTTGTTGGCCGACGGCCGCTGTCTCCCGACAACACCCGCCGACTGGGCAAAATGATTCTGCCCTAGTGGATACTCGTGCGCAGGCAGTTGTTCCTGCCTACATTCTTCCAGCGTCGTAAAACTCTTCGATGCCTTCAAGCCCCGGAAGGTGGGGTGAAAGCTGTGGCAATTCCGCCACCGAGCCGATTCCCATTCGCTCCAGGAAATACGACGTCGTGCGGTACAGGATTGCTCCGGATTCAGGATCGGTTCCCGAGTCCTCGATCAGCCCCCGCTGCGTCAGCGTCCGCACGACAGAGTCAACGTTGACTCCTCGAATTGCAGACACCCGCGCCCTAGATACGGGCTGGCGGTAAGCGATGACGGCGAGCGTTTCGAGCGCCGCCTGCGTCAGCCTGGCCGTCTGTCCTTCCAGCACGAATTCGCCAACGATCTCGGCGAATTCAGCGCGGGAATAGATCCGCCAGCCTCCGGCGATATTCCGCAATTCAAAACCCCGGGCGGTGGCGCTGAAGCCGTTCAAACTGGCATCGTCCACATCCGGGGCATTAACAGTATAACCGTTATACTCCCGCTGCAGTTCAGCCAGCAGGGTCTCGACGACGTCGACCGTCAGGTTCAGTCCGGCTGCCAGGGCCTGGGCCGTGGCCGGTTCGTCGATCACCATCAGGACCGCTTCGAGGGCCGCGCGGGCACCCCCTGGCAGGCTCGCGACGTCCGGCCGCGCGTCTGTCCCGGCGTCCGGCCCGGCCTCGCGGGCAGCGTCAGGGAGTCGTTCGTTCACGGTTGGTCCTCGTATTCTTCACTCAGGTTTTCGCTGCTCCACCCCTGGGTATCGGCCGTCCAGTGCACCGTCAGTTCCCCCAGCGGCAGCAGCTGGTCAAAGCCCACTGCCCGGTCGCGGAACAGCTCCAGCAACGCCAGGAACCGCGCCACCACCACCAGCGTGGATTCGGCGTCGGCGATCAGGGCCCGGAAGCTCAGCGGCGTGCCCAGCCGCAGCCGGTTCCCCAGCAGCTCGGCCTGTTCCTTGACGCTGACGGGCGCACCGTGCAGGTGCGCGAGGCCTACTTCGGTGGGGGCTGCCTCCTTGGGTTTGAGGGCCGCCTCGGCCAGGGAGGCGAACTGGGCAGGGGTGTGCCGCCACAGCAGTTCCGGAAGCAGGGCAGCGAAGTGTCCCTCAAGGGCAACCTGCCGGGGATATTGCCGGGCCTCAAGCTCGAGTGTGGAGCCGATCATGCCGGCCACCTGCTTGAACGCCTTGTACTGCAGCAGCCGGGCGAACAGGAGGTCCCGGGCCTCCAGCAGGGCAATGTCCTCATCGTCCTCAACCTCGCCCGCGGGCAGCAGCCGGGCCGCCTTGAGGTCCAGGAGGGTGGCCGCAATCACCAGGAATTCGCTGGCCTCATCCAGGGCCCACTCCTCCCCCAGCTGCTGCAGGCCCCTGATGTACTTGATGAATTCGTCAGTGACCGTGGACAGCGCCACCTCGGTGATGTCCAGCTGGTGCTTGGAGATCAGGCCGAGCAGGAGATCGAACGGGCCGGTGAAGTTGGCCAGCCGCACTTCGAATCCGGGCTTTTTGACGCCCTGTTCTGCTGGGTCCTCCGGCCGCGCGGCCCGCGCGGATTCCGCGCGTGTGTCGAGCTCCGCAGGCATGTCGAGATTCGCTGGCGGAGAAAAGGCGCCTGCCACGACCCTGGCTAGGGCGCGCCGCCGCGCGAGATCAGCTCTTTGGCCAGGCGGCGGTAGGCGTCGGCCCCGACGTGGTTGCCCGCGTAGGTTGTGATGGGCTCGGCCGCGACCGTGGCGTCGGCAAATTTGATCGAGCGCTTGATGACGGTTTCGAAGACCTTGTCGCCAAAGGCCTCCACGAGGCGGGCGATCACCTCGCGGCCGTGCAGGGTCCGGGCGTCGTACATCGTGGCGAGCACGCCGTCGACCTGCAGGCGCGGGTTGAGGCGGTCCTGGACCTTGTCGATGGTTTCCACGAGCAGCGCCACGGCGCGCAGGGCAAAGAATTCACAGATCAGCGGGATGATGACCCCATGGGCGGCGGTCAGCGCGTTGACGGTGAGCAGGCCGAGCGAGGGCTGGCAATCGATCAGGACGACGTCGTAGTCGTCCTCGACCTTTTTCAAGGCCCGGTCCAGCACCTGTTCGCGGGCCACTTCATTGACCAGCTGCACCTCGGCGGCGGAAAGGTCGATGTTGGCCGGGAGCAGATCCACGTTTTCCACGCCGGTCTTCTGGATGGCGTCGCGGATGTCCACCTTGCGGTCCATCAGCACGTTGTACACCGTGAGGTCGAGCTCGTGAGGATTGGTGCCCAGGCCGGCGGACAGGGCACCCTGCGGATCGAAGTCGACCAAGAGCACGCGGCGGCCGTATTCGGCCAGGGCGGCGGCGAGGTTGATCGTGGACGTGGTTTTGCCCACCCCGCCCTTCTGGTTCACCATGGCGATAACCCGCGCAGGACCGTGGGAGGACAGCGGCGCGGGCTCCGGAAAGTCGCGTTGGGGCCGCCCGGTGGGGCCCATGACGGCGTCTTCCAGATCGAGTTCGGTGCCTTCCAGAGTTGCTGAACCCTGTTCGCTGCTCACGTATCTATCCACACTTTCGATGACGGTGATTGTCGTGCTTCATTTTGCCGCCTCCGGGCTCCCGGAGCCCAGCGCGTTCCTCCCAAGGTTACAGCGCCCGACACGGTATTCGCCGGACCTTGACACTGCGCCGGAGGCTGTGCCTTGACGTTCGGGTTGAAGTCGAAGGTTGCCACCCGGCTGTCACGGCAGCCCGGGCGTGCCGGCAGACAGGCCCGGAGGGACACCAAGGGGGACGCCCGCAGGCGCGCCGGGAGCGGTGAAGCAGGCGGCCGGTTCCGGCCTCCGGCGGCCCCGGACATATTGAAGTTTGTACCCCGCAGGCCTACATTGAAACGACGAGGTGGCAGCGGCTCATGCACGAACTTTCGATCACGCAAAGTCTTGTGGAGGCGGTCCTGGACCGGACCGGTGGCCGCTCCGTGACGGGCGTCAACCTGCGGATCGGACCCTTGAGCGGCGTCCTCCCGGACGCCGTGCGCTTTTGCTTCGAAGTCGTTTCAGCTGACACGCCGCTGGCCGGGGCAACCCTGACGATCGATGAATCCGAGGGCCGGGCCAGATGCCGCAGCTGCCGCGACGAGTTCGTCCTTGAGGACATGTTTCTGCTCTGCCCCTGTGGCAGTGCCGATGTCGAAGTCGTCAGTGGCCGGGAGCTCCTGGTCACCTCGGTGGAGGTTGCGTAGACATGTGTGCGACGTGCGGATGCGGCGACGACGCCGGCACCAGAGTTTCGGACCTCGACGGCACTGTGCACGACATCTTGCCCGCTGCTGCGGCCCCGCACGATCACGGCCATCCCCACGATCACGATCATCCGCACGATCACGAGCACGATCACAGCCATCAGCACGCCCACGATCACGAGCACGGGCATCCGCACGATCACGGCCAGCAGCATCCCCAATCCCCCGGGACAGCCGACGCCGGGCACAGCCCCACGGCGGAGGGACGGACCCTCATCTCCCTGGAGGAGAACCTGCTCGCCAAGAACGACCTCCTGGCCGCACGGAACCGGGGTTGGCTGGAAGGACGCGGCATCCACGCCTTCAATGTCATGAGTTCCCCAGGGGCCGGCAAGACCACGCTCCTGGTCCGGACCATCAGGGAACTTGCCGGTGAGCTGGACATTGGTGTGATCGAAGGGGACCAGGAGACCTCGCTGGACGCCGACCGGATCCGGTCCACCGGACGGCCGGTGATCCAAATCAACACCGGGGCAGGCTGCCACCTGGATGCCGGGATGCTGCAGCGGGCGCTGGGCGCGCTGGATCCGGTCCCCGGATCGACACTCTTCATCGAAAACGTGGGCAACCTGGTGTGCCCGGCATTGTTCGACCTCGGCGAATCGGCCCGGGTCGTCGTGATCTCAGTTACGGAGGGCGATGACAAACCGCAGAAATACCCCCACATGTTCCTGGCTGCCGACCTGGTGATCATCAACAAAGCAGACCTGCTCCCCTATGTGGAGTTCGACGTCGAGCGTTGCGTGCGCCAGGCGCGCCTGCTGAATCCCGCCGTCGACGTCCTGGCCCTGTCAGCTACCACCGGCGACGGCATGGACGGCTGGCTGGAGTGGATCCGGAAGAATCCCCACCCGGCGGCGGCTGCCGCCGGGAGTGCGCCGCGCTCTGGCGGACTACGCGTTTGACCGTTGACGCAACATTCGAGCCGCGGCCACAGGGCGGGCTCCGAAGGAGGCAACGATGCCTACAGCTACTGCATTGAAAGCGGAAGAAACCTTGATCCACGTCCTGTGGATCAATGCCGGACTCAGTTGCGACGGTGACTCCGTGGCCCTGACGGCGGCAACCCAACCAAGCGTCGAGGAGATAGCCCTTGGGGCGCTTCCCGGACTACCCAAGATTGCCATGCACTGGCCGCTGATCGACTTCGAATGCGGCCCGCAGCAAGGCGCCGACGACTTCCTCGAGTGGTTCCGCAAGGCGGACCGCGGCGAGCTGGAGCCGTTTGTGCTGGTGGTGGAGGGGTCCATCCCGAATGAAAAGCTGCACGCCGCGGGCGGCTACTGGGCGGCCTTCGGCAACAACCTCGACACCGGACAGCCGATCACCACCAGCGAGTGGCTGGACCGGCTGGCGCCCAAGGCGACGGCGATCATCGCCGCCGGGACCTGTGCGACCTACGGCGGCATCCATGCCATGGCCGGAAACCCCACCGGCGCCATGGGGGTGCCCGACTATCTCGGGTATGACTGGCGCTCCAAAGCCGGGATCCCGATCGTGTGCGTCCCGGGCTGCCCCATCCAGCCGGACAACCTTTCCGAAACCATGACGTACCTGCTGTATCAGGCCACCGGACAGGCCCCCATGATTCCCCTGGATGAGGCGCTCCGGCCGACCTGGCTGTTTGGCCAGACGGTGCACGAGGGATGCGACCGCGCGGGGTACTACGAACAGGGCGACTTCGCCACCGAATACGGGTCCCCGAAGTGCATTGTCAAGCTCGGCTGCTGGGGGCCGGTGGTCAAGTGCAACGTGCCCAAACGCGGCTGGATGAACGGAATCGGCGGCTGCCCCAACGTGGGCGGCATCTGCATCGGTTGCACCATGCCGGGCTTCCCGGACAAATTCATGCCGTTCATGGACGAACCTCCCGGCGGCAAGCTGTCGACCGCCTCGATCATGCCGTACGGCAAGACCATCAGGACACTGCGGAACATCACGAAGCACACGCTGGACCAGGAACCCCGCTGGCGCAAACCCGGTAATGATCTGCTGACCGGCGCCAAGCGGACCTGGTAGGGACGCTAGGCAGAGAGGCAATGCAATGACTTCGACGATTCCGATGCCCTCAGCGGACGGTACCGCGGGCGAGAACCTGGTAGAGATGGCCTGGGACCCGATCACAAGGATCGTCGGCAGCCTCGGCATCTACACCAAGGTCGATTTCAAGAACAACCAAGTGGTGGAATGCCACAGCACGTCCTCGATTTTCCGCGGCTATTCCATCTTCATGCGCGGCAAGGACCCCCGGGACGCACACTTCATCACGAGCCGGATCTGCGGAATCTGTGGCGACAACCACGCCACCTGTTCCTGTTACGCGCAGAACATGGCCTACGGCGTGAAGCCGCCCCACCTCGGCGAATGGATCGTCAACCTGGGCGAGGCTGCCGAGTACATGTTTGACCACAACATCTTCCAGGAGAACCTGGTCGGCGTGGACTACTGCGAGAAGATGGTCTCCGAAACCAACCCGTCGGTGCTGGCCAAAGCCGAGAACACACCGGCCCCGCAGGCAGCCGCGCACGGCTACCGCACCATCGCGGACATCATGCGCTCGCTGAACCCGTTTACCGGGGAGTTCTACCGCGAGGCACTGCAAGTGAGCCGGATGACCAGGGAAATGTTCTGCCTGATGGAGGGCCGGCATGTCCATCCCTCCACGCTGTATCCCGGCGGCGTGGGCACCGTGGCGACGATCCAGCTGATGACGGACTACATCACCCGGCTCATGCGGTACGTGGAGTTCATGAAGAAGGTCGTGCCGATGCACGATGACCTCTTCGACTTCTTCTATGCGGCCCTGCCCGGGTACGAGCAGGTAGGGCTGCGGCGCACCCTGCTGGGCTGCTGGGGGTCCTTCCAGGACCCGGAGTTCTGCAATTTCGCCTACAAGGACATGACGGAGTGGGGCCGGAAGATGTTCGTCACGCCCGGCGTCGTGGTGGACGGCAAACTCGTGACCACGGACCTGGTGCGCATCAACCTGGGGATCCGGATCATGCTGGGCTCGTCTTACTACGAGGACTGGGGCGACCAGGAAATGTTCGTCACCCGCGACCCGCTGGGCAACCCGGTGGACCGCCGGCACCCCTGGAACCAGCACACCAACCCGCGGCCGCAGAAGCGTGACCTCGAGGACAAGTACAGCTGGGTGATGTCACCGCGGTGGAATGACGGCGAAAGCAACCTGGCGCTGGATACCGGCGGCGGCCCGCTGGCCCGGCTCTGGTCGACCGCCCTTGCCGGCTTCGTCGACACCGGCTACCTCAAGTCAACGGGCAGCAGCGTCCAGATCGAGCTGCCCAAGACTGCGCTGAAGGGCCCGGTGACCCTGGAATGGAAGATCCCGCAGTGGAGCAACACGCTGGAGCGGAACCGCGCCCGGACCTATTTCCAGGCCTACGCGGCCGCCGCCGCCCTGCACTTCGCCGAAAAGGCGCTCGAGGAAATCCGGGCCGGCCGCACCAAGACGTGGGAGTCCTTCGAGGTGCCGGAGGAAGCCATCAGCTGCGGCTTCACCGAAGCCGTCCGCGGCGTGCTCTCGCACCACATGGTGATCCGCGACGGCAAGATCGCCAACTACCATCCCTATCCGCCGACGCCGTGGAACGCCAGCCCGCGCGACTCCGAGGGAACACCGGGCCCGTATGAGGACGCGGTGCAGGGCCAGCCCATCTTCGAGGAGAACGACCGCGACCATTTCAAGGGCATCGACATCATGCGCACCGTCCGCAGCTTCGACCCCTGCCTGCCGTGCGGCGTCCACATGTATCTCGGCGACGGGCAGACGCTGGACTTGCTGCACTCCCCCACGCAGTCGCTCACCGGTGAGTAGCCCGCCATGGACCGGGAGAATCTGTTGGGCTCGGCCGGTGAACGGATCAGTTCCCTCCTGGACGCGCTGGGCTCGGGCGGTCCGGTGGCCCGGGACCGGGCGGAAGAACTGGTCCGGCAGGTGACGGAACTGTACGGTGCCGGGCTGGAACGGATCCTGCACGTGCTCGATTCGCAGGGTGCGCTCGGGCCCGGAACGCTGTCCGCCCTCACGTCCGACCCGTTGGTGTCGGGCCTGCTCCTGATCCACGGGCTGCACCCCGTGGACCTGCCCGGCAGGATTGCCGGCGCCCTGGACTCGGTCCGGCCCTACCTCGGCTCGCACGGCGGCGATGTGGAACTGCTCGGCATCAGCGAAGAAGGCGTCGTCCGGCTGAGGCTGCTGGGCAGCTGCCAGGGCTGTCCGTCGTCGTCGGTGACGCTCAAGCTCGCCGTCGAGGACGCGATCGAATCTGCGGCGCCCGAGGTGACCGGCATCGAAGTGGATGAAGCGGCCCCCGCCGCCGTTCCCGCCCTCATCCCGGTCGGCGCCCTGCGCTCGCGGCTGGACGGGCTGGGCGGCCCGCCCGACGGCGGCATTCGCAGTGCCGCGCCGGACTGGGCGGTCCCCGACTCCGGCACACCGGCCCCAGGCACGTGGCAGGCGGTCCCGGCCCTCGCTGAGCTGGAGTCCGGAGCCGTGGCCGGCTTCCTGGTGGCTGGCGTGGACGTGCTCACGTGCCGGATCGGCCCGGACATCTACGCGTTTGTGGACCGCTGCCCGCGGTGCACCCACACCATGCCGGGCGCCTCGCTGCAGCGGGCGCTGGCTGCCCCGGTGGGCGGGGGGCTGTTGCGCTGCCCGCACTGCCGCAGCCACTTCGACGTCCGGAAGGCCGGGGCCTGCCTCGAGGACAAGGGGCTGCATCTTGATCCCCTTCCGCTGCTGCTCCGCGACGGGGTTCCCTCCGTGGCCGTCCCCACCACCGCGGACCCTCTGTGAGATGCCGGCACATGAATTCCGCGGCACGGGAACGGAGCAGGGCATGACGGCGACGCCGGGAACCGGGAGTCAGCCGCCCGGCAGCGCCGGAAACAACAGCGCCGGAAACAACAGGGCCGGAAACAGCGCGTCGGCGCTGGCCGTGCTCCGCCGGATAACGTCCACCCGCCCGGCCCAGCCTGCCGGCGAGCGCTGCGAGATGTGCGCGGAGCCCATCCCGGAAGTCCACCAGCACGTGGTGGATCTGGAGGGCCGCTCCCTGCTGTGCACGTGCCGGCCCTGCTATCTGCTGTTCACGGACTCGTCGGCCCATCTGCGCTACCGCTCCGTCCCTGACCGCTACCTCTCATTCGAACCCTTCGAGCTCGGCCAGGCCCAGTGGGACGAGCTGGAAATCCCGGTGGGGCTGGCATTCTTCTTCTTCAACTCGACTCTTGGCCGGACGGCCGCTTTCTACCCGAGCCCCGCGGGCGCCACGGAGTCCGAACTTCCCCTGGCTGCCTGGGCGTTGGTCGAGGCGGCCAACCCGGCCATCACCGTGCTCGCCCCCGACACGGAAGCCCTGCTGATCCGCGCCCCCGGCCCCGACCGGGACCGGGCGGACTGCCACCTGGTCCCCATCGATGCGTGCTACGAGCTGGTGGGCCGCCTGCGGCGGGTATGGAAAGGCTTCGACGGCGGCCAGGAGTCCCGCCAGGAGCTCGCGGGATTCTTCGACCGGATCAGCCGCCGCAGCAGGCCGGGCGCCCCCGCGGCAGACTTGGAGGGACGCCATGGTTGAGCTCGAATTCAGTGTGCTGGACATCGCCCCGGAGCCCTACGCGGCCGCACCCCAGCTGACCGCGCGCCTGCGGATCCAGGAGAAGAGTGGCGCCGCTGTCCATGCCATGGCCCTGCGGTGCCAGGTGCGGATCCTGGCCCAGCGCCGCGGCTACGATGCCGACGAGGAAGCCGGGCTGCTGGAACTCTTCGGCACCCGCGGACGGTGGCCCACCACACTCAAGCCCTTCATCTGGATGCACAGCGGCGTCCTGGTCCAGGGATTTGCGGACAGTGCCGACGTTGACCTGCCGCTGCCCTGCACGTTCGACTTCGACGTCGCAGCGGCAAAATACCTGAACTCCCTGCGGGACGGGACGGTCCCGCTGGAGTTCCTCTTCTCCGGGACGGTCTTCACGCGCGGCGCGGCGGGCTTCGGCGTCGAGCAGATTCCCTGGGACCGGGAAACCCGGTACGCCCTGCCCGTGGCGGCCTGGCGCTCGCTGATGGACGCATTCTTCCCGAACCAGGGATGGATCCGCCTGGACCGCGACGTCCTCGCGGCCCTGGCCAGGTACAAGGCGGTCCACGGCTTGATTTCCTGGGAGGCCGCTATCGAGGGGCTGCTGGCCGGGGCGGGCGACCCGGTGCCGTGAACACCGGACTCAGCCTGGCCCGCGCCGTCGCCGACGCCGTCCTCTACGAGGGATACCTCCTGTACCCCTACCGCGCCTCGTCCGCCAAGAACCAGGCCCGCTGGCAGTTCGGCGTGCTCGGGCCGCCGGGCGCGGCTGAATCCGGTGCCGGCGAAGCGCCGGACATGGCAGCGGATTGCCTCCTCGAGCCGGGACCCGCGGCCCGGGTCGACGTGCACCTGCGCTTCCTGCACCTCCAGAGACGGTCCGCCGAACGCGCGGATGACGGCGGATTCACGCCCGTCGACGAACTCACCGTCGGCGCCTCCCGCTGGCTTAGCTGGGACGAGGCAACGGATCAGGAGATCACCCTCGGGCCGTACAGCCTCGGCCAGCTTGCCGCCGGCGTGTCCGCGCCGGTGAACGTGCCGGCGAACGAGGACATCGAGCCCGTGCTGGATTCCGCCGGCGCCATTGCCGGCCGGCTTGTGCGCCGGCGGCGGGAGCTTCGTGGCGAGGTGCGCCTGCTGGCGGCGCAAGTGGTGGCGCAGGGGCAGGTCGCCGGAGCAGATGCCGCGGCAGCGGCGGAGCCGGCCCACGGGCCGCTGTGGCGGCTCAGGGTCACGGTGGAGAACGCGGCGGCAGCGGCCACCGACACGCGTACCGCCATCGAGTACTCGTTCATCGGAGCCCATGTCCTGCTCGCCGTCCACGATGCCGACTTCCAGTCGGTGATCGATCCGCCGGAATGGGCAGCGGCGGCGGCGGCTTCGTGCAGCCAGCACCGCTGCTGGCCCGTGCTCGCCGGCCCCGAGGGGCAGCGCGATGTCCTGCTCCTGTCCCCGATCATCCTCTATGACCATCCGGCGGTGGCACCGGAAAGCACCGTGGAACTGTTCGACGCGACGGAGATCGATGAAATCCTGACCTTGCGGGTGCTCACCCTGACCGATGCGGAAAAGGCGGAGGCCCGGTCAACCGATGCCCGGGCCGCGGCGATCATCGAACGCTGCGAAAACATGACGGCAGAGGAGCTCCAGCAGTTGCACGGCATCCTGCGGAACCCGCACGCCGGTGCGCCCCGCGGACCCGGGAGCATCGGAGGCGACGGCTTCCCCGGCCCCGCGGTCCCGGCCTATCCGGAGTTCTCAGTTCCGGAGTTCTCAGTTCCGGAATTCTCGGTTCCGGGCGCCTCCGACGCGGACACCGGCACGCCGTGGTGGGATCCGGCCCGGGACGCCGCCGTGGATCCGGGATCGGACACCGTCTTCATCGACGGCGTCCCGATCTCACGCGGCAGCAGGGTGCGGGTTGTCCCGCTGCGCCGCGCCGACGCCCAGGACCTCTTCTTCGCCGGCAAGTCGGGGCGTGTCACCGGAGTCCACTTCGACGTCGACGGCGGAACGCACGTCGCGGTGGTCCTCGAGGCCGACCCCGCCGCCGAACTGCAGGAGTGGTACGGACGGTATCTGTATTTCGCCCCCGAGGAACTCGTGCCGCTCACCGCGGCGCCGGCCCCGGACAACGGAAAGGAACCATCACCATGAAAGCTCTGGGCATCATGACAGTCGTGCTCTTGCTGGCCGCGGGCCTGGCAGCAGCCGTCGTCGGCCTGCGTTCAATTCCGGACATCAAGCGCTACGTGCGAATGCGGAGCATGTGAGGCCCGGTGTGAGCGGGGTCCTCGTGGCGGGCGTGGGGAACGTGTTCCTTCGCGACGACGGATTTGGGCCGGCCGTCGCCCGCCGGCTGGCCGAGGAGGTGTCCGGCCTGCCCGGCTGGGCGCCGGAGGAGGTCCAGGTGCGGGACTATGGGATCCGCGGGCTGCACCTCGCCTACGATCTCCTCGACGGGGTGGATGCGCTGGTGCTCGTGGATGTGCTCCCGGCCCCGGCGGACGGGAGCGCAGGCGCGGGAACGCTTCGGATCCTGAAGATCCGGGTGGAGGACCTGGAAAGCGGCGGTCCGCTGACGCCGGCCGGCCTGCGGGCCAATCCGGCCTTCGATCCGCATGGCATGGACCCGCTGGCTGTCCTCCGCCGTCTGCGTGTTTTGGGCGGATCGCTGCCGGAGACCTACCTGGTCGGCTGCATCGCGGGGCGAACGGACGAGGGCATGGGACTGTCCGAGGACGTGTCCCGCGCCGTTCCGGCAGCCGTGGAAGCAGTCCGCACCCTGGTCACAGCCCGCATCACGAACGCAGACGCAGCGCCCGCGAGCGCGGCTCCGGATGAAACAGGCTGAGGAGGAACCACGGATGTGTCTGGGAATACCGGGCCGGATCATCGAAGTGATCGACGGCTACAACGGGCAACTCGCCCTCGTGGATGTGGCCGGAGTGGAGCGCAAAATCAACATTGGCCTCCTCGATGACGGCCCCGTGGAGAGCGGCACGTGGGTCCTGATCCACATGGGCTTCGCCCTGGAACGCGTGGACCAGGAAGGCGCCGACCGTGCGATGACGGGACTTGAGCTCATGGGACGGGGCCCGGACCCCACCGACACGGTCCCGTAGCCTTCACTCCCCCACTGAAGGAACTCTCCCACTGAAGGAACTCCCCCACTGAAGGATCTGAAGGCGCCGCTATTCGAGGGCGATCGCTGCGCCGCGGTGCTCCACGCCGGAATTCGCGATCTTGAGGTGGCGCGCAAAGTAGTGCTGGAGCCGGTGGAGCTGGGCGGCCGAGAGCCGGTCGCACACCCAGTCCCAGTGGAGGGACACCATGTCCCCGGGCATGAGGTCAGCGATGAAGCCGGACCCGGCCACGGCGTACTTGGCCGTCTCGATCACCGGTTCCCCCAGCGACAGCGCCATCCCGTCCCACGCCAGGGGCCGCGAGCGCACGAGGGCGCTGTCCGCTTCGACGGCCACCACCTCGCCCCACCGGATGCGGCATTGGTCAAGGACATTCAGGGCCGTGGATGAGCGCCGGTCATCGCGCAAGAGTCCCGTCCACGGATAGATTTCCAGGACGTGGAAGCTGTGATGCGGGACGCCGCCGGCCAGGACCCCTTCCATCAGATGCGGGAACTGATGCCCGGTCCGTGCGCGGAACCGGTCCTCCATGGAATTGCCGATGCTGCGCACACCCACGGAGTCCAGCAGCGTGTTTCCCACCCAGTAGGCCTCCACCACCGCGTAGTCCAGCGGGTCCGGGTTGCCGGTGGCACCTGCGATGAGCTCCAGGTACGGCCAGGCGCCGGCGAACCCCTTCGCAAGTTCGCGCAGGCCCGCGTCGGTCACCCCGGACTGGCCATAGTGCAGCAGCGCGTCGCTGTCAGGCGGCCCGCAGCTGCCCCGCGAATTCGGCGGATACGCGTAGCGGACAAACAGTTGGGCGCCGTTGATTTCCATCCCGTGGCCTCGTTTCACAGGGGATATCAGCGAGGCTAGCACCGGCGCCCATCGGCGAACAATGCCCGTCGTGACCGGCATTGACACCCCTGCGCATTCGGCGGATGCTGTGAGGAAATGCCGCACCGGGACCATTGCTGTGGCCGGCGCGGAGCGAATGGCCGTTGCGCGCGGTCCTTCCCGGGAGGTAGGCCGATGAGCGTCCCCGAAGCCAACCGACGATCTGTACTGGCAGCGGCTCTCTACGGCGGAGGGGCGCTGTTCCTCGCTTCCTGCGCCGCGGCCGGCACGGCGCCACAGTCGTCGCCGCAGTCAACGCCGCCGGCAGGGGCTGCCGGTACTGCGCCCCCGGGTTCCGCCTCCGGCCCGGCCGGGATCCAGGTGACGGACCAGCGCGGGACCGTCCTGAGTTTCGACCGTCCGGTCACCCGGGTGGTGACCATTCCCATGCCCGCTGCCTCCCTGCTGGCCGCCGTCGACCAGGGCGCCAGCCATCTCGCCGGGATGCACAACGCCTCATGGGTCGCCATGCGCGACGGCGCCATGGGCACCATGTACCCGGAGGCCCTGAACATCCCGCACGACATCGCCACGACCGACTTCACGCCCAATGTCGAAAGCATCCGGGCGCTGAACCCCGACGTCGTGGTCCAGTGGAGCGATGCGCAACTGACGGCACCCCTGGAACAGGCCGGGATGAAGGTCCTGGGCATCACGAACACCGGCACGCAGCAGGACGTGGACACGTGGACCGCGCTTTTCGCAACGATGCTGGGCCGGCCGGACCGGGCCGTGCAGATGAAGGCCCGCAGCGACGGGCAGCAGAAGGCCATCCAGGCCGAGGCCGCCGCCCGCGGCACCGGCGGCCCGGGCATCATCTACTTCAACAGGTTCAGCGGCGGCCTCAAGGTGGCCGGAAACGGCAGCTACAACGACTTCTACATCAAGCTCATCGGGGCACACAACCCCGCCACCGGCCCGCAGGGCCTTCAGGGCAAGGGCATGGTGGGCGTGGACGTCGAGCAGGTCCTGGCCTGGGATCCGGAAATCATCCTGCTCGGGAACTTCGACGACGCGATGCCCGCCGACGTCTACGCCAACCCGGTATGGCAAAGCGTCTCCGCGGTGCGCTCCCGCCGCGTCTACAAGGTCCCGCTGGGCGGCTACCGCTGGGATCCCCCCGGCCAGGAATCGCCACTGATGTGGCGCTGGCTCACAGATGTCAGTTTCCCCTCCGGCAACCGCTCCACGCTGAGGGACGAGATAAACGACTACTTCGACTTCCTGTACCGCTACCGGCCATCGGCGCCGGAGCTGGACAAGATCCTCTGGACCGAGGCCAACGGCACCTCGGCCAACTACCGGCAGTTCGATGCTTCGTGAGGCCCAGCCTCTGACCACGGGACCCCCCGGCGGCCGGGGACCGGGGCTGCGCCAGGTCATCGGTCCATGCCTGCTCTCAGGAGCAGTCCTGGCGGCCGTGTCGGCGGTTGCACTCGCCAGCGGCCGCTACAGCGTGTCCCTGGACCATGTTGTGCAGATCCTGGCGTCCCGAATAGTTCCCTTCGGCCCGGGCCTTCCCGCGGCCGAGGAAAACGTGGTGCTGCTGGTCAGGTTGCCCAGGGTCCTGCTGGCCCTGCTGGTCGGTGGCGCCCTCGCAATCGGTGGCGCGGCCCTGCAGGCCGTGTTCCGCAATCCCCTGGTCAGCCCGGAGGTCATCGGCGTCTCCTCGGGGGCCTCCTTCGGCGGTGCCCTGGCCCTGCTGCTGGGCCTGGGCCCCGTCGCCCTCGTGGGCGGATCGTTCGGCTTCGGGCTGCTGGCACTGGGAATCGTCTTCCTCATCACGTCCGGGCGGGGCGGCGCCCACATCCTCATGGTGGTCCTCGGAGGAATCGTCACGGCCTCCTTCTTCTCCGCCCTGGTGGCCCTGGTGACGTATCTGGCGGACCCGTTCACCACCTTGCCCGCCATCGTTTTCTGGCTGCTTGGCAGTGTCTCCACCGCCACCTGGGCGAAAGTGCTGGTGGCCCTCATTCCGATCGCTGCCGGCGGCGTCGTCCTGCTGGCCCTCCGGTGGCGGATCAATGTGCTCTCGCTCGGCGACGACGACGCCACCGCCCTGGGGCTCCGGCCCCGCCCCCTGCGCTGGGCGGTCCTCGCCGCCGTGGCCCTCATGGTCGCCGGGGCCGTCGCCGTCAGCGGCGTCATCAGCTGGGTGGGGCTGGTCATCCCGCACCTCGCACGCATGTGGGTGGGACCGGACCACCGGGTGCTGCTGCCGGTCTCCTTCCTGCTGGGCGGGGCCTACCTGATCGCCATCGACACCATCGCGCGCACCGCCACGGCCGGGGAAATCCCGCTGGGCGTCCTGACCGCCCTGATTGGCGCACCGGTCTTCTTCGTGCTGTTGCGCCGGAACCGGGAGAGGATCTGGGACGGTGCTTGAGCTTCACGGGGCCGGATTTGGCTATTCACCGCAGAACTGGGTGTTCAAGGATCTCAGCTTCTCGGTGCCGCCGGGCACCGTGACCGCGGTCCTGGGGCCTAACGGCAGCGGCAAAACGACCCTGGTGCGCTGCGCGGCCGGCATGCTGGCCGTACAGGAGGGTGCGGTGCGCAGGTCCGAGACGGCGGGCTATGTTCCCCAGGCGCGCGGCAGCACGTTCGGCTACCCGGCCCTGGACATGGTGGTCATGGGCCGTGCCCGCCACGTCGGCGTCTTCCGCTCCCCCGGCAGCCGGGACAGGGCCGCCGCGCTCCGCGCCATGGACCGGGTGGGGATAGCCGCCCTGGCCGACCGGCTGTTTCCGACGCTCAGCGGGGGCGAGCAGCAGCTGGTCCTCATTGCACGGGCTATCGCGGGCGGTTCGCGGCTCCTCGTCCTGGATGAGCCGTCCACCGGGCTGGACCTGAAGAACCAGGTCCGGGTCCTCCAGCTGCTGAGGGAACTCGTGCGGACCGGGATGTCGCTGCTCGTGAGCACCCATCACCCGGACCACGCCCTGTTCCTCGCGGACTCGGTGGTCCTCATGGGCGCCGCGGGTGTGGTGACCGGGCCTGCCGGGCCGCTCCTCGCCGATGCGCAGCTTTCCGCGCTGTACGGCGTCCGCGTCAGCACCCTGAACTACGACGACGCCGGGACGCCCCGCCGCACGGTGGTCACCCCCTTCGGCGCCGACGAGGGCTGAACCGAACGCCCAAGCGCCCGGCAGCTGGGCTGCCGGGCGCTTGGGCGTCATCGAGCGGTAGTGCGTCCTGTCAGTTTAGGGCCGGGGTGCGGCCCTGGCCGGTTCCGGCGTGGTTCGGGACGGTGCAGGCGTCGGTTCAGGCGTGTGCCAGGACCGGTTGTGCCGGCTGTGCGGGCTGTTCGGCGGCATCCTGTGCGCCGGAGTGGCCGGCCAGCATCGTCTCTTCGTCGAACGGCTCGGCACCGGCCAGGACACGGTCCACGCGTCCGCCGTCGATCTCCTTGACCCAGGTGCCGATCAGCACCGTGGCGACGGCGTTGCCGGTGAAGTTGGTCAGGGCGCGCGCCTCGGACATGAACCGGTCGATGCCGACGATCATGCCCACGCCGCCCAGCAGTTGGGGTGCGTGCGCCTGGAGTCCGGCGGCCAGCGTGGCCAGGCCGGCACCGGTGACGCCGGCGGCACCCTTGGAGGCGATGATCATGAAGACCAGCAGGGAAACCTGGGCGCCAAGGTCCAGCGGCGTGCCCATGGCGTTGGCGACGAACAGTGCGGCCATGGTCAGGTAGATGGCGGTCCCGTCGAGGTTGAAGGAGTACCCGGTGGGGACCGTGACACCCACGACGGGCTTGGACACGCCGAGGTGTTCCATCTTCGCGATCAGGCGGGGCAGCGCGGCTTCGGAGGAGGACGTGGAGAAGATCAGCAGGTATTCGCGGCCGAGGTACTTCATGAGCTTGAAGATGCTGACGCCTGCGACCGCCTTGAGCAGGCCGCCGAGGATCACGACGATGAACAGGGCGCAGGTGATGTAGAAGGCGCCCATCAGGGTCGCCATGCTGATGATGGCCTGGAAGCCGGTTGCACCGACCACTGCGGCGATCGCGCCGAAGGCTCCGACCGGGGCCAGCCACATGATCATGATGAGGATGCGGAACACGAGGGCCTGGCCGTAACCGACGGCCTTGAGGATCGGGGCTCCCTGCGGGCCCATCTTCTGCAGCGCGAAGCCGACCAGGATGGCGGCGAGGAGGGTCGGCAACACGGGAATGTCGCCCGGGATGATGCCCAGAAGGAAGTCAACGGTGCTGTCGACTGCCGCCTTCTTGTTCGGATCATAGGGGGCGAGCTTGAGGCCCTCGCCCGGGTGGATCAGGTTGCCGACCACCAGGCCGATCCCCAGGGCGAACGTGGACATGACCACAAAGTAGGCGAGCGCCAGGCCGCCGACCTTGCCGACCGTGGCGGCCTTGGCGATGGAGCCGATGCCCAGCACGATGGTGCAGAAGATCACGGGCGCGATCATCATCTTGATGAGTTTGATGAAGCCGTCGCCGAGTGGTTTGAGGGATTTGCCGACCTCGGGGAACAGCAGGCCGATAACGGCACCTGCGATCACGGCTACGATGACTGCGATGTAGAGGTAGTGGGACTTGTCCAGTCCCTTGCGCTTCTTGGCCGGAGCGGCGGCCGGTGCTGCTGACTCTCCTCGTTGAGAGGCCATGGTGTTCTCCTTGGATAGGCTGGACTTGGTGCGGTCCTGGCTGTGGTCCGCTCTTGTCCTTCTTGCGTGTAACCCCATCATTGATGAGAAGGTGACGCGCATCACCCTTGCGTTCATATTGGTCATGGAAGGTGTTGATGATCCGGCGCTGGAGCATCGCCCGCAGGCTGTTTGCGGCCAACCTGCTGTTCGTGGTGGCCCTGACGGCCATCGTTGGCACGGCCGTGTTCGTGGACGCGCGCGATCACGCCTACGACGAGGCCGGACGCCGGATGGCCGGCATCGCCACCGCCGTCGCCGACGCCCCCTTCGTCCTGGCGGCGGCGGACTCGGCCGATCCCACGGCCCTGCTGCAGCCGTATGCCCTAAAGACCATGAACGACGCCGACGCGGATTTCATCACGATCATGGCCCCGGACCGCACGCGCTGGACCCACCCGCGGGATGAGGAACTGGGCAAACCGTATATCGGCTCCATTGACGCGGCCCTCCATGGCCAGGTGTTCACGGAAGTCGTGGCCGGCACCCTCGGCCCGTCGGTGCGTACCATCGCCCCGGTCAAGGATGCCGACGGCAAGGTCCGGGCGCTCGTGGCCGCGGGCGTGACGGTCCGGACGGTGGACGTCGCACTCTCCGGCCGGCTGCCGGCGCTGCTGGCCATCAGCCTGGCGCTGCTGGCCGGCGGGTCGGCGGCGGCCTGGCTCCTGGGACGGTACCTGCGCCGGGTGACCCGCGGCTGGGGCCCCGAAGAGCTGGGCCAGCTCTTCGCGTACTACGAATCAGTGCTGCATTCCGTGCGTGAGGGCGTGATCCTCATCGACCCCAAGGGCAAAGTGGTGATGTACAACGACCAGGCCGCCGAACTGCTCGGGCTGAGGAAGCAGTCCGCCGACGGCGGTCCCAGCTCCGGCGCTGACGGCGGCGTTGCGGGGGGCGGCCGCCAGGCGGCGCCCTCCCTCGCGGAGTTGCCACTGGCCCCCAGCCTCAAAGAGCTCTTCGAATCGGGGCGGACCGCCCTGGATGAGATCCACCTGACCGGCTCGCGGATCCTGGTGGTCAACCAGGGCCCCGCGGTGGGACCCGAATCTGCCGGCGCCCGCCCGCGCGGAGCGAAGTCCGGCGCTGCCGGCGCTGGCACTCCTGTTTATGGAACCGTCGCCACCATCCGGGACCGTACCGAGATCGAATCCCTGGGCAGTGAACTCGAGACCATGCGCACGCTCTCGGACGCGCTCCGCGCCCAGACCCATGAACACGCCAACCGGCTCCACACCATCGTCTCGCTCATGGAACTGGGCCGGGGCCCCGAGGCGCTGGACTTCGCCACCAAGGACCTGGAACTGAGCCAGCGGCTCACGGATGACATTGTGAGCTCCATCGAGGAACCCGTGCTCGGCGCCCTGATCATGGGCAAGGCAGCCGAAGCACACGAACGCGGCGTCGAACTGACCCTCAATACCAGCGGTTCCACGGCCGTGACCGGACTGGCCGTGCAGGACCTCGTGGCCATCCTGGGGAACCTGCTGGACAATGCCATCGACGCCGCGGCCGAGGCACCGGCACCCCGGCTCGTGGAGCTGACCGTCGAGACCACCGGCTCCGCCCTGGAGATTACCGTGGAGGACAGCGGCCCCGGGATCGATCCCGCGGCCGTGGAGGACGTCTTCCGGCACGGTTTCAGCACCAAGGCCCCGGGACCGTTCGGACGCGGCCTTGGACTGGCCCTGGTGCGCCAGGCGGTACAGCGGCTGGGCGGTACCATGACAATCACCAGCCCGGCCGGGGCGCTGTTCCGCGTCACTCTGCCCGTCACAACACCGCCGGTCACTCCGCTGCCGGTCACTACCGAGGGACAACCATGAGCGAGATCCGGGTACTCGTCGTCGAGGACGAGCCCATCGCTGCCGCAGCGCACGCCGCCTACATAGAAAGGCTGGACGGTTTCACCCTGGCGGGCTCCGCGCCCGACGGCCAGTCCGCCCTGCGCCTGCTCACCGAATTCTCCGCGGCAGGCAATCCGGTGGAGCTGGTCCTGCTGGACATGAACCTCCCGGACCTCCACGGGCTGGACATCGCACGCCGGATGCGGGCGGCCGGACTGTTCGCGGACATCATCGCCATCACCGCGGTGCGGGAACTGAACATTGTCCGCAGCGCGGTGGCCACCGGCGTGGTCCAGTACCTGATCAAACCGTTCACCTACGCGACCTTTGCGGACAAGCTCGCCAGCTACCGGCTGTTCCGCGAGCAGCTGGCCGCACCCCTGGCCGGGGAAGCCGGAGCCCGGGCGTCCCAAAGCGATGTGGACCAGGCCTTCGCCAGCCTCCGTGCCCCGTCCGAGCTGTCGCTGCCCAAGGGCCTGGCCGTATCCACGCTGGAATCCGTCCAGGACTACATCAAGCAGCAGGCCGAGGCGGTGTCGGCCAGCGAGGTCATGGAGGCGCTCGGGATGTCCCGGGTCACCGCCCGGCGCTACCTCGAATACCTCGCCGACGCCGGAACGGTCTCCCGCGCCGCCCGCTACGGCGCCCCCGGGCGGCCGGAGAACGAATACCGCTGGAACCGGCCGCGGACGTAGGCCTGCCGCTCCCCGTTACCGTCACCGGGAGGGCACTTGCCGGCAATCCCGGGAAACACTGCCGCGAAATGCCGTCCCGGCGGTTTCCTTGTGGCGGGATGATCGCGAATGCTTAGTGCCATGCGGCCGCTGTTGACGTGTCAGGGCAGCGGGGCGGCGCGCGTTGCGAATAGGCGATGATCCGGGTGATCATCATTCGCCGCCCCACTGCGGTCTGGTGCCGGCGGACTCTGTGTGTCCGGGCCTTCTGCGTGGTTACTTGCCGCAAACGAAGACTTCATTCAATGCGGCGGGGTCGGCCCGGCTATCGGTAGCCGCACCGCCGGTGGCCGCGCGGTTACATGATGCCGGTGGGAACCAGCAGGACCCAGGCGAGGGCCGGGGCTACGAGCACCACTCCCCCGGCATACGCCATCAGCTGCCGGTACACTCGCTGCCTGTCATTGTCGCGGGCGTTGGCGACCACCAGCGCACCGTCGGTGGAGAAGGGCGAGACATCCACCACCGTGGCAGCTATAGCCAGCGCCGCGACCGTTCCTGATGCGCTCAGCGAGCTGGTAGCCAGGAGCGGACCGGCCAGGGGAATGAACGCGGTCAGCAACGCCGTAGAGGAGGCGAAGGCTGAGCCGACGCCAATGACATAGCAGAGGACCAGCGCCACCAGCAGCGGTGCGCCCAGTGCCAGAGCCTGCTCGGCGAGGGTGTCGATGACGCCAACGTGCTGGAGCAGGGAGACATAGGTGATCATGCCGGCTACCAGCAGGACGGTGGACCAGGAGACACCGCCGATGAACGTCTGGTGTTCTTTGATATTGACCAGCGCCAGCAGGAGCCCGGCGGAGAGTGCGACAAAGCCGATCGGCAGGTGGAAGCCCAGGGTGCACACGAGCATCACCGCGATCAGTGCCAGCGTGAGGATCTGCTGCCCGCGAGGGCGGCTGGTGCGGGCGGTGTCGACGTCGGCATGCTGGCCGCCTTCGCCGTCCCGCAGCCTGCCCAGGAGGGCGAACAGGACGATGGTGAGCACGGAGAGAATGAGGTTAAGAGCGAAGCTGGCGATGAAGAGTGCGCCCTGGGAAATGGGAAATCCGTTCTTCAGGGCGATATCGTGCACCAGCACGCCGGCGACGGACAGCGGGGAAAAGCCGCCGGCGTGGGCTCCGTTGATGATGAATGCGCCCATCAAGACGGGATGGATCCGGGACTCGTAGGCGAAGCCGATGGCCGCCGGCGCCAGCAGCGCGACGGCGGCCGGCGAGAAGGTGCCCAGTGACGTGAGCGCGGCAGCGATCAGGAAGAACACCCAGGGCAGCAGCATCGTCTTGCCCCTGACGAGGCGTACACAGGTCTGGACGATGATGTCGATGGTGCCGTTCCGCTGGGCCATGCTGAAGAAGTACGTGACTCCGATGATCGTCACGACGATGCTGGCGGGGAACTCTTCGAGGATCTGCTTGTCCGTCATTCCGAGCATGAAATAGCCGACGCCGAAGGAGGCAACCAGCCCCATCACGCCGATGTTCAGCGGCCATTTCGTGGCGACGATGAACATAATGACGAGGATGACGAGCGGGATGATTTGGACAGCGGTCATGGAGTGCTCCGGTTGCGGGGTGGCCGAAGGGTTGAAGATATCACCCCCCAGCCCGAGCGCAATCAAAGCCAGGAACGCGAACCCGGCGGCCGCCGCCAGCAGGATTCGGCGGCGGCGGGTTGGACGCGGGGCATCGTCGTCCCGGGTCTGGTCCGCAGCGACAGCGGTGCGGTGCTCAGTCTTGGTCATGATGGTCTCCTCAGCGGGTGGCTCCCGCGAGGGAGGCAGCGACGGCGCTGCCGGGGACCTCGGGGAGATGGATGATGGTTGTGGCGATGGTGCGGGCCGTGCGGTCGACGCCTACGAGGAGCGTCCCGTCGTGCTCCTCGCTCCAGGTCTCGATGACCCCGGCGGGGGTGCGGAGCCGGAGCGTGCTCCCCAGGGAGTCGCCCGTAATGGTGTGCAGCACGGTGCCGGGGGTGCGGGCGGCCAGGGTCAGGGCGATGCTGCCGGTGATGGCCAGGGCCGGGTGGGGCTTGCCCATGGAGAGCATCATGACGTTGGCGTCGCAGTCTGGGTCAGCCTGGGCGGCCGCGGCGACGATGGCGAGCTTGGGGATGGCCCGGGCCGCTTCGGCTGTTGTGCGGACCAGCCCCATCCGCACCGCCGCCTGCCGCCGGATCTGCTCCAGGGTATCCAGCTGCAGCTCCACTCCGGCGCGCCAGCTGTCGTACCTGGCCGGGTCCAGGCCCAGTTCTTCGGCGTTGACGATCACGACGGGCGCTCCGGCGTCGACCATCGACACAGTCCAGCGGGTTCCGCCGGCGGTGAGGGTGTCAGTGGCCGCACCGGTGGGCAGCAGCGCACCGGTGGTCCTGCCGGCAGGGTCCTGGAAGCCGAGCCCCACAGCGTAGCCGGGGAAGGGTACGCCTGGCGTCCGGGCGTCCGGAACGGAGGCCAGGGCTCCGGCAGGGGTGGCCACGCGCTGGACGATGATTTGGTTGGTGTTGGTGTTGCGGGTGACGATCCGGGTGACGTCTCCGTTGGGGAGCACCCAGCCCTTCTCGATGGCGTACAGACCCACCACCGCCGAGCCGTTCCCGCAGTTGCTGCCCCAGTCCACCGCGGCCTCTTCGACACCGACTTGGGCAAAGGTGTACTCAACGTCGACGTCGCCACTGACGGGCCGGTGCACGATCACGGCCTTGCTGGTGGTCGAGGTGGCGCCGCCGACGCCGTCGATCTGGCGCGGATCCGGGCTGCCGAACAGCCGCGGCAGCAGCACATCCAGGCTGATGCCGCCCGCCTGAAGATGCTCCGCTTCGAACACCCAGCACTTGCTGGTGCCTCCGCGCATCCATTGGGCTTCGATCTTCATGGTGTTTCCCGCTTCTCCTCGTGCCTCAGACTTGAATGAGGACCTGAAAAGAGATTGAGCCAGATCACAACTTTAGACAATGTTGGATTTTTTCAGGGGGATGTAGGATTGCTTAATTCATAGAGCGCTGGAGGATTATTCCCCAGCTGCAAAGCGTCCGTTGCCAGGAAAAGTGCTCGAAGTCCTCAAGGCAGGCCTCGTCCCGGCAGGGAATGAACCAAAGGCGAAGAAGGGTGAAGCGTTGCTAAAGGACGAAGGTCAGGATTTGTTCGACATAAGGCGGCTGGCGCTTCTGCTGGAGGTGGTGGAGCAGGGCTCGATCACCGCGGCGGCCGAGTTGATGATGTACACGCCCTCGGCCGTCTCCCAGCAGCTGCGCAAGCTCGAACAGGAAGTGGGGCAGCCTCTGCTCACCCGCCGCTCCCGCGGGGTGGTGCCCACCGAGGCCGGCCAGGTTCTGGCCGGCCACGCCCGCAAGATCGTCTGGCAGATGCAGGCAGCCCGGTCCGACCTGGGCCAGATTGCCGGCCTCAGACGCGGTTCCCTGACTGTGGGTACATTCCCAACCCTGGCCGGATCCTTCCTGCCCATCGTCATCCGGACCTTCAAGAAGCGCTACCCGGCCATCAGCCTCTCTTTGCGCAGCGCCCGCTTCGACGAACTCGTCGCAGATCTGCAGTCCGGGGTCACGGGTCTGTGCCTGCTCTGGGATTACCCCTGGAACCCGTTCCGGGACGATTCCATCCGCGTAACCGAGGTCTTCCGGGAGAGCACCGTTATCCTGGTGGCCCGCAGCCATCCACTCGCCGAGCGGGAGCAGGTACGCATGGAAGACCTGCGCAACGAGTCCTGGATCGTGCGCGCCGAGGCCCACCCCGTCGTGGAGGTGCTGCAGCGTTCCGCTCACGACGCCGGATTCGAACCGGAGATTGCCTTCCTGGCCAACGACTACCAGGAGGCCCAGGCCATGGTCAGCGTGGGAATGGGCGTGGCTATGGTGCCCAAAACCGCCGTGGCACTTCAGCATCCCGACGTGAAGGTGCTGAGCCTGGGCTCCGCTGCCCCGCTGCGGAGAATACTGCTGGCGCAGCGGGAGGACAAGGTCTATGCCCCGGCCGAGGTGGCCTTCCACTCCACCCTGTTGGAAATCGCCCGCGAACGGGCCGGCGACTATCACTAGACCACGAGGCTGCTCCGGTCACTCCGTAGGGCCGGGGCGCAGGGTGTCGAGCAGCGCGTCGATCACGCCGGCGTCCTCGATCGTGGAGGGCACCACGTAGGTCTCGCCGTCGGCGATCTGGCGCATGGTCTTGCGCAGGATCTTTCCCGAACGGGTCTTCGGCAGGGCATCCACCACGGTGACGTGCTTGAAGTCCGCCACGGCCCCGATGTCGCGCCGGACCAGGGCGATCAGGTCCTTGACCAGGACTTCCTCGGGCACGTCCACCCCGGACTTGAGGACCACGTAGCCGCTGGGCCGCTGGCCCTTGAGCGGGTCGGCGAGGCCGATCACGGCGCATTCGGCAACTGCCGGGTGCTGGCCGATCACCTGTTCCATGGCGCCGGTGGAGAGCCGGTGTCCGGCGACGTTGATGATGTCATCCGTGCGGCCCATGACGAAGACATAGCCGTCCTCGTCCCGGTAGCCCGAGTCACCGGTGGCATAGTAGCCCTCAAACGCCTGGAGGTAGGAGGAAATGTAGCGGTCGTCGTTGCGCCAGAGCGTGGTCAGGGTGCCAGGCGGCAGCGGCAGGCCGAGGACGATGTTGCCTTCCGTGCCGGCCTCGACGTCCCCGCCCGCGCCGTCGACGACGTTGAGCCGGAAGCCGGGCATCGGGACGCTCGGCGACCCGGCCTTGATCGGCAGTCCGCCGAGGCCTCGGGGGTTGGCGCAGATGGCCCAGCCCGTCTCCGTCTGCCACCAGTGGTCGACCACCGGAACACCGAGCACCCGGGAGGCCCAGTGGAAGGTATCGGTGTCCAGCCGCTCGCCGGCCGCGAACAGGGTCCGCAGGCTGGCAATGTCGTACTTGTCCAGGAACCGGCCCTCAGGGTCGGCCTTGCGGATGGCCCGCAGCGCGGTGGGCGCGGTGAACAGCACGTTGACCTTGTGGTCCTGGATGACCCGCCAGAACGCGCCGGCGTCGGGCGTCCCCACCGGCTTGCCTTCGTACAGCACCGTGGTGGCGCCGGCCAGCAGCGGACCGTAGACGATGTAGGAGTGGCCCACCACCCAGCCGACATCCGAGGCGGTCCACATGACGTCGCCGGGGCCGACGTCGTAGAGGTTTTCCATGGTCCATTTCAGGGCCACGGCGTGGCCGCCGTTGTCCCGCACCACGCCCTTGGGCGAGCCGGTGGTGCCCGAGGTGTAGAGGATGTACAGCGGGTCCGTCGCCTTGACGTCCACCGGCGCGGCCGCCTCGGCGGAGGCCATCTCGGTGTCCCAGTCGAGCCACCCGGGGTGCTCGGCCGCCATGGAGGCCACCGTCGAGCCGAAGCCGTCCCTGGCCTTGACCAGCACCGGGGTTTCGGCGGCGCCGGCGATACTGAGGGCCTCGGCGACGGCAGGCAGGTACTCAATCCGGCGCGACGGCTCGATGCCGCCGGACGCCGTCACCACCGCCGCGGGGGCTGCGTCGCGGATGCGGGCGGCAAGTTCCTTGGGGGCAAACCCGCCGAAGACGACCGAGTGCACGGCGCCGAGCCGTGCGGTGGCCAGCATCGCGATCACGGCCTCGGGGATCATCGGCATGTAAATCACCACGCGGTCGCCCTTGCCGACGCCGCTGCGGCGCAGGACACCGGCGAACCGGGCCACGAGGTCCGTCAGTTCCGCATAGGTATAGCTCTGCCGGATGCCCACCATCGCGGAGTCGTAGACCAGGGCATCCTGCTGACCCCTGCCCTGGGCGACGTGCCGGTCGAGGGCGTTGTACGACGTGTTCAGGACCCCGTCCGGAAACCAGTCGTAGAGCGGTGCCCGGCCCGCCTCGAGGGCCTGCCGCGGGGACGTCTGCCAGGAGATCCCTTCCGCGGCCTCCAGCCAGAACTCTGCGGGATGTTCCAGGCTTCGTTCGTAGGCTGCCCTGTAGCTCTTGGTGACCATGACGTACATCCTGTCCACGACGTTGTGATGCAGCCATGGTAAACCGGGGCGGACCGGCGATACAAGGGTCATGTATACACAACTCGGCTATTTGTTCACCACAGGCGGCAATTGCTGGGCAAAGGGCCGTTGCGTGTATACACTGATGATGTTCCATCCCGACACAGCCGCCACCGAAGGAGGCAGGATGCGCGCCAGCGACAAGGCCTACGCGGCCCTGCGCGACGACATCATCGAATGGCGCCTCCTGCCCGGAACCGTGCTCGCGGAGGTGGAACAGTCGGCGCGCCTCGGCATCTCCCGCACCCCGCTGCGGGAGGCCCTGAGCCGGCTCACGGCCGAAGGGCTGACGACGACGGCGGGCGGCCGCGGCGTCGTCGTCACCGACATTTCCCTGGACGACATAGACGAACTGTTCGAACTGCGCGAAACCCTCGAGGGCAGGGCCGCCGCCCTGGCCGCCGAGCGCGGCGACCCCGCAACCTTCGATGCGTTGCGGCGCGAACTGCTCCAGGCCCCGGAACTGATCGGCGGACAGGATCCGGCCCTGCACGACTATTACGGGCTGGTCGGACGGCTGGACGCGGCCATCGACGCCGCCATCTCCAACGCCTACCTCGTCCAGGCCATGCGCAGTCTCCGCGTCCACCTCGTGCGCGTCCGGCGCCTGGCCGCCGACGACGCCGCCCGGCTTACTGCCGCGGCCGCCGAGCACGCTGCCATCGCCGAGGCGATCGCCGCCGGCAACCCGCGCCTGGCCGAGGCCGCCACCACGCTTCACCTGCACCGCAGTCTTTCGCACGTCAAAGCCACCCATACACCTCAGCAAAGGGAGCACCATGGTTAAGGAACACCACGTCCGCGTTTACAAGAGCGAGGAAAACCTGGGCCGCGAGGACCAGCTCGCCTACAAGATCGCCAAGGTCGCCGCGGATCCCGTGGAGGTCACCGATGAGGTCACCGACATGGTGATCAACCGGATCATCGACAACGCCTCGGTGGCGGTTGCCTCGCTGAACCGCGCCCCGATCGTCGCGGCTCGGGCCCAGGCCCTCACCCACGGTCCCAGCACCGGCGGCAAGGGCGCCAAGGTCTTCGGCATCGAGGAACGCGTCTCCCCCGAATGGGCCGCCTGGGCCAACGGCGTCGCGGTCCGTGAACTCGACTACCACGACACCTTCCTGGCCGCGGACTACTCGCACCCTGGTGACAACATCCCCCCGGTCCTGGCCGTCGCCCAGCACGTCGGTGCCAGCGGCCGGGACCTGGTCCGCGGCATCGCCACCGGCTACGAGATCCAGGTCAACCTGGTCAAGGCCATCTGCCTGCACAAGCACAAGATCGACCACGTGGCCCACCTCGGCCCGTCCGCCGCCGCCGGCATCGGCACCCTGCTGGGCCTCGACGTCGAGACCATCTTCCAGTCGGTCGG
The DNA here is from genome assembly GCF_056396505.1 of Arthrobacter sp. 05T410. Taxonomy (NCBI): domain Bacteria; kingdom Bacillati; phylum Actinomycetota; class Actinomycetes; order Micrococcales; family Micrococcaceae; genus Arthrobacter; species Arthrobacter sp. 05T410. Next base: position 16,213 of record NZ_JBFTLP010000004.1, on the reverse strand, counting down.
CCAGGCGCTGCACACCACCACCGCCACCCGGCAGTCCCGCAAGGGCGAAATCTCCACCTGGAAGGCGCACGCCCCCGCGTTCGCAGGCAAAATGGCCGTCGAATCCGCGGACCGTGCGATGCGCGGCCAGACCTCGCCCGTACCGATATACGAGGGCGAAGACGGCGTGATCGCCTGGATGCTGGACGGCCCGGACGCCTCCTACACCGTGCCGCTGCCGGAGGCCGGCGAGGCCAAGCGGGCCATCATGGACACGTACACCAAGGAACACTCGGCCGAATACCAGGCCCAGGCGTGGATCGACCTCGCCCGCAAGCTCAACGGCGAACACCCCGAGGTCACGGACCCGGCCAATGTCGAATCCGTGCTGATCAAGACCAGCCACCATACCCACTACGTGATCGGCTCCGGCGCCAACGACCCGCAGAAGTACGATCCCACGGCCAGCCGCGAGACGCTGGACCACTCGATCCCGTACATTTTCACTGTCGCCCTGCAGGACGGCACCTGGCACCACGTGGACTCCTACGCCCCGGAACGCGCCGCCCGCCCCGACACCGTGGAACTCTGGCACAAGGTCACCACGGTCGAGGACCCGGAATGGACCCGCCGTTACCACTCCCTGGACATCGCCGAGAAGGCCTTCGGCGGCACCGTGGAGATCACGCTCAAGGACGGCACGGTCATCACCGATGACATCGCGGTCGCCGATGCCCACCCGCTGGGCGCCCGGCCGTTCGCCCGGGAGCAGTACGTCAACAAGTTCCGCACCCTCGCCGCCGGCCTGGTGGCCGACGAGGAGATCGAGCGCTTCCTCGCCGCCGCCGCCCGGCTCCCCGAGCTCGCCGCCGGCGAGCTGGACCAGCTGAACATCCAGGCCGCCGACGGCGTGATCGACCTCGCCGGCGCCCCGAAGGGACTCTTCTAATGTTGTATTCGAAAGTCACCCCGGAGCAAAAGCGGATCCGGTTCCGCGAAATCCTCGCCTCCGGCACCATCGCCCAGTTCCCCGGCGCGTTCAACCCGCTCTCGGCGCGGCTGATCGAGGAGAAGGGCTTCGCCGGGGTGTACATTTCCGGCGCCGTCCTCGCCAATGACCTGGGCCTGCCGGACATCGGGCTGACCACCCTCACGGAGGTCGCCACCCGCGCCGGGCAGATCGCCCGGATGACGGACCTGCCGGCAATCGTCGACGCCGACACCGGCTTCGGTGAGCCCATGAACGTGGCCCGGTCGGTCCAGGAACTCGAGAACGCCGGCCTGGCCGGCTGCCACATCGAGGACCAGTTCAACCCCAAGCGCTGCGGCCACCTCGACGGGAAGAACGTCGTGGACCTGGAAACCGCCACCAAGCGGATCCGGGCCGCGGCCGATGCCCGCCGCGACCCGAACTTCCTGATCATGGCCCGGACCGACATCCGCGCCACGGACGGGCTCGGGGCCGCCCAGGAGCGCGCCAAAGCGCTCGTGGAGGCCGGTGCGGACGCGATCTTCCCGGAGGCGATGAAGGACCTGGCCGAATTCCAGGCCATCCGCGACGCCGTCAACGTCCCGATCCTGGCCAACATGACCGAATTCGGCCAGAGTGCCTTGTTCACCGTGGAGGAGCTGGCCGGCGTCGGCGTCAATATGGTCATTTATCCGGTGACGCTGCTCCGTAGTGCCATGGGCGCTGCGGAGCGTACTCTGGAATCGATTAAGGCCGACGGAACCCAGGAGGCACAGGTTGGAAGCATGCTGACCCGTGCGCGTTTGTACGATCTCGTTGATTACGAGGCTTACAACCGTTTCGATACCGGAGTCTTTAATTTCCAGATCCCCGGTAAGTAAGCCCCGCATAGAACCTCCGGCACGTGCCGGTATACAGGCGTTAGGAACAAAGGAGTTTCAGCATGGCTGAACAGGACATTAAAAAGGGCCTCGCCGGCGTCGTGGTGGACTACACCGCAGTCTCCAAGGTCAACCCGGACACGAACTCGCTGCTGTACCGCGGCTACCCTGTCCAGGAACTGGCTGCCAAGTGCAGCTTCGAGGAAGTCGCCTACCTGCTCTGGAACGGCGAGCTGCCCGACGCGGAGCAGCTGGCGGAGTTTACCGCCCGGGAACGCGCCGGGCGTGCCCTGGATCCGGTCGTCAAACAGGTGATTGACGCGCTGCCCACCACCGCGCATCCCATGGATGTCTGCCGGACTGCCACGTCTGTGTTGGGGGCCCGGCACCCCCTCGCCGAGGACGCCTCGCGCGAAGCCAACCTGGCCAAGGCCATCGATCTGTTCGCCGCGATGCCTGCCGTGGTGGCCTACGACCAGCGGCGCCGGCACGGCCAGGACGTGGTGGAACCCCGCGAGGATCTGGGCTACGACGCCAACTTCCTCTGGATGACGTTTGGTGAGGAAGCCGTCCCCGAAGTAGTCGACGCGTTCAATGTCTCCATGATTTTGTACGCCGAGCACTCCTTCAATGCCTCGACCTTCACGGCCCGGGTAATCACCTCCACGCTCTCGGACCTGCACTCAGCCGTGACCGGCGCCATCGGGGCCCTCAAGGGCTCGCTGCACGGCGGTGCCAACGAGGCCGTCATGCACACCTTTGACGAGATCGGCATCCGGCCGGAGGAGTCCCTGGAGGACGCCCACGTCCGGGCCAAGGCCTGGATGGAGGACGCCCTGGCCCACAAGAAGAAGGTCATGGGCTTCGGCCACCGCGTCTACAAGCACGGCGACTCCCGGGTGCCCACCATGAAGTCGGCACTGGACAAGATGATCGCGCACTATGGCCGGCCGGAGCTGCTGGGCCTCTACAACGGGCTCGAGACGGCGATGGACGAGGCGAAGGGGATCAAGCCGAACCTCGACTACCCGACCGGACCCACGTACCACCTCATGGGCTTCGACACCGCCACGTTCACCCCGCTGTTCGTCGCCAGCCGCATCACAGGCTGGACGGCGCACATCATGGAGCAGCTGGATTCGAACTCCCTCATCCGTCCCTTGAGCGAGTACAACGGCGTCGAGGAACGGCACCTGGCGTAGCAGGGCTTCCTGCGGGACGCACGGGACCGGACAGCCGGCACGGGCCGGCCACCTATTCGTAGGTGGCCGGCCCGTGCTGTTTGCCCGCGGACTTCAGCGCCGCGGGATCCGGACCGACGCAACAGTCTCGTTGTCCTCGTTGAGGACCACGACGACGTCGATCGTTTCGCCTGCCAGCGCCGGAGGCAGCCAGTGCCCCGCATCCTGCCACATCCGCTCCAGCGGCAACGCCGCGGAGTCGAACCATTCGGGCGTGATTTCCGGGCTCTCGACGGGTTCGCCGTGCCACCGCCGGGTGGTGAAGAGCCGGCACGACATGTTCCAGTCAGGCCGGGCCGGAAAGATGAACTCGACAACGCCGGCGTGGGCCAGGTCCTCTTGGAGCACTATGATCCCGGCTTCTTCCCAGACCTCGCGGACCACGGCCTCGGCGTCGCTCTCCCCCGGCTCAACGTGGCCGCCGATTCCCACGATCTTGCCGATGCCAAAGCCGGTCCTTTTCATGCCCAGCAGCACCTCGGTGCCGCTCTCCGCCTCACGGAGCGGGAAGCAGAGAGTGACTGGCGTGAGCTTCATGTGCTCAACCCTATAGCTGCCGCAGGCTGCCGGCGCTATCCGGCGGCCGGGCCGTCGCCGACAAGCTGCGGCCTCAGTTCGACCGGTATCCCCTTCTGCGCGAATTCCTTGTCCATGGCCTGCTGCGGCGTGAGGCCCTGGTTGTTCGTGGCTTGAAACTCCCAGTTGTAGACGCTGGACCACTCCTGCCGGACATCGCAGAGGAATCGGCCGTTCTGCAGTTTGGCAATTTGATACCAGGCATTGCCGCCGTCGAGCTGGAGCGCCCGGATCCCGTCACCGGAAATGGAATAGGCGAGCCAGCCGCCGGCGCAGCCCAGCACCGTGTAGTAGCCCTGTTCGGCGCGGGCAATCGGGATGATCGCGCGCTGCTGGTCATTGCGCTGCTGGTCAATGTTGGCCAGGGTGCATGCGACCCCGCCGGTGCTCAAAGCGGCTGGACCCGCTTTCGTGGGAGACGCTGTGGGGGCGGCAGCGGACGGGGTTGGGGACGACGGCGATGGGCTGGCGGAGACAGTCGGGGCCGGGATGCCCGTCTGGGCCGGCCCCGGCGCTGGTTGCGGCATCAGATTGCCGCCGACAACCACCGCGCCAACGATGGCTGCAGCGGCCAGTACAGTCGCGGCCGCAGCCCGCACGGCATTCCGTCGTGCCGGAGTGCGCCCTGCCAAAAGGACGACATTCGGATCCGTGGAAAATACGATTGAGCGGGCAGAGTCGCTTCCCGGCTCTGCTCCCGGCGCTCCCACCCGAGGTTTTGCATCCCTCATGAGCTGTTCGATGCGGTCCATGGCTAGTCCTTCCGTTCGGTCATGAGATGTGAGGGGGCAGCTTTCGCGAACGCCCGGCGTGCCCGGTGGAGGCGAACCGCAGCGGCGGATGAGGAACAGCCCAGCGTCTGCGCCAGTTCAGCGATGGTCAGCTCGTCCCAGTAGCTGAGCATGAGGACCTCGCGGTCCCGCTCCCTGAGCTGCACCAGCACCTCTGCCACGGCGCCTCGTTCTTCATTGTTTGACTCGGGGATTTGGCTGCGCGCATCGTCTTTCAGCCTTTCGACAAGTTCCTGGCGGCGACGGCGGCCCTTGTACTCATTGCCGACCACATTCCGGGCCGTTGCCAACAGCCAGCCAATGCCGGGCGGTTCCGACAGCTCTTTCTCCCAGGCAATTCTGAAGACGTCCGCGGCCAGTTCCTCGGCGCGGTGCCGGTCACTGATACGGCAGGCAATGTAGCGGTAGACCCGCGCGGAGTGCTGGGTGTGCAGATCAATGAATGCTTGCTCTTTGGCAGCCAACATGGTGGTTCCCCCGGACATCGATGACTTCTTCTTGCTGTGTAAGTGTCCAGTGAACGGCATTTTCTTACACAGGCCCGCAAAAAAGTTTGCCGGCACCGGCGCGGTGCGGGGACCCGGCGGACTGCGCCTTAGCCCAGGGCGCGCGGGTGCGCGGCGGCGTAGATCTCCCGCAGCGTATCGGCCGTCACCTGGGTGTAGACCTGCGTGGTGGTCACCGAGGCGTGCCCCAGCAGCTCCTGCACCACCCGGACGTCGGCGCCGCCCTCCAGCAGGTGGGTGGCGAAGGAGTGCCGCAGCGTGTGTGGCGAAACGTCCTTGGTGATGTGGGCCTTGTCCGCCGCCGCCTTCAAAATGGTCCAGGCGCTTTGCCGGCTGATCCTGCCGCCGCGGGCGTTGAGGAACAGGCCGGGGGTGCCCTTGCCCTTGGCGGCCAGCAGGGGCCGGCCGCGGACGAGGTAGGCGTCAAGGGCTCGTGCCCCATAGGATCCGAGCGGGACGAGGCGTTCCTTGGACCCCTTGCCGAAGAGCCTGACGATCGCGGGCCCGTCGCCGGCATCGGACCCGCCGGAGGTATGCAGGGAAATGTCGTCAACGTCCAGGCCCACGGCTTCGCTGATGCGGGCACCGGTGGAATAGAGGAATTCGAGCAGCGCGCGGTCGCGCAGGCCCGTTGCCGTGTCCGTGCCGGCCGCCTCGAGGATCCGGGTGACCTCATCGACGCTGATGGCCTTGGGCAGCCGCTTGCCGGGCATGGGCGGGTGGACGTCGCTGGCCGGGTCGGTGGACGTGATGCCTTCGAGGGCCCAGAACTTGTGGAGTCCGCGCACCGCCACCACCGTCCGGGCCGCCGAGCGGATGCCCAGGGCGGAGCCGCCGTCGGACCCGTCGGAGAGCGCCTGAACGAATCCGGTGACGTCGTGCCGGGTGATCTCCGCGGGGCGTTCCCGGCCGGCTTGGTCCAGATGCCTGGCGTAGCGGGCCAGGTCCCGCCGGTAGGCGGAGAGGGTGTTGGCCGCGAGGCCCCGCTCCACGCCCATGTGCTGCAGGTAGTCAGTGATTGCGCGGTCGATCGCCGTCAACGCCCTGGCGGGCGGGCGCTCGGGAGCGGCTGCCTGCGCCGGGGCCGGAAGTTGCGCCGGGGCCGGCGGTTCGGCGATCAGCGGCTCCACTAGCGCTGGCTGGGATGGGCGGGCCAGGGCGCGTCGGCCGGGCGGAGGCTTTCGAAATTGCCGGCGCGGGCGGCGGCAGCGGCCAGGACGCCGACGACGGCGGACGGGTTGTGGAGGCGGCCGTCAAGGACCGCCTGCACGGCCTCGTCCAGCGGGGTCCAGCGCAGTTCGATTTCGGCTTCCTCGTCCGTGCGGACGTGCCGCTCATGTCCCGGCACCTCACTCAGGCCGCGGGCCAGGTAGATGCGGATGGCCTCGCTGGAGGAGCCCGGGGAGTTGAAGAAGTCCGCCAGCACGTTCCAGCGGTCCGCGACGAGATCCGCTTCCTCGGCCAGTTCGCGGGCGGCCCCGACGACGAAGTCCTCCCCTTCGACGTCAAGCAGCCCGGCGGGGATCTCCCAGAGGTCCATGCCGACGGGGTGCCGGTACTGCCGGAGCAGCAGCACGTCGCCGTCGTCGTTCATCGGGAGAACCGCCACCGCGCCTGGATGGTCGATGTAGTCCCGGACCAGGGTGTCGCCGTCGTCGTTGAGCTGGAAACTGTCGCTGACGACGTCCCAGATCCTGCCCTCGTACACCTTTCGGGACGACAAAAGACGGCGCGGGCTCGGCTCATCCGAAACCTGCCGTGCAGCATTGGGGGTCTCAGACATACCGGGCATCGCGCCGTCCTTTGATTCAGTTGGAAATTACTTGGACACTGCTGCCGACGAGGGCTTGGGCGCAGGTGCCGGGGCATCGGCCTTCGCACTCGGGCTGCTGCTTGCAGCGTTCGCGGCGTCGCCGGCCCGCTGGTGGCCAAGGGCAGCCTCAATCAGGCCCGCGAACAGCGGGTGCGGGCGCGTGGGCCGCGAGCTGAGCTCGGGGTGCGCCTGCGTGGCCACGTAGTACGGGTGGACGTCGCGGGGAAGTTCCACGAACTCGACCAGTTTGCCGTCGGGCGACGTTCCGGAGAACGACAGGCCCTTGGCGGCGATCTGATCGCGGTACTTGTTGTTGACCTCGTAGCGGTGCCGGTGCCGTTCGCTGACCTTCGTGGCGCCGTAGGTCTCGGCGACGACGGAGCCTTCGTCGAGCTTGGCCTCGTACAGGCCCAGGCGCATGGTGCCGCCGAGGTCGCCCTTGCCGTCAACGATGTCCAGCTGCTCTTCCATCGTGGCGATGACGGGGTACTTGGAGTCCGGCTCGAACTCGGACGAGGACGCTCCCTCGAGGCCGACCACGTTGCGGGCGTACTCGATCACCATGCACTGCAGGCCCAGGCACAGGCCCAGGACCGGAAGCTTGGTTTCGCGGGCGTACTTCAGGGCGCCGAGTTTGCCTTCCAGGCCGCGGATGCCGAAGCCGCCGGGAACGCAGATGGCGTCGACGCCGGCCAGGGACTGCACTGCGCCCTCACGGGTTTCGCATTCGTCCGAGGGGACCCAGCGGATCTTGACCTTGGTGTCGTTGGCGAAGCCGCCGGCGCGCAGGGCCTCCGTGACGGACAGGTAGGCGTCCGGCAGGTCGATGTACTTGCCCACGAGCGCGATCTCAACTTCGTGCTTCGGGTTGTGGACGGCGTCGAGCAGCTTGTCCCAGCTGGTCCAGTCCACATCCTTGAACGGCAGGTCCAGGGCGCGGACGATGTAGGAATCCAGACCCTGGGAGTGCAGGGTCTTCGGGATGTCGTAGATGCTCGGTGCGTCCGGGCAGCCGATCACGGCGTCGATGTCGACGTCGCACATGCGGCCGATCTTGTCGCGCATCGGCTGCGGGACTTCGCGGTCCGACCGGATCACGATTGCCTCGGGCTGGATGCCGATGGAGCGCAGCGCGGCAACGGAGTGCTGCGTCGGCTTGGTCTTCAACTCCTGCGACGGGCCGATGTACGGCACGAGGGACACGTGGAGGAAGAACACATTTCCGCGGCCGATGTCCTGGCGGACCTGGCGGGCGGATTCGAGGAACGGCTGGGACTCGATGTCGCCCACCGTGCCGCCGATTTCGGTGATGATGACGTCGGGGGCGTTCTTGCCCTCGGCGGGAAGCCGCATGCGCCGCTTGATCTCATCGGTGATGTGCGGGATGACCTGGACGGTGTCGCCGAGGTATTCGCCGCGGCGTTCCTTCGCGATGACGGTCGAGTAGACCTGGCCGGTTGTGACGTTGGCCGATCCTTCGAGGTTTTCATCGAGGAAGCGCTCATAGTGGCCGATGTCCAGGTCCGTCTCGGCGCCGTCGTCAGTGACGAAGACTTCGCCGTGCTGGAAGGGGTTCATCGTGCCCGGATCCACATTCAAATAGGGATCGAGCTTTTGCATTGTTACAGACAGACCGCGTGCCCGCAGGAGGTGGCCGAGGCTCGAAGCCGTCAGTCCCTTACCGAGCGAGGACGCTACACCACCGGTGACGAAGATGTGTTTGGTCGTCTTGGACGAGCCCGGAAACCGGGAATTTACACGAGAGTTTGATCGCTGCACCACGGGGTTTGAGCTTATCATCAATTCGGCCTTCCACGGGTTCCTTGGCGGGATCCCGATGTGATTGTTGTCCTAGCAGCGGTCCTTGCGGGAGTCCCTGCGGACGTCCTTTCGGGCCCGCCTAGCTTTGCGGGAGGAGTTTGGCGTCGTCCAGCAGCTCCTGGGCGTGGGCCTGGGCTGATTCGGAGTCCTCTTGGCCGGCCAGCATGCGGGCCAGTTCGCGGACGCGCTCGGCCTCGTCCAGCAGCTGCACGTCGCTGGAGGTGAAGCCGGTGGCGGTAGCCCCGTCAGCGCCCCGCACGGAGGTCTTGGTGACCCTGATGTGCTGGTTCGCGAAAGCGGCCACCTGCGGCAGGTGGGTCACCACGAGGACCTGGACGTGCTGGGCCAGCATCGCCAGCCGGCGCCCGATCTCGACGGCGGCACGGCCGCCGACGCCGGCGTCGACCTCGTCGAAGACAAACGTCGGGACGGGATCGACGGCAGCAAGCACCACCTCAATGGCGAGCATGACGCGGGAGAGTTCACCGCCCGAGGCGCCTTTGCCCAGCGGCCGGGCCGGCGCGCCGGAGTGCGGCTGAAGCAGGAAGGAGATCTCGTCGGCCCCGAACGGTCCCAGCTGGCCTGCGGGCTCCACATTGATGACCAGGGTGGCATCGGCCATGGCCAGCGCCGTGAGCTCAGCGCTGACCCGCGCGGAGAGGTCCTTGGCGGCCTTGGTGCGGGCCTTGCTGATCCCGGCGGCCTTCTTCCGGAGCTCGGTTTCGGCCCGGGCGACCTCGGCGTCCAGCGCTTCGATCCTGGTGGAGTCGTCCTGGAGTTCCTCGTGCCGGGCCCGGGCCTCCTCCGCCCAGACCAGCACCTCGTCGATGCTCGGCGCGTACTTGCGGACCAGCTTGGCCAGCGCGGCCCGTCGGTCCTCGATTTCGGCGAGCCGTTCCGGGCCCTCCGTGTCAAGGGCGGCCTGGTAGCTGGCGAGTTCAGCGGCGATGTCGTTGAGCAGGAAACCGACCTCGGCCAGGCGCGCCGCGGCGGAGCCCAGCTCACCGTCGTGTTCGGCCACGTGCTCCAGGGTGCGTTTGGCAGCGTCCACGAGGGTGGTGGCGTCGGCTTCTTCACCGAAGTCCTCGGCGATGAGGGCCTGGTGGGCGGTGCTGGCCGCGATCCGCAGTTCCTCTACGTTGGCCAGTTTCACGGCCTCGGCCTTGAGGGCCTCGTCCTCCCCCGGCTGCGGGTCCACGGCGTCGATCTCGGCCAGGGCAACGTGCAGCGACTCGGCCTCGCGGAGGCGTTCACGCGCGGCACTGCGCAAGGAGTCCAGCTCGCCCTGGCTGGCATGCCAGTGCGCGTAGAGGTCCTGATAGGCGGTCAGCGCGCCCGCAAGGCTCTCGCCAGCGAATTTGTCCAGGGCGCCGCGTTGCGCCACCGGGCTCTTGAGCCGGATCTGGTCCGACTGTCCGTGCACCACCACGAGGGTTTCGCCGATTTCGGCCAGCACCCCCACCGGCGCTGCGCGTCCGCCCAGATAGGCCCGGCTGCGGCCGTCGGCTCCGACGCTGCGGGCCAGCAGCAGTTCCACACCGCCGTCGAACTCCTCCACCTCGGCCCCGGCTTCCCTGCACCGCGCGACGGCAGCGTGGCCGGCGTCGAGCTTCAGCACAGCCTCCGCCGAGGCGCTCTTCGCGCCGCTGCGGACGGCGCCGGCGTCGGACCTGGCACCGAGGAGCAGCCCGACGGCGGTCACCACCATGGTCTTGCCGGCACCGGTTTCACCGGTCACCACGCTGAGGCCCGGGCCCAGCGGCAGGGTGGCGTCGGTGATGACGCCGAGGTCGCGGATACGCAGTTCTTCAAGCATGGTTCACTTCTCGGTTGTGGGATCTGGCGAGGGATCGGGCGCGTCACCGGGTTCGGCGTGGCGCGGCGAGGGAAGCGGCGGCATGGGACGGGGCGTGCGGATGATCGGGAGGGGGCCGGTGTGGATGGCCCGGGTTTGGGGCACGGGCCCGCGCCAGCCCTGGATGGGGAGCTGGAATTTGCGCACGAGCCTGCCGGAGAAGGGGGTCTGGTGCGTCCTGGCCAGACGCACGGGCGTTGCGGAGCGGGTAACTTCGACGCGCGCGCCGGGCGGCAGGTCCACCGAGCGGCGGCCGTCGCACCAGAGGACGCCCTGGGCGTCGGTGCGGTTCAGGATCTCGACGGCGAGCCGGGACCGCGGCGAAACCACGAGCGGCTTCGCGAAGAGGGCATGGGCGCTGATCGGCACGATCAGGAGGGCCTCGACCTCGGGCCACACCACGGGACCGCCGGCGGAAAACGCGTAAGCCGTGGAGCCTGTGGGCGTGGCCAGGACCACGCCGTCGCAGCCGAATGAGGTCAGGGGGCGTTCGTCGACTTCGGTGACCACCTCCAGCATCCGTTCCCGGTTGCCTTTTTCGATCGCGGCCTCATTCAGGGCCCAGGTGTGCCAGATCTTCTGGCCGCGGACCCAGACCTGGACGTCGATCGTCATGCGCTCTTCCACCGTGTAGTCACGGCTGGCGATCCACTCGACGGTCTGGGCGAGGTCGGCCCGTTCGCTCTCGGCCAGGAACCCCACGTGGCCAAGGTTCACCCCAAGCAGCGGCACATCGACTTCGCGGACCAGTTCGGCAGCCCGGAGGATGGTGCCGTCTCCGCCGAGGACCATGACAAGTTCCACGTCGGGCAGCTTCACGTGGTCGTGAAGGACCTCGACCGGGTGGTCGAGCCGGCCGAAGAAGCGGACCATGTCCCCGAGCTCGTTCTCCTGCAGCACGGGGACCAGCCCGGATTCGTGCAGCAGCGCACACGCTTCCCAGGCAGCCTTGAGGGACTCCTCGCGCCCTGTGTGGGCCAGGATCAGGACACGCCTGCTCATCAGGTTCCGCCTTCTGGTGGTACTAGTGGTTCGGCCAGATTGTTCCGAGCAACGCAGCAACAGCTGCGTCCCGCTCCTCGATCTTAGGCGGGACTTCCGACATCGCGCGTTTTATCCACAGGAAGTATTCGACATTGCCGTCCTGGCCCGGCAGCGGGCTCTGGGCGAGGCCTGACAAGACCAGGCCCGCGTCCACGGCGGCGGCAGCCACCTTGCCCACGGCGAGCCGGCGTTCGCGTTCCGAGGTGACCACGCCGGTCCGGCCCAGCCGGTCCTTGCCGATCTCGAACTGTGGCTTGACCATGAGGACGAGGTCGCCGCCGGGCAGGGTGCAGGCCGCGAGTGGCGCCACCACAAGCGTCAGCGAGATGAAGGACAGGTCAGCCACCGTCAGGGCGGCCGGTCCGCCTATTTCCGCGGCCGCCATGTAGCGGACGTTGAGGCCTTCGTGCACGGAAACCCTGGAGTCATTCCGGATTTCCGGCACCAGCTGGCCGTGCCCCACGTCGACGGCCACCACGTGGGCCGCACCGCGCCGAAGCAGCACATCGGTGAACCCGCCGGTGGAGGCGCCGGCGTCGAGGCACCGTTTGCCTGCGACGTCGACGGCGGGAAAGGCATCCAGCGCGCCGGCCAGCTTGTGCCCGGCGCGGCTGACGTAGCCGTCCTCGGCCGAGGCCGTGACGTCCAGCGCGGCGTCCTCCGGGACCTGCAGGGACGCCTTGGCGAGGACCTCGCCCCCGGAGCTCACCTTGCCCTCGGCAATGAGCCGGGCGGCATGGGTCCGGGACCTGGCGAGCCCCCGGCTGACGAGTGCCTGGTCAAGCCGGCTCACGATCCCCCGTTCCCCGCGGCATGGATACGGCGCGCCACGCCGGCGTGGCCGGCCACGTCTTCGTTCAGGGCCTCCAGCAGGGCATCATGCATGCCCGCATAGACTTCGCCGTGCCCGGACACAGGCATTTGCCGCACGGCCCCGAGGCGGTCCAGGACAGCGTTGACGGCCGGATCCAGGACTGCTGCCGCGTGCTCTGGTGCGGCGTGCCCGGACAGCTCCGCCGGGAGCTGCTTCGACGGCAGCTCGGGCCAGGCGACATCGGCCGCAGGGGTCGGCGCCTCAGCCGGCCGTTCGTCTGGGGCCTGGTCCAGTCCCTGGTGTAGCTCGCTCATGTGTCCAGCCTAGTGATCGGACCACTCGAGGACCGGAGCCAGTGCGCTGGTCGTCTCGGGGTTTGCGGCCCACCAGGCCGAACAGGCGGCACGCCACGAATCGAGGTCGGCGGGGTCGCCGCTGATGTGGACCGACTGCCCCCGCACGACCGCCGAGGCCGTGCCGCTGCGGAACCGCCCGGCGTCGTGCTCTACGGCAGGGTATGGCGCGTACAGGCCGGTCAGATCATTGATGAGGAAATCGGGGCGTTCCACAGATCGTGCCGCGAGGATCGATTCCCTCGTGTCCACTCCGGTCAGCACGGCGACGGTGGCGAAACCGGCGTTGTTGCCGCCCAGGATGTCGGTGTCCAGGCGGTCGCCGACGACCAGCGGCCGGTCCGCCGCCAGCCGTTTGGCGGCAGTGTGGAACAGTGGGGCTTCGGGTTTGCCGGCCACGATCGGGCTCTTGCCGGTCGCGGCTGCCACGGCGGCCACGAGCGTCCCGTTACCGGGGGCAATTCCACGCGCCTGGGGAATGGACCAGTCCGTGTTGGTGGCCACCCACAGGGCGCCGCCGGCGACGACGTACGATGCCTCGGCGAGGTCCTTCCAGCCAAGTTCCGGACTAAAGCCCTGAACGACGGCGACTGGGGCATCCTCCGCGCCGCGGACGGGAACCAGGCCAACCAGTTCAATTTCCCGGGCAAGTGCGGCACTGCCCGTGATCAGCACGTGTGCCCCGGCCGGCAGCATCGACGCCAGCAGCGCTGCCGCTGCCTGCGAGGAACTCACCACCTGGTGGTCCTCGGCGGGGGCGCCGAGATCGCGCAGGTGCTGGGCCACCTGTGCCGGGGAACGGGATGCGTTGTTGGTGACGTAGCCCAGCCCGACGCCCACCCCGGCCAGCCGGCGCAGCGACTCGACGGCCCCGGGAATGGCGTTGGGGCCGGCATAGACAACGCCGTCAAGATCGGAGAGCAGGGCATCAAAGGTGGCGATCAGGGCGGTTCCCGTCATGCGATTAGTCCTCCACACTTCCGTGCTGCGCCGGCTCTGAGTCAGCGGAGAGTTCCTCGTCCGCGTCATCGTTCAGTTCCAGGTCGGCCTCGTCGATCGCTTCGCCGTCGGCTTCGTCGAGCACGTCGGATTCCACTGAATCCAGGTCGGACTCAGCGTCGTCAGACTCGAAGTAGTCGGCTTCGGCGTCGTCGGCTCGATCGTCGCTGGCGAGCTCATCGCCCGCGTTCAAGCCGGCCACTCCGGCTGCGGCGCCGGTGGCTTCTGCCGCGGCAGCGGCACCGGCGGCACGCGGTGCGCGCTCTTCGGTTCCGGCGTGGGTGTCCGCATGCTCCTGCGCCCGGAGGCGGCGCTGCCGTTCCTCCTCGCGGGCTTCCTCTTCCTCGTCCCAGCCGAGATCGATGATGTCGGGTTCCTCGTCAGCCCCGAGGCCCAGCGCGTTTTCGGCCACGGTGGCCTGGCGTTGCCATTTGGCGGCTTCGGCAGCGCGGCCGGCTGCCGTCAGCGCGTCAGCATAGGCACGGAACAGCCGGGGGCTGTAGGAAAAGGCGCGGTTGATGTCCAGCTGCGGGATTTCCAGTTCGGAAACCGCTGCGTCGAGCTGCCCGAGGTCGGTGCGGGCCCCGGCTGCAACGATGGCCAGTTCCACCTTGCCGGGGGCGTCGAGATCCTTGGCTTCGTCGGACCGGGCCATGTCCAGGGCACGGTCCGGGCGGCCAAGGCCGCGTTCGCAGTCGGCCATGACCGGCAGGTGCATGTTGGAGCCACTGATCCGGCGGTAGGTCCGGAATTCCCGGAGGGCTTCACCATAGTGGCCGGCTGCGTAGGCCGTCAGGCCGACAGCTTCGCGGACGGACGCGAGGCGTCCGCCACGGCGGCTGGCTGCCAGGGCATGCTGGAAGGCAAGCTCAGGTTCTTCGTCCAGGAGCCTCCCGGCCATGACGAGGTGGCGGGCCACCCATTCGGCGCTGGTGCCTTCGAGGGTCTTGATCTGGTGCTGCGTGGCGCGGTCAAGCTCCTTGCCCGTGACGTCCTCGTCGATCTGGGGTGAACGCTCCCGGTCCGGGCGGTTGGCGCTGCGGAGGTCGCGGGCATTGGGCACGCGAACCGGACGGTCCTCGGGGCGGTCGCGTCCGTACTGGCGCGGGCCCGAGTCGCCACGGTCGAAGCCCCGTGCGGGACGATCCTCGCGGGTGCCGAAGGGCTTGCGGTTCTCGCCGCTGCCGTACGGCTTGCGGTCACGGTCGCCGCCGCCGCCGAAGCTGCGCTGGCCGCCGCCTTCACGCGGGGCACGGTCACCATAAGGCTTACGGTCACGATCGCCGCCGCTGTAGGGCTTGCGGTCACCATAGGACGGGCGGCTGTCGCCACCGAAGCTACGCTGATCCCCGCCGTCACGCGGGGCACGATCACCATATGGCTTACGGTCACGATCGCCGCCGCTGTAGGGCTTGCGGTCACCATAGGACGGGCGGCTGTCGCCACCGAAGCTACGCTGTCCCCCACCTTCACGCGGAGCACGATCACCATAAGGCTTACGGTCACGATCGCCACCACCGCTGTACGGCTTACGGTCACCGCCGCCGCTATACGGCTTACGGTCACCATAGGACGGGCGGCTGTCGCCACCAAAGCTGCGCTGTCCCCCACCTTCACGCGGAGCACGATCACCATAAGGCTTACGGTCGCCGCCGCCGAAGCTGCGCTGTTCCCCGCCCTCACGCGGAGCACGATCACCATAAGGCTTACGCTCACCACCGCCGCTGTACGGCTTGCGGTCACCATAGGACGGGCGGCTGTCGCCACCAAAGCTGCGCTGACCCCCGCCCTCACGCGGAGCACGATCACCATAAGGCTTACGCTCACCGCCGCCGCTGTACGGCTTACGCTCGCTGTTTCCGAAGCCGCGCTGATCCCCGCCCTCACGCGGAGCACGATCACCATACGGCTTGCGGTCACGGTCTTCCCTGGAACGGAATCCGCGGGGATCGCCGCCAGAGTTGCTGGTGCCGCGGAAAGGGGCTCCACCGGAACTGCGTCCGCCCGAGTTGCCGGGGGCCTTGCCGCCGCGGTTGCCATCATTGTGCTCAGCCATGCTGGAATCCTCCTGTTGTGAGCTGACCACTGGCGCAATCGCAGCCGCTCTGTTCCGTGTTTCGTTTCCTACGCAACCCGAAATCAAGCGCTTCGAAGTCCGTACATCTCCCCCAATTCTAGGCGAGCAACCCGCCACCGGCTAACGGCATCAGGTCGACGGGGGCCCGCGGTGGGAAGTCTCACAACCTCCTGCGGCACTTCTGTCGGCGGCCGCCGGCTGGCGGGCAGTTGGGTGGTCGACGGCGGCTGTGACGCTCCCCCACCTTGGTCGGGAAGTCCGGTGACGCTCCCTCACGTTTGGCGGGGTGTGGCGGGATGCTCCCGCAGGTGTTGCGGGGTCCCGGCCCTGCCTGAGAGGGGGGTTTAAATGCGGGAGGACCCCCACGTGTGGTGGGGGTCCTCGACCGTTAATGGTGTTCCGGCGGTGACCTACTCTCCCACACCCTCCCGGGTGCAGTACCATCGGCGCTGTGGGTCTTAGCTTCCGGGTTCGGGATGGGACCGGGCGTTTC